>CAJJAB010000131.1 GCA_905181895.1 Flavobacteria bacterium MS024-2A | reverse complement strand
CTTTGATCAAACTGCCTTTCAAGAAAGTATACAAGAAAATCCAGAAGAATTTATGGACACCATGTTAAGTTCTATGACAAGTAATTGGATAATTGCGTTAGCTATATCTTTTGTTCCTACTATATGGTTTAATTTAGCCTCTTCTTACAAAAGAATATCTGCGTTATTTTTTGAAAATAGAAAAAATATATTTGCAATACTTGTTGGTTTTGAACTTATCTCAAATGCTACAGGCTTAGGTGTTTTACCTATTTTAAGTTCACTTTCGACTCCATTTTCAATATTATCTTTAATTATATCTCTATTTCTTATTTTTAAGAATTCTGAGATTGATAAGGACGATCACGAAGGTTAACCTCCTATTCTTTTTACTGAATGACCCATACCCTCTAAAATTAAGGTTATTTTGTCGCGGTGTTCACCCTGAATTATAATCTGTTCATTTTTAACTGAACCACCTACACCACATTTGTTCTTAAGAATTTTTGCTAAACCTTTCATTTCGTCTTTAGAACCCATGAAATTTTTGATTACAGTTACAGGTTTTCCAGCTCTTCCTTTTTTACTATAATGAGCCTCTAAGGATTGCTTTACGAAAGGTTTTTTTGATAATAATTGAGAATTATTAGGGGGTAACTCTAACGGATCAATTAAAGATTCCAAATCTGAAAGAGAGGTTAACTTTTTCATTTTTTTTTCATTACCCCAATATCAATTAATCTATCAATTAAAAAATCATGAGCCGAAATATCTTTAAATAACTTTGGATTAGCAGAATCAACGCAACTATCTAAGACATTTAATTTCATAGTTCCAATTGGATGAAGAAAAAAAGGAATCGAATATCTTGATTTAGTCCAATGTTCTTTTGGGGGGTTAACTACCCTGTGAATGGTAGATTTTAACTTATTATTAGTGTACCTAGAGAGCATATCTCCTACATTAATAACGATCTCATCTTTTTCAGCGATAGCATCTATCCATTCACCGTTATTGTTTTTAACCTGTAGACCTTTTCCGTGTGCACCCATAAGCAAGGTGATAAGATTAATATCTCCGTGGGCAGCAGCTCTGACAGCTTTTTTAGGTTCTTTTTTAATAGGTGGGTAGTGAATAGGTCTTAAAATACTATTCCCGTTAATTACATATTTGTCAAAGTGATCCTCTTTTAAACTTAAAAACAATGCAATGGCTCGTAATACATAAATACCTGTTTTCTCCAAAGCTTTGTATGTTTTATACCCCGCATCGTTAAACCCAGGAAATTCATCAATAATAATATTATCGGGGTAATTAAAATCTTTATTGTCTTTTTCAATATATTGACCAAAATGCCAGAACTCTTTTAAATCTCCCTCTTTTTTACCTTTTGCATGTTCCTTACCAAAAGAAGTGTACCCTCTTTGACCTTTAAAACCATCAAATTCATATTTATTTTTAGTTTCTTGAGGAAGATCAAAAAAATGCTTTATTTGAGCGTATAGATTATCTATATTATTTTGTGTGAGAAAATGACCCTTTAGTGAAACAAAACCAATTTCTTTATAAGCTTTACCAATTTTATTGACAAAATCTTTTTTAAGTGAATCGTCATTTGATAAAAAATCCGATAAGTTTACTGAGGGAATATTAGACATAACTAGAAAATTGTTTTAATATCAGTGTAATCGAAGTTAAAAGCATCTGCAACTGCCTTATAAACAATTTTTCCGTTGACTATGTTCAATCCTAGCCTTAGAGATAAATCTTCCTCACATGCTTTTTTCCATCCTTTATTTGCGATCGATAAACCTCCGCTAATGGTAGCATTAGTTAATGCTTCTGTTGAAGTTACAGGAACTGCACCTGGCATATTAGCGACACTATAATGAAGAACATTGTCAATTATATAAGTAGGATCTTTATGAGTTGTAGGATAAGTTGTTTCAAAACAACCTCCTTGATCAACTGCTACATCAACTAACACCGTACCTTCATTTAAATCATTTAACATTTCCTTTGTTATAAGATTAGGTGCTTTGGCGCCTGGTATTAATACGGCTCCAATAATTAAATGTGCACTCTTAATTGCTTCAGAAATATTATAAGTATTTGAAAATTGAGTGTTAACATTTTTAGGCATTATATCATCTAATAATCTTAATCTATCGAGGCTAATATCAAATATTGTAACATTAGCACCTAAACCAGCAGCCATTTTAGCAGCTTGTGTTCCAACAACACCTCCACCTAAAACAATTACATTTGCGGGTTTAACACCCGGAACACCTCCTAAAAGTATGCCGTGGCCTCCCTGTGGTCTTTCTAAAAATTTAGCACCTTGTTGAGTAGCCATTCTTCCTGCAACTTCAGACATTGGAGTTAGAAGGGGTAGGGAGTGGTCAGGATTTTGAACAGTCTCATATGCTAAACAAATTGATTCACTACTTATCATCGCTTCGGTAAGCTCTTTAGAGGAAGCAAAATGGAAAAATGTATATATTATTTGATTTTTTTTTATTAGACTATATTCCTTTTTTAAAGGTTCTTTAACTTTAATTATCATTTCTGATTTAGAATAAACTTCTTCAATCGATTCACACATTTGAGCGCCTACAGTGCTATATAGTAAATCTGAAAAACCACTGCCCAAACCAGCACCTTGCTGCACGTATACTTCATGCCCATTTCTAATGAAAGAATTGACACCAGATGGAGTCATTCCCACTCTAAATTCATTATTTTTAATTTCTTTTGGGATCCCAATTGTCATACCAATACATTTAATATTAATGCATAGTTAATCACAAATAATCAATTTACAAAACACTATCTATTGGAAAGAATAAAAAAATTATTCAAACAATTTAGAGTCAATCGAAGGAAAGAGTTTTAAAGCATTCTGATAATATAATTTTTTCAAGACCTCATCTGGAAGGTTAAGACCATACATTTTCCAAAGACCATGTCTTTTTCTATAATAGTCAAAATATTCATCTGAAGATTCAAGAACTCTAAAATAAACATCAAATTCAGATTTCTTGTAGGTGTCCTTTCCAAACATGACTCTATCTTGATAGTCTATAAAAAATTTTCTTGCTCTTCTTGGTTGTCTTCCCAATTCACCAATAACAGCGCCAATTTCTGTATAAACATTCGGAAGACTATCTAAATGTCTTCCCAACTTATCTAAGTCATTTGCCATCCATCCCATATGAGCATTAATAAACGTAGTATTAGGATGATTTTTAAACATATTATACTGTTCATTCATTACAGTATCAAAAGTTGGGTATTTACTTGAAGGTCTAAAGCTATTTGGTTTTTGTCTAGCGTGTAACCATCTCTCATTATATTTATCAATTGGATCAAAGAAAGGGGAGGGCTCTCCAGAATGAATCAACACGGGAATATTTAATTTTGCACAAGCATCCCAAATAGGAGATAATCTTATATCATCTACTTTTACTCTTGTAGTACTAGAATCCTTTAAATTGAGACCTAAATTTTTATAGATTTTTAATCCAATAGCCCCTTGTTTAACTGCCTTTTCTAAAATTTTTACAGAACTTGACGCAAAATCATCTTCATCAATTTTGTCAAAGTTTAGATTTACAAAAACACCAAATCTTTTTGGATAATTTTGTTTAACATTTTCTATAGATTTTGAAAGATTTAAATCCATTAACGATTGATTTCCAGAGAAAGTTGCAAAGCCTGATCCACTTAGGTTAATCATGTAAACCATATTTAAACTATCCATCTCTTTAACTAGATCAGAAAGATCTTTAACTGGCATATCCCAGTGGTGGCTGTGAACATCTATAAAAGGAAACTTTGCACTTTTTGTAATATTCGCAGGAACTTTAAGTGAAGATATTGGAGAATATTCTTCAATATCCATTAAATTATTCTTTTGTTGAATCTTATCAATTACAAAATAAGAAATGCCTCCAAATAATAAAATTATAATTAGAAGAGAGAATAAAAACAATGTTGCTTTTAAAAAATTTTTAAAAGAAAACATAATACTACTTGAAAGGAATTACTACTTCTGTCAAATCCCATCTTAATCTAATCGCTGAAGAGGAAGGACCACCAGGGGGTGAAGGAATAAAGTCTATAGTAAATTGCTCAATAGAATCTTCTGTAATATTAGATGGTACCGAAATTGTAAATAAATCCATTTCAGAATTAGGTTGTGAAATCCCAAAGTATTCGTTGGTAGAATTAAAAGTAACATCCCAAGTATCTTTACCAGGAACAGTATACATTGAGTATTCGCCAGGATTTAAGACATTATCTGCAAAAATTAAATCTTTAGTGGTTTTTATCATAGTATGTCTATTTGCTCCAGTTCTCCAATATTTGTTAAAAGGAACTAAAGGAGATTCAGATTCTAAACCAAAAATTAATCTATCATTTTTAAACGGAGCACTGTACGTTATAGTAACATCCTTATTTTTTTCAGCATATGAAACAGTTATTAAAGGACTGACAGGGTTATTAATCAAATATGCAACGTA
>CAJJAB010000130.1 GCA_905181895.1 Flavobacteria bacterium MS024-2A | reverse complement strand
TTTGACCCTAAAAGGCCAAGAAACTCTTGGAGAAATAGAGCGTTTAGATCCTCAGTTAGACCTGCTTATTCCCAAGAATGCTTCTATAGAGGTGCTTGCTAAAGGTTTTGTTTGGGCGGAAGGTCCCCTTTGGGTTCCTAGGCTAAATGGTCTTTTATTCACTGACGTTCCAAAAAACACAGCTTATTTATGGACTGATAAAGAAGGTCTTGTTGAGTTTTTAAACCCCAGTGGAATGACTGGCCATGCTCCCCATAGTGAAAATGAGGGTGCTAATGGACTCGCGCTAGATCCAAAAGGAAATTTAGTGCTTTGCCAGCACGGTGATCGTCGAGTTGCGCGCCTAAAAAAATGGCAATTTGATAAGCCTGAGTATGAAACCTTAGTAGATCATTATGACGGTAAATGGTTGAACAGCCCGAATGATTTAACATTTAATAAAAATGGGGATTTGTTTTTCACTGACCCTCCTTATGGCATGAAACAACAAGGTGAAGACTCCCTCAAAGAACTTTCGTTTAATGGAATTTATAGATGGTCCTTTTCCTCTGGGATTACCCTTTTAAATAAAAGTCTTTCAAGGCCAAACGGTATTGCTCTTTCCAAGGACGAGAAAACAGTGTATGTTGGAAATTCAGACATTAAAAATGCTATTATAGCTGCTTTTGATTTAGTTGATGGAAACTTAGTTAACCAGAGGATATTTTTTGACGCTAAAACTTTAAAAAGAAAAGAGCGCGGCCTTTTTGATGGACTTAAAGTCCATTCTTCAGGGGTGATTTTCACAACAGGTCCTGGAGGGGTCTTAATTCTTAACGCTGAAGGAAAACATTTAGGAACTATTCGTTCAGGGAAAGCTACTGCAAATTGTGCCTTTGATGCTGATGAAAAATATCTATACCTAACCTCATCTGACATACTAGCACGTATAAAATTAAAGTAAATGAAGCTTTACGTAATTGAAGCCGGGGATTTCAAATTAGATGGAGGTGCCATGTTTGGTGTTGTTCCCAAGCCACTATGGGAACGAACCAATCCTGCTGATAATAAAAACCGGATTGAAATGTCAACTCGCTGCCTGCTGATAGAAGAAGGGGAGCGCTTGATATTAATTGATACTGGAATGGGCAATAAACAAAGTGATAAATTCTTTGGCCATTATGGTTTGTTTGGAAATCATTCTTTAAATCATTCTTTAAAGAAGGCGGGGTTTCACAAAGACGATATTACTGATGTTTTTTTTACGCATTTACATTTTGATCATTGTGGTGGAGCTGTTCAGCGTTCAAAAAATGGACTCCTTGAGCCTGCTTTTAAAAACGCAACCTTTTGGGTCCATAAATCCCATTGGGATTGGGCCATAAATTCCAATACACGAGAAAAAGCTTCGTTTTTACCAGAAAATATTCTCCCAATTCAGGAAAGCGGTCAATTAAACTTTATAGAAGGAAAGGGGCCTCTGCTTGAGCAAACCCCCTTTCCTTTTTCTATTTTGTTAGTTGATGGACATACAGAAAAACAAATGCTTCCTATAATAAACTACAAAAAAAAGAAGGTCATTTATGCTGCTGACCTTATTCCAACTGCTGGACATATTCCAATTCCCTATATAATGGGATATGACACACGCCCTTTATTGACCCTTAAAGAGAAAAAGGCTTTTTTAGATTATGCTCTTTTGGAAGATGCTTTGCTAGTTTTAGAACATGATCCACATCATCAGTTAATTTCTTTAAAACAAACGGAAAAAGGTGTTCGTGCCGATGCTGATTTTAACTTTGATTCTTATTTTAATTCCTAAGTAGTCTTATATTTATCCCTTTCAAAAAAAGAATTATGAAACGCATTTTTCCCTTTTTAATTAACTTATTAATCTTCCAGATTGGCTCGGCTCAGTACTGGCAACAGGCAGTAGATTATACTATTGACGTTAGTCTAGACACAGAAACTGCTCTGTATGGCGGTACTCAAAAGCTAGTATACACTAATAATTCGCCTGAAACTTTACACAAAGTTTTTTACCATTTGTATTTTAACGCCTTTAAGCCAGGAAGCGAAATGGCTGTACGCCAAAAGAGCGGCGGTGATAAAAACACTCGTTTTAAGGTAGATTTAGATTCTTTAACGCTTGATCAGCAAGGATATTTGAAAGTAAGTGGACTCATGCAAGACGGTGTTTTATTGTCTCCTATAGATTCTGAAACTATCCTAGAGGTGCCTTTACATAAACCCATCTTACCGGGAGAAAGTACAACATTCGAATTGTCTTTTAAGGGCCATGTTCCTGATGTTGTGCGACGTGCGGGGAAAAACTCTAAAGAGGGTGTTGCCTTTTCTATGGCACAATGGTACCCCAAGATGGCAGAATATGACCGAGAGGGCTGGAACGCAGATCCTTATACGGGAAGAGAGTTTCATGGTGTTTGGGGAGATTTTGATGTGAAAATTACTTTAAACAAAAAGTTTGTTGTCGCTGCAAGTGGTTACTTACAAAATGCAGAAGATATTGGAATGGGTTATTCTGATAGGAAAAAACCAAAATCAAAAAAAGGAAATGTTACTTGGCATTTTGTTGCTCCTCAGGTACATGATTTCACATGGGCTGCAGACCCAGAATATATTCATGATACTTATCCCGGGCCTAACAATGTTACCCTTCATTTTTTCTATAAAAACAATCCTGAAATTATAGAGAATTGGAAAAAACTTCAGCCAGATACGGTTAAATTAATGAAATTTTATAACGAAAAAGTGGGTGCTTATCCTTACAAACAATACTCAGTTGTTCAAGGAGGTGACGGTGGTATGGAATACGCCATGCTGACCCTCATTACCGGGGGGCGAAAATATGGGTCGCTTTTTGGTGTAACGGCACATGAATTAGCTCATTCCTGGTTTCAACACATTTTAGCTACAAACGAGACAAAACATGAATGGATGGACGAAGGGTTTACGTCCTTTATCTCAACACTAGCTGAGGATCAAATTTTAGAGAAGAACAAAGACTTTCCGCTAGAAAGATCCTACAGTGGATATTTTAATTTGGCTGAGTCTGGTGTGGAAATGCCTCAAAGCACAAACGCAAACCGCTACAGCCATAATTATGCTTATGAAAGTACTGCTTATAATAAAGGAGCGGTTTTCCTAGGTCAGCTCGGTTATATTGTCGGAAAAGAAAAGCTCTACGTTATTCTACAAACCTACTATGACGAGTGGAAATTTAAACACCCTCTTCCAAATGATTTACGACAAATTGCCGAACGTGTGTCTGGGCTTCAACTCCAATGGTTTCTTACAGATTGGACGCAAACAACAAACAAAATTGATTACGCTATTTCAGGGGTAAATGCAGTTGATGGTGTTACAAAAATTCTTCTCAAACGAAAAGAATTAATGCCTATGCCATTAGAAATTTTAGTTCAATACAAAAATGGTGAAACCGAGCTGCATTATATCCCTATTTCTTTAATGCGGGGAGAAAAAGAGAACCCATATGCAATAGGCTGGACCGTTGAAAAAGACTGGAATTGGGCAAGTCCTGAGTATTCTTTAATTATAAATAAACCAAAACAGGATATTCAAATTATTGTAATAGACCCGAGTAATTTAATGGCCGATGTTGATAAAAACGACAATTATTATGTTGCGCCAGAAAACTAATATCACACTCAACCGGTTAAAGAGTAAAAGCGTGATTGACAATCTTTTTGAAAAAGGGGATGTTGTTCGCTCACAGCTCCTTTTGTTAAGATATCTTGAAATTGAAAATCAGAGGGTATTATTCGCGGGTGTATCCGTTTCAAAAAGAAGTTTCAATAAAGCAGTGGATCGAAATCGTATTAAAAGACAATTACGAGAAGGTCTTAAAAAAACCCAATCTTTAAACTTATTCCCAGGCAATTGTATGCTTGTTTTTACTGGTAAAAAACAAGTTAAGACGCATATAATTATTAGAGAAATAGCTTTTTTACTCAAACAAAAATAACTTTTATTCTTTTAAAACCATCGCTATATGAGGAATGCCATCTTCCAGATAAGCCTTACCAGTAGCCACGAAATTATGCTCATTATAAAATTTTTCTAGGTGTGCTTGTGCTGATATTTTAATCTTTTCTTTTGGATAATGCTTTTTCGTTTGTTTTAAACAAAACGTCATTAGCTGATGCCCTTGATTTTCCCCTCTCCTTATAGCGGAAACAACTACCCTGCCAATAGAGACAAAAGAGGTATAAGAAACGCCCGGCGAAACAATTCTTGCATAAGCGACAATTTTATCTTTCTTTTTTCCAATCAAATGAAGAGCTAAGGGATCTTTTCCGTCAATATCTTGATAAACACAGTTCTGCTCAACAACAAAAACCGCCGATCGCAAAGCATATAAGTCATGGAGCTCATTTAGGGTAAGGGCGTTAAAGGTTTTGCATTCAAACAAAAGCATTATTTGTATGGAATTTTATCAATCCTTCTCTTGTGTCTTCCTCCTTCAAAGTTTGTGTTTATAAAAGTTTTCACCATCTCTACAGCTTGTGGAATAGAAACGAAACGTGCCGGTATACTTAAAATGTTAGCGTCGTTGTGTTCTCTTGCTAGTATAACGATTTCTCTATTCCAACAAAGGGCTGATCTTATTTTTTTATGTTTATTTGCGGTCATATTTGCTCCATTTCCACTACCACAAATGATAATGCCAAAAACAGCTCTTCCTTCTGAAACATCTTTGGCAACTGGATGAATAAAATCAGGATAATCAACGCTTGAATAAGAATCAGTTCCATGATTAACCGTGTCGTGTGCCTCTTTTTTTAAAAAATCACTTATTGCTTTTTTGTATTCTGGTCCTGCATGATCATTTCCGATGCTTATTTGCATAATTTGTTTTTTATAAAAGTAAAAAAAGAGGTTTATTTTGTTTAAAGGATGTTTATTAGTTTATTCATTATTTGTTGACAATTAATATAAGTTGGCTATTGTTATATAAACTATTATT
>CAJJAB010000129.1 GCA_905181895.1 Flavobacteria bacterium MS024-2A | reverse complement strand
TTCTTCAATAATGTGTTCAATAAAGTTTAGGGGACGCTCCATTCCTTTTTTTATTTTTACAAAGATAATGAATGGATGCTTTGCAGGGTATCAAGAAAACAGTCTTTATATTTGCTAAAATTATGGGAAAGATATATTTAAAAAACATCCGTTTGTACGCATTTCACGGATGTATGGATGAGGAAGAAAAAATTGGTAGCGATTATTTAATAAACGTAACCGTAGAGGCAAGCTTAGGCTCTTCTTCAAAGAGCGACCGCCTGGAAGAAACTATCGACTATGTTTCCCTTCACTCTATAGTGAAGACAGAAATGGAACAGCGGTCAAAATTACTAGAACATGTTGTTGACCGAATTCTAAAAAAAATTTTAGAGGAACACCCTAAAGTAGAAAGAGCAAAAGTAAAAGTGGCAAAAATAAATCCACCGATTGGGGGAAATGTAGAGGAAGTTGCGGTAAAACGAGAACTAGTAAGATCTGCATTTAAATTCGATTAAATATTAGTACTTTTGCCAAAAGGCATCGTGGCCGAGTGGCTAGGCAGAGCTCTGCAAAAGCTCGTACAGCGGTTCGAATCCGCTCGATGCCTCTTTTTATTGTTCAATCACTATTTTTCCTGTAAATTTAATATCAGTAATCTGTTTTTGTGGGTTTCCATATACGCGCAAAACGCCGCCTCCCACAACTTTAGCATCAACAAGTTCGGTTGCAGTAACATATGCATAGCCTCCAGCATAAATTTTTATTTCACTTTGTTCGGTTACCAGCTCTTCAGCCTCACAGCTTCCCCCTGTATTTATTGATAATCTAAAGCTTGTAGCCTTCCCTTCAAGGATAACTCTTCCCCCCGTATTGCTTGTCACGTCTAGGCGATCTAAAGTTGTGTTAAGTGTGATAGCTGCTCCGCTTCTTGCCTCAACCTTTAGGCTTGTTTGCTCTATTGGCTCGCCTGATAATGTCACTCCTTGGTGTGCCACGATTTGATGCAACGGTTCGCTATGATGCAATTCTATAAAAGTATATCCAGGGTCTAAAAAGCTTTTTGATGATAACTTGATTTTAATTATATTATTCTTAACAGAAAGCACAACCTCGTCTTTATGGTCGCCATAAATAACAGCCTTGTTAAATTCAGAAGGAATTAGTTTAATGTCTAATTTAGAGAAGACTTTAACCCCATAAAAGGGACTCATTGTGAGTGTTCTTTTTTCAATATCTTGAGAAAAAACGCTTAGAAAGGTTAAGAAATAAAGGGGAAATAAATATCTCTTGTTAATCATAAAAAATTTATTAAACTGGAACAAAATCAAGAAAACGACGAAGGATGTTCACTTTCTTTACTTTAATGTTAATCATATCTCCTAATTGATAGGTTTTTTTTGTTCGCTCTCCTATTAACAAATGTTGGCGATCATCATAACGATAAAAGTCGCCTTTAATATCAATTACGCGGATCATTCCTTCGCACTTATTATCAATTAACTCTACATATAGACCCCGTTCTGTTACACCGGAAATAACACCTTGAAATTGCTGTCCAACCTTATCTTCCATAAAAACCATTTGCATATATTTTATAGAATCTCGTTCTGCTCTTGTGGCTAATTGTTCTCTTTGGGAGGCATGTTGGCAAGCCTCTTCAATTATGTGTTTAGGGGGAGGTGGTTTTTTTTCTAAGTAGGTTTGTAAAAGCCTATGAACCATAACATCAGGATATCTTCGAATGGGTGATGTAAAATGGGTATAATAAGAAAAAGCTAAGCCATAATGACCTATATTATCTGTTGAATACTTTGCCTTAGACATACATCGAAGCGTTAAAGTATCTATTAAATTTTGCTCTTTTTTTCCATTACAAGAAAGGAGTAGGTTATTAATTTCTGAGCTTACCTTTTTTTTGTCTAGGTTAAAAGAATACCCAAACGGAGAAATGGTTTGTTTTAAATTAAATAATTTTTGTTCATCAGGATCGTCATGTATCCTATAAACAAATGGCGGCAAAGGTTTTGTTTTATTTATAAAAGCAGCTACCCTCTTGTTGGCTAGAAGCATAAATTCTTCTATTAATTTGTTAGCGTCTTTTGAAGTTTTAAAATAAACGGACTCTGGTTTATTTTTATTATCCAAATTAAAATTAACTTCGACTCTGTCAAAAGAAATAGCACCATTTTTCATTCGCTGACTACGTAATTTTTTTGCTTGATAATTTAAAGTCGTTATCGCATGTACAACTGTCTCGGGTAAATTGTAAGTTTTTCCTGTTAAAGAAACGTTTGAATCAACTCTAGTGTTATTGTTATCTAAAAGGTTTTGAATTTCTTCATATGAAAAGCGATAGTTAGAATTTACTACTGTTCTTCCATACCATTCGTCAAGAATAGTTCCTTCTTTATCTAAAGTAAAAACGGCTGAAAAAGTAAACTTATCCTCTTTAGGTCGTAAAGAACATAAGCCGTTAGACAGGACTTCAGGTAGCATTGGCACAACCCTATCAACTAAATAAACTGATGTTGCGCGATTATAAGCTTCTTGATCTAAAATTGTGTTTGGTTTAACATAAAAAGAAACATCAGCGATATGAATTCCAACTTCAAATAGACCATTTTTTAATTTTTTAAAAGACAGAGCATCATCAAAG
>CAJJAB010000128.1 GCA_905181895.1 Flavobacteria bacterium MS024-2A | reverse complement strand
TAAACTGGCATACTTGCCAAAAAAAGTAATTTTATGGACTTTAAATCATTCCCTCAACCTACTGATGCCATTCTAGTAAGTAATTACATTTCTGGATCAGAGATCGCATTAGAAGCTTTAATAACTAGACATAAATTGCGTATTTTCAATTTCATTAAGTCTAAAGTATTAGATGTAGACACAGCAGAAGATCTTTTTCAGGATACTTTTATTAAAGTTATCAAAACATTAAAAACCGGCACCTATAATGAACAGGGTAAATTTCTACCCTGGGTAATGCGAATTGCTCATAATTTAGTGATTGATTTTTTTAGAAAAAACAATCGGATTCCTACAATTGAAAATAATGACGAGTATGATGTTTTTAAATTTATATCAGATAATACTCCAAATGTCGAGAAAGCTCTTTTTCAAGATCAAATTATAAAGGATTTACAAAAATTAGTACATGAACTTCCTGAAGACCAAAAAGAGGTACTAATAATGCGTCTATATAGAGATATGAGTTTTAAAGAGATTGCAGAAAACACTAATGTCAGCATTAATACTGCGCTAGGCAGAATGCGTTATGCCATCATTAACATCAGGAAATTAGTAGAAGTGAATCAAATTATTTTAGACTAAGCACAATTTTAAGCTGTTCTTTGCGTTTTTATTTTATATTATATTAAATGAATAAAAATTATCTGAGAGCAAAACCTGCCGTTTCCAAAATCTCCAAACCAAGATTGGTCATAATCAACCGTATTTTAGCATTCTCTAGGTCCTATTCCATTGAAAAAACTAATACTAAATCACTCGATTTACTAAAGAATTGATTTTAATTAACTAACTTATTAATTACACTTTTTCTTCCAATTGTTTTTGTAATAAGATCTTTATCTAGTTTCCAACCTCTAGCTGGCGAATATTCTCTACCATACCAAATAATTTGTAAATGCAAATCATTCCATTTTTCTCTGGGAAATAGTCGCTTTGCATCACGCTCTGTTTGAACTACATTCTTTCCATTACTTAATCCCCATCGATACATTAAACGATGAATATGAGTATCTACAGGAAAAGAAGGGACACCAAATGCTTGGGCCATAACCACACTAGCTGTTTTATGACCCACAGAGGGAAGTGATTCAAGAGCTTCAAGATCTTGCGGCACCTTACCTTCGTATTTGTTAAGTATAATATGTGACAATTCATAAATCCCCTTTGACTTCATTGGAGATAAACCTACTGGACGAATAATATTTCTTATTTTTTCAACACTTAATTTAATCATTTTCTCTGGCGTTGATGCTTTTTCAAATAAAAGAGGTGTAATACTATTAACACGAACATCTGTACACTGGGCGGAGAGTAACACTGCAATTAAGAGTGTGTAAGGATCAGAATGATCTAAAGGAATTGG
Source organism: Flavobacteria bacterium MS024-2A (assembly GCA_905181895.1). GTDB lineage: Bacteria > Bacteroidota > Bacteroidia > Flavobacteriales > Flavobacteriaceae > MS024-2A. Next base: position 6,879 of record CAJJAB010000128.1, on the reverse strand, counting down.
AATTTCAGGATATAATGCTTCTAAAGTATTTATTGTAAAGTGAACTTTCTCTTTTTTTGTCATCAATTATTTTTATATTCGAAAATACTAAAATGATATGATTATGAAACCATTAAAAGTAGGAGAAAAAGTTTCTTCATTTACAGTTAAAGACCATTTAGGAAATTCACATTCTTTAGAGAATTATAAAGGATCAAAGGTTGTTGTCTTTTTTTACCCCAAAGCAAATACTCCTGGATGTACTGCTGAGGCGTGCGATTTGAGAGATCATTATAAAGAATTAAAGGATGCGGGCTATGTTCTTTTGGGCGTTAGTGCAGATACTGAAAAAAAACAAAAAGCATTTGTTGATAAGTTTGATTTACCATTTCCTTTATTAGCAGATACTGAAAAAGATTTAATTAATGCCTTTGGAGTATGGGGACCCAAAAAATTCATGGGTAAAGAATACGAAGGAATAAATAGAATGACTTTTGTTCTTGACGAAACAGGAATCATTGAACGAGTGATTGAAAAGGTTAAGACGAAAGAGCATGCTGCTCAAATTTTGGAATGAAAATTTAGTTTTTGTATCCAAACATATTTTCATTTCGAATCATTTCTGCAATACCATTAGGTAATTCATTCTCCCAACCCTCGTTTTTGTTTTTGATTTTAGTTAAAATTTCCCTTGAGAAAATAGAAAGGTGACTTTCATCAAAATCAAAGATATCTACAATTTTGTTATTGTATTTAAAGAACTTGTAGAAATCTTTCATTCGTGGATGTAACTTAAGATTATTACTATTAATAATTTCTCCTGTTTTTTGATCGTGCATTGGATAAAGATATACCTTAAGATTGTTGTAAAACATTTTTCCAAAAGCCTCAAGGATTCCTCCACTCAAATCTTGGTAGTATTGTTCATCAAAAATTTCAACAAAATTATTAACTCCCATAGCTAAACCAACTTGTTTTTTTGTGTAATTAGAGAAATAATCCACCAAACGATAATATTCTTTAAAATTGGAGATCATTACAGTATGTCCCAGTGAACAAAGTAATTTTGCTCGATCCATAAAGTCTTTTTCATCAATTTCCCCTGCTGCTCTTAGATTTGATAATGTGATTTCAAAAATAACTTCAGTTTTTTCAGTATCAACATTAGCTTCTCTTGAAAATATTTCGAAAGATTTATCAAACATATCAATATTAACTTTCGTTACAGGACGAAAACTTCCTCTAAGAGCTAAAATATTTTTTTTATATAAAACACGTGCTGGAAGAATATTATTTCCGTCAGGATTAAACATAACAGCATCAGTCATTCCGTTTCTAATGAGTTGCAAACTCATTAAGCGATTATCAACATCCTTAAATTTAGGACCAGAGAAGTTGATTGTGTCTATTTCAATGGCATCATGATCAATATGATCATATAAATATCGTAATAACTTTTTAGGATCATAGCTTTTGTAAAATGCTCCATAGACTAAGTTAACACCCATAAAACCTAAAGCTTCTTGTTGGAGACGGGCTTCACTTTGATGAAAACGTACGTGTAATGTTATTTCGTTGTAAGGTTCTTCTGGAGTCGTTTGAAAACGAATTCCCATCCAACCATGTCCCATGAATTTTTTCGCAAAGTCAATCGTAGTTACAGTGTCCGCAAATGTAAAGAACATCTTGTTGGGATGATCTTCTTTAGGAATTCTGTTTTTCAATAATCCCATTTCGTGTGAAAGCATTTTTTCAAGTCGAGTTTCAGTAACATAACGACTGTCTTCTTCTTCACCATAAATAGTGTCACTAAAGTTTTTATCGTAAGCACTAATAGTTTTTGCAATTGTTCCTGAAGCACCACCCACTCTAAAAAAATGACGAGCAACTTCTTGTCCCGCACCAATTTCTGCGAAGGTTCCGTAAATATATTTGTTTAAGTTTATTCGAAGTGCTTTTGCCTCAATAGATGGTTTATTATCAAAACCTTTATCACCTAGAATTTCAGACATAATATTTAGAATTCATTCCCATCAAAAATACAAAGTTCCTAGCTATATAAAAGCAAATATCTACCTTTGTTTTAAGTATGATAAAAATTCATTTTTTAGGCACAGGAACCTCTCAAGGCATTCCTGTTGTTGGAAGTAATCATCCAGTATGTATTAGTTCAAATAAAAAGGACAAACGGTTAAGAGTTTCAATTTTAATTCAATGGGAAAATGTTAATTTGGTTGTAGATTGTGGTCCGGATTTTAGACAGCAAATGCTTCGTGTCAATTGCAAAACTTTGGATGCCATTTTGTTTACCCATGAACATGCAGATCACACTGCCGGAATTGACGACATTCGCCCTTTTTTCTTCAAACAAGGCGATATTTCCGTTTTTGGTAGTAAACGAGTTCTAGATAATCTTTCTAAACGTTTTGATTATATTTTTTCTAAAATAAATAAATATCCTGGAGCTCCTTCTGTAAATGCAACTGAAATATTGTCTTCTTTCGAATTTAATGATAAAATTATTATTCCCATTGAGGTAATGCATAATCAATTACCTGTACTCGGATATCGTATAGATTATTTTGCTTATTTAACGGATGTTAAAACAATAAGTGACGCCGAATTAGATAAACTAAATGATTTAGACGTTTTAGTTATAAGTGCCTTAAGAATTGAGCCCCATCCAAATCATCTCAATCTAAAAGAAGCATTAGCAATGATTAAATATATTGCACCTAAACGGGCATATATTACTCACATAAGTCATCTGATGGGCTTTCATGATGAGGTTAGCAAAAAACTACCTCCCAATGTTTTTTTAGCCTATGACAATCTAACAATAACTTCAGAATAAGTTCTTCATGAAATTTAAAATTATCTTTTACCTTTTTATCTTTGTTTGCATTTTATTATTTTTTCAGTTATTTAACACAAATAAGGTATTGAATTATCAGGATGATTTAATTCAAAAACAAAATAAAACTAACGTCAAACTTAAAGACTCTATTAAATTTTTACAGGAATATAGAGATACCAATGTATATTTCTCTTTATCTGTAGATTCTGAAATAAATGAAACTCAGCTTATCGATGAGTTGAGATCATTGAATACTAAAGGTGGATTGAGAAAATTGATTCCCTCAATCCCAAAAAAAAATATTTTTCTTGTTGATCAAATAAAGGTAATTAATAAAAAGTGGATTCTCATAGGCTATAAAAGTGATTCATTTTATGGGCAGGCTTTAATTGAATATTTAATTAAAAACGACAATTCTGTAATGTTTACAGAATTATCTCATTTTGTAGTTCCCCTATAAATTTGTCTTATTGATCCATTGTATTAAAGCTTTAAAGTTTTCTTGTGAAACTTCATGTCCGTCAGGAAACTCTTGATATTGAATTTCTTTATAAAGATGACTCAATGGAAGAATATGTTTCCTGGCACTTTCAACTGGAATGACACTATCTGAGGTACCGTGTGCTGCATAGGCAATAAACTCAGGTTTGCTTGAAGTGGGAACACTATCATGGATTAATCCGCTTAACGCGATAATACGTCTCACTTTTTTTGGGTGTTGAAATGCTAGTGCCCAACTTATAATTGCCCCTTGGCTAAAACCGAATAAACTGATATCGTTGGGGTCTAAGGAATTTTTAGGTAAAAGTGATTCTATATTCTCAATTAGTAGGTCAACAACATTCCAGGCATCATTAATTTCTGAGGTAACTGCTCCAGTTGAGTCAATACCTAATTGATACCAGGCGAAACTTTCATTGCCCAGAGCTAATGGAGCTTGGAGTGAAATTACTACATGTGATTTGGGTAAATAAGGCGCAAACGAAAAAAGATCATCAGCATTACTACCATAACCATGAATTAAAAAAATCACCGGTTTTTCAATGGCATTACCTTCAGCATTTCTAATACGATATTCTAACATTAAAATATTTTAAGAAATTAGTTGGAGTTTGTTTCCTCTAATACAACCATAGACACTTCCTTTGATTGGTTCTCCTAAAAACATACAGTTTTTAGAAGTTGAATGTAAGTGTTGTTTTGAAAAAACATCAGATCCATTGGGATTAAAGAGACTTAGGTCTGCTTTATTTCCTATTTCAAAAGGGTTATTATAAATTTTAAAACGTTTTTTTCCTCTAGTTAAAAAAGAAATCACCTTCTCCAGAGAGAAATAATTTTGTAACACTACAAATGCAGCCTCAAGGCCAATGCTGCCCTCGTGGGCACTTATGAATTCTAACTCTTTAATTTCTTGATTAATTGGTTGATGCATACTACTTACCATATCGATCGTTCCATCAAGTAAACCATCTCTCAAAGCTCGCTGATCAAATACCGTTCGAAGTGGTGGGAAAATTTTAAAATTTGAATTGAAGTCAGTTAAATTATTATCTGTATAAATTAAGTGAGGGATACCTACACCACAACTTACATCAAGTCCTTTCTTTTTTGCAATTCGAATAAGTTCGACGCTATTAGCACAAGAAATTAAAGGAATATGTAACTTTCCTTGCGTATACTCCAACAACTGTAAATCACGAGCCAATATTGATGTTTCTGCAACACTAGGTATTCCTTTTAAGCCAAGGTTAATGCTAACCGAACCTTCGTGCATATGACCATTATTACTAAGTTGCATATCCATAGGGTAGGCTTGAATTAATCCACCAAAACTTTGAGAATAATCCAATGCAATACGTAATAAGTTTGGATTACTATATGCTTTCTTATAATCACCAAAAGCAACTGCTCCTGCATTTTGAAGATCATAAAGTGATGCCATTTTTTTTCCTTCAGATCCTTCAGAAAGGACACTACTAATGTGAAGGGAGGTTACTTTATCGGATGAAATATTTAATAAATGACTAACATCAGCATGATTACCAATTTTTGGCTCTGTATTGGGGTTTAAAATGATATGGGTAAAACCACTTTTAGCAGCTGTGAGTAAACCGTTTTCAATAGTCTCACGCTCTTCAAAACCGGGCTCTCCAAATGAAACGTTAGGATCAAACCAGCCTGAAGATATATGTAGATCTTTTAACTTTATAACTTTATCTGCCTTAATTTCAATATGGTCCTCAACAAGACTAATTAAACCATCATCAATAAAAACATCCTTTATTTGGTTGTGAAAAGGACTCTTTTCGTGAAGTAGGGTAGCGTTTTTAAGAAGTATCTTCATTTGATGTAAATCCAAACAAAAATAAGAAACAATTTTATATTAAATAAGCCCCTTTGAAAAGACTTATTCTTTGTATCGAATAATTTCAAATTTCAGTTGATCCAAAGTTGATTTCTGAGCCAGTAAATTAATCGCATCATCAGTCAACTGAAAAATCCTTGCATAGCCGCCAGTAACTTGTGCATCGCGCATTAAAATAATTAAAGTTCCTTCGGGAGTAAGCTGAACAGTTCCAGGAAGGGTAGGGGCGGTCCATATTTCGGGGAGTTGCTGTTTTATTTTTTCATTAAGGCGATATCCCATGCGATTATTCTGTGAACTAATAGTAAATTGTTTAATCTTGAGTGAATTCCGAGATGAAGTATTAAGCAAATGATATTCTGGTCCTATATAAACTTTCAGATTTATATTGCTATAATCAATCAAATGTGCTTTAATTCCCGCAAGTTTAGTGACAAAAGGAATTTTATTTATGGCAATAACACTTTTTTTATCAATTCGATCATTAAAAGTCAATCCTTTGAATTGACTTTTACTTCCAAGTACGGTTTCGGTTTGAAAACCTCCAAGTATTGCTATATAAACTCTACATCCAACAGTAGTATTTGAAATATGGAGAATATCTCCTTTTTTAATTGATATAGGTTTATACATCTCAATATGATCTTTATTTAGAGTAAGTCTTACTTTTGCTCCTGTGATTGTAATGTAGGTTGCTCGATGAAACTTTAAAATTGGTCCTTTTATTGTTATCTCAAAGCAGGCATCATTTGGGTCATTATTTAATAACTTATTTGCCCAATTAAATGCATTTAGATCCATTGCTCCAGATATTGGAACTCCCAATGATTGTTGTCCAAAGCGCCCTAAATCTTGTATAGTAGTGTGCCATCCTAATTGAAGAATCTCTATCATTTTTTACTTTTCAAATATGGTGATTGATTCTTTGAGTTAAGGATTACTGTATATTGCTCAAACGAGACAGGATAAAAGGATAACGTATCGCCTGACGATGCAAAACAAGGCTTTTTATCATTAGGTTTAAATAGCTTAATTGGGGTATTTCCAATTATTTGCCAACCTCCTGGACTCTGATCAGGGTAAATTCCTGTCTGTTTTCCACCTATAGCTACAGCTCCTTTAGGAATTTTAAGACGAGGCGTTTTTTTTCTTGTAAAGAATAAGCGGGAATCAAGTCCTTCTAGATATAGAAATCCAGGTAGGAAACCAATAAAATATACATTATAAGTCTTTTTGGTATGTAAACTAATAATTTTTTCTGTACTTAATTTTAATTCAATAGATAGATATTCTAAATCTAATCCAAACAGTTTTTCATATAAAACGGGGATACTCCAGTGTTTTGATATTTTATCAGATTTGTTAGTGTTAATATTCTTATGAAGTAAAATAAGTTCATTGTTAATTTTATTTGAATTTTCAATATTACTTTTTAATTGAATTAACAGAGAGCAATATCCTTGAGTAATTTGAGAAAACTCTTTAAAGTGATTTTTTATTTTTTCTTTAAAACAGTTTAATTCATGAAGCAGGTCTGAATTGGGTTCTTGCTGCCATTCTAATAAAATAGCTTTAGGGTGAATCTTAAAAAAAGTAAAAGGAAGTGTTTTATTCATTGGGAATCCTTTTTTGATTATAGAGATTAAGAATCGTTATTAAATTAGTTACCGAATTG
>CAJJAB010000127.1 GCA_905181895.1 Flavobacteria bacterium MS024-2A | reverse complement strand
AGTTGTGCCATCGTATCTTTCTTTTATTTAGGTGAAACATATAAATTGCAAAATCACAGGCTTTAGATATATAGAGATTAATACCTTGGAAAGTTTAAATGTAACTGTCGCAAATTTTATGAGATTAAATTTTTAGAAGTAATTCTTGAAACAAATTAAATTAAGAAAACAGCAAAATATATATTTTTTTGAGTAGACTAACTTCTCAATTTTTTGCGTGGTACCCTCAATAACATAACAGCACCAATAATGAAAAAGGTCATAAAAAATAATATCGCATTTCGCATACTTCCCGTAATTTGATCAATAACACCAAATAAAGACATACCGACTATGATCGCGATTTTTTCAGTGACATCATAAAAGCTAAAAAAAGATGCCGTATCTTCTGTTATTGGAATAAGCTTGGAATAAGTAGAGCGAGAAAGTGCTTGAAGTCCTCCCATAACAAGTCCAACTGATCCTGCAACAAAATAAAACTGCATTGGAGTTTCAATATAATAAGCGTAACAACATAAAGTCGCCCAAATTGAATTTACAACAATCAATGCTCGAATGTTTCCAAAGCGTTCAGATGCCATTGCAGTAAGAAAAGCACCTAGTATTCCTACAATTTGAATCAAGAGAATACTGACAATAAGCCCCATTGTTTTTTCGCTAGAGCTTCCCCATAAAATTTCTTCTTCCCCAAAATAAACGGCTACTAATAAAACCGTTTGAAGAGCCATGCTGTAAATATAAAAGGCTGGAAGAAATCGCTTTAATGCAATATTATCTTCCAATAACTTCCATACACTTTTCAATTCTTTATACCCATTCCAAAAAATATCTTTGGTTACTTTAACCTCTCGGTTACCCTTTGGTAAAAAATAAAATGAATACTGACTGAAAAGAATCCACCAAATTCCAGCAGAAATAAAAGAATAACGCATTGCCTTAATTGAAGCTTCTACCTTGTTCCCTTCAATTCCAAAAAAATCTGGATACATTATCATTGCCAAATTAGATAATAACAAAATTACACTTCCCACATAGCCTATAGAAAAACCACGAGCACTAACTCGGTCTTGTTGATCTGGAAAAGCGATATCAGGCAAATAAGAATTATAAAATACAATACTTGACGAATATCCTATTAAGCCTAAAAAATGGATAAATAAACCGAGATAAATAGTTTTCAATTCAAAAAAATACAATCCAATACAACTGAACGCTCCTAAATAGACAAAAATCTTCATAAAACGCTTCTTATTTCCAATATAATCAGCAATTCCAGTAAGCAAAGGCGACATTAGAGCTACAATGAAAAAAGCTGCTGCAGTTACAAAACTAATCATAGCTGTATTCTTTACCTCGAATTGAAAAAAAGAAATAAAATTATCTTCAGAAAATAAAGATGCATAATAAATTGGAAAAATTGCTGAAGAAATAACTAAAGGATAAACAGAATTTGCCCAATCATAAAAAGCCCATGCATTTATTATTTTTTTACTGCCTTTCTCTAAGGGTATTTTCAATTCAAGCATCAAATTGTTTTAATAGCTAAATGTAACTAAAAAACAACAGCTTACTAAAATTTTACATGAATTGATCACCCTCGTTTAGTCTAATTTAATTTTTTTTGAAAAAATATTTTGCCTTTTCAATAGCTAATAATTAATATGAGAAATGATATTAAAAATTTCATTTTTCAAATATTTATTTATAAAAAATGATCAATTCATAAAGCAAAATATTAATTAATATTAAATTTACATAAGAATTCAGAATAAGCTTTAAGTAGACAAAAGATTGCTAATTTTGATAAAAAAATAGATGAAAAAATACTTTTACTTAATATTATTTGCATTATTAATTTCTTGCCAAGGTAATTCCCAAGAAAATAATAATAATAAAAAAGAATATTCTTTAGTTAAAACAGATTCAGAATGGAAGTCATCTTTATCTAATTTAGCTTACAATGTATTGCGAAAAGGAGCAACCGAACGACCCTTTTCTGGACCATTAAACAAAAATAAGAAGGAAGGAACTTACGTATGTGGCGGATGTCGAACTCCTTTGTACAAGTCCCAACATAAATTTGATTCTGGAACAGGATGGCCTTCATTTGATAGAGGAATAGAGGAGAATTTAGAATATGATGTTGATTATAAAATTGGATATCCCCGTTCTGAATTAAAATGCAATACCTGTGGGGGTCATTTGGGTCATATGTTTAAAGATGGTCCACCCCAAACCACAGGGTTAAGACATTGTATAAATTCAGCAGCACTAAATTTTATTTCAAAAAATGAAAAGTAAAAATTACATGGTTAGTAAAACAGAGGCTGAGTGGAAAAAACAATTATCTTCAGAAGAGTATCATGTTTTAAGGCAAAAAGGAACCGAACCACCATTTACAGGTGTATTTAACGATCATTATCAAAAAGGAACTTATACTTGTAAAGGTTGTGGACAACCCTTGTATGATTCGACTTCCAAGTTTAAAAGTAGTTGTGGATGGCCTTCATTTGACGAAGCTATTCCTGGTTCAATTGAGTATATAAAAGATATTAGTCATGGAATGCTAAGAACAGAGATCATCTGTTCCAAATGCAGCAGTCATCAAGGACATATTTTTAATGATGGAACTACTCAAACAGGAGATAGATATTGTGTTAATGCTGCAAGTATTGATTTTACTGAAGTAAAAGATTAAGACAAAATATTCTCTCTAGTTTTGTAAATTTGCAACGAATTTAAATTAAAATTTATGAGTTCATACGATATTATAGTATTAGGAAGTGGTCCCGGAGGCTATGTTACTGCCATTAGAGCTTCTCAGCTAGGTTTTAAAACTGCAATTGTAGAAAAGGAAAGTCTAGGTGGCGTCTGTTTGAACTGGGGATGTATTCCAACCAAAGCCTTAATTAAGTCTGCACAAGTTTTTGATTATTTAAAACATGCTGGCGATTATGGTTTGATAGTTAAAGAATATGACAAAGATTTTAATGCTGTAGTCAATCGCAGTAGAAATGTAGCAGCAGGTATGAGTAAAGGTGTAGAATTCTTGATGAAGAAAAATAAAATTGATATTTTAAGTGGTCATGGAAAAATTCTATCGGGTAAAAAAGTAAGTGTTACTCTAAACGATAAAACTCAAGAATACAGTGCTTCAAACATTATTATTGCCACTGGCGCTCGCTCACGTGAACTCCCTTCGCTTCCTCAAGATGGAAACAAAGTTATTGGCTATCGTGAAGCTATGACTTTGCCTAACCAGCCAAAGAAAATAGTAGTGGTTGGCTCAGGAGCTATAGGAATTGAATTTGCCTATTTTTATAATGCTATGGGAACCGAAGTTACTATCATAGAATTCCAGGACCGTATTGTGCCAGTTGAAGATGAAGAAATTTCCAAACAACTGGAACGCTCTTTCAAAAAAAGTGGAATCAATATCTTAACTAATGCTGAAGTCACCAAGGTTAATACCAAAGGTAAAGGCGTTACCGTTACAATAAAAACAGCAAAAGGAGAAGAAGAAATTAAAACAGATATTGTTCTTTCTGCAGTTGGGATAAAGACTAATATTGAAAACTTAGGTCTAGAAGATGTTGGTATTGTTATTGACCGAGATAAGGTTTTAGTTAATGATTTTTACCAAACAAATCTTCCAGGCTATTACGCCATTGGAGATATAACTTCTGGACAAGCACTTGCCCATGTTGCATCTGCTGAAGGAATATTATGTGTTGAAAAAATAGCAGGCCAACATGTTGAAGCACTTGACTATGGAAATATACCAGGATGTACCTATTGTTTCCCCGAGATTGCCTCTGTTGGTATGACTGAGGTTCAAGCAAAAGAAAAAGGCTATGATGTTAAGGTAGGAAAATTCCCTTTTTCTGCTTCTGGTAAAGCCCAAGCCAGTGGAACTTCTGATGGTTTTGTGAAAGTTATTTTTGACGCTAAATATGGTGAATGGCTTGGTTGCCATATGATTGGCGCAGGTGTAACTGACATGATTGCAGAAGCGGTATTAGGAAGAAAGTTAGAAACAACAGGTCATGAGGTTCTCAAAGCTGTACACCCTCACCCGACAATGAGTGAAGCGATGATGGAAGCTGTAGCAGATGCTTATGATGAAGTAATTCACCTTTAAAATTGAAAAATGTTTAATCTGTAATTTATAAGGTTATCTTAAAATGAAACTCAACTTTTATCAGATAGATGCATTTACAGATAAAATATTTGGTGGTAATTCTGCATGTGTTGTTCCCCTAACGGAATGGCTTCCCGATAAGACTTTATTAAATATCGCCATGGAGAATGCAGTTTCCGAAACAGCCTTTTTTATTTACAAAAAAGATCGAATACATCTACGATGGTTTACTCCAGATATTGAAATGGATTTATGCGGTCATGCAACACTGGCAACCGCACATTGTTTAAAGACTATTTTGAATTATTCAAAAGAAACGATCGTTTTTGAAACATTAAGTGGTGAATTAAAAGTCGAATTGAACAATAGAATGTATCACTTAAACTTCCCCTCAAGAATGCCTGAAGTGTATAAACTTCCTGTAATCATTAAAAATTCATTAAGTATTAAACC
>CAJJAB010000126.1 GCA_905181895.1 Flavobacteria bacterium MS024-2A | reverse complement strand
TGTAAAGTTATTAAAAACAGCTTTACAGCGTGAATTAGGTAACGAAGCCCGTTTGTTGTATGCCATTAGAATGGAAAATACATTTGGAAACAAAATGCCTTTTACCGAAAAAATCCCAAGCAGTAATCGCCCAGGGTTGCTTACTCAAGACGTCGATGGGCCAATCAACTCTTATGCGGGGGAGTTGAAAAATCCATTTGTAATTCCTGGAATCAAAAATTTACAAATTGAATCACAATTAAATCCTAACTATAATTTTGAGAATTTTCTCGAAGGAGACTCAAACAGATTAGGAAGATCTGCTGCACTTGCTGTTTCTGCTAAACCGGGAGGCACTTCATTCAATCCACTTTTGATTTTTGGTGGTGTTGGTTTGGGGAAAACACACCTTGCACATGCTATTGGAGTTCAAATTAAAGAAAAATATCAAGATAAAACCGTTCTCTACATACCTGCTGAAAAATTCACCCAGCAATATATTGAAGCAGTAAAGAAAAATACCAGAAACGACTTCATTCATTTCTATCAATTACTTGATGTTTTAATTATTGATGATGTGCAATTCCTTTCTGGCAAAACAGGAACTCAAGATGTCTTTTTTCATATTTTCAATCACTTACATCAGAATGGAAAGCAAGTAATTCTTACTTCTGATAAGGCTCCTGTTGATATGCAAGATATCGAACAACGTTTACTCTCTCGATTCAAATGGGGATTATCTGCTGAGTTACAGCTTCCAAATTTTGAAACTAGAATTTCTATTTTAAACAATAAATTATATAGAGACGGTGTAAATATAAACGATGACATCGTTGAATATGTGGCTAAAAATATTAAAACAAACATTAGGGAACTAGAGGGAGCAATCATATCACTAATTGCACAATCTTCTTTTAACAAAGCTGAAATAACAATTGAACTTGCCCAAGACGTGGTGATGAAGTTTGTTAAAAATACTAAGCGTGAGGTTTCTATTGATTATATCCAAAAAGTTGTTTCTGATTATTTTCAAATGGATGTAGAAACACTTCAATCCAAAACACGTAGAAGACATATTGTTCAGGCACGTCAATTAGCAATGTATTTTGCTAAAAAATTCACTAAAGCATCACTGGCTAGTATTGGTAACCAAATTGGAAAAAGAGATCATGCGACAGTTCTTCATGCCTGTAAAACAGTTGATAACTTAAGCTTTACCGATAAACAATTCCGAAAATATGTAGAAGATCTAAGCCAAAAACTTACGATATAATTTACCTTTTTATGGAAAAAGGAAAAAGTACTCATGGTTTGTTTGAGTAACATTTGTGATTATCCACTTGCGCAAGGGATTTTAGAATCAAAAGTAAAAGACTTGGGAATCAAAGTTGATTCAGCAGGAAAAACGACTTATCATTCCGGCAGTCTACCTGACAATAGAAGTATCGAGGTTGGGAAAAAATATAGAGTTGATATAAACAAACAAAAAGCTAGACAATTTACTAAATTAGGCTTCGAATATTTTACTCATATTTTTGTGATAGATCTAAGTAATTATAAAAAAATTATGGCTTAAGCAACTTTAGAAGAAGATAAAATAAAAGTATATTTTATACTAAAGGATCAAAAAGAAGTCCCTAACCCATATTACGGGGTGGCTAAAGTTTTTAAAATTGCTATAAATTATTAAATGAAGCACGTGATAGAGTTATTAAATTATTAAATTATGAATGAGAATAAATCTTCTCTGGGAGTTCTTTATTTAATACCTACTCCTCTTGGAGATAATTCCCCTTTGGAAGTACTTCCCCTTTCAATAAAAAAAATTATTGAAGAACACGTTCATTTTATTATTGAAAATGAAAAATCAGCTCGTCAGTTTATAAAAAAAATAACCCCTCATAAAAATCAAAGTAAAATAACACTTTACCCACTCAATAAGTTTACATCTCAGGAAGAAATGGATACCTTTCTTGAACCATGTATGTCTGGAATCTCGATGGGACTTTTTTCTGATGCCGGTTGCCCTGGTATTGCTGATCCAGGTGCAGTAATAGTTTCCAAAGCACATCGCTTAGGAATTCAGGTAAAACCATTAATAGGTCCTTCATCTCTTATATTAGCTATGATGGCTTCAGGAATGAATGGGCAAAGTTTTGCTTTCAATGGCTACTTACCCATAGAACAAAGGCAAAGAAGTCAAAGCATTTCTAGATTTGAAAAAAAAGCTTTTCGTGCAGATCAAGCACAACTATTTATTGAAACTCCTTACAGGAGTGAATCTTTATTTAAAGATTTTTTAAAAATATTAGATCCAAACACGCGACTGTGTGTTGCCTGTAACATTAGCCTAAATTCTGAATACATCCTTACTCTTTCAGTAAAAAAATGGAAAAAAATAAAGCCAGATATTAACAAAAAACCTTGTGTTTTTATAATTGAAGGATCTTTTTAACGGTAAATTTTCTTTTTGTTTATCCAGTTTACGTAAATCTTCTTATTTCTATTATGTTCAGATAAATTTTCGGCAAACATGTGATAGCCTGGTTTAGATGGATCAGCTACAAAAAACAAAAAAGAATGTTTCTCTGGATTTAAAACTGCCTCAATTGTTGACAAATCAGGCATGGTGATCGGTCCTGGAACAAGTCCTTTTGTCTTATAAGTGTTATAAGGAGAATCTGTACTTAAATCTTTGTATAAAACACGATTAATAATCATATTAAAATCTCCCGAAGTTTTCTTCATAGCAAATATAACTGTTGGGTCAGCTTGTAATTTC
>CAJJAB010000125.1 GCA_905181895.1 Flavobacteria bacterium MS024-2A | reverse complement strand
TATTTTTTTCATTTTAAATGGATTTAAACTTATTATTCATTTGAGGTATAAGATTTGACACCAAAAGAAACAGCATCAATTCCAGCCTTTTCTTCTTCTTCAGAAATTCTTACACCCATAGTTATTTTTAAAAAATTCATTAAAACGTAAGTTAATAAAAAAGAGAATGTTGCAATACTAACGACTCCAATTATTTGGGTGATTAATAGTGAGCTACCTCCACCAAAAAATAATCCGTTCTCTTTTGCAAAAAATCCAACAGCAATTGTGCCAAATAAACCATTTACTCCGTGAACTGCTATTGCTCCTACTGGATCATCAACTTTTAATCTATCAAAAAATAAAACTGCAACATCAACTAATACTCCTGCGATAAGTCCAATAATAATTGCAGAAAAGGGACTCACCAAGTTACAGCCTGCAGTAATTGAAACCAATCCAGCTAGAATACCATTAATAACCATCGTAATATCAATTTTTCCATAAGAAAAATAGGTATAAACCATTGTCGCTATTCCTCCAGCAGCAGATGCTAAAAAAGTATTAACAACCACATCACCTATTAATTCCCAATTTCCAACTGCGCCAAGCGATGATCCAGGGTTAAAGCCAAACCAGCCAAACCATAGAATGAAAGCTCCAACAGCAGCTAAAGGTAGATTATGCCCAGGAATGGTGTTTGAGGATCCATCTTTATTATACTTTCCTATTCTTGGACCTAGAACAATAGCTGCCGCTAACGCAGAAAATCCACCCATAGCATGAACTGCAGCTGAACCAGCAAAATCATTAAATCCTCTTAATGCGAGCCATCCATTTGGATTCCAAACCCAATTTGCAACCATAGGGTACATAATTGCACAAAAAATAAAAACTAAAAGTGCGTAAGACCATAATTTCATTCTTTCTGCTAATGCACCAGAAACGATTGAAATCGCAGCTATAGCAAATCCAAGCTGCAAGAACCAGAAGAGTTTGTTAGAAATTGTCAGCCCCAACCCTAGATCTTCATTTGAGATTCCTAAATCAAAAGCAAACCACCCATTTGATTTCCCATAAGCAATACCAAATCCAATAATAAAAAAGGCAATTCCTCCAAATGTGATGTCGATGATTACTTTAGCGATAATACTCATAGTATTTTTACTTCTAACAAAGCCTGCCTCAAGAAGAGCAAAGCCCGCCTCCATAAAAAAGATTAATGCTGCACAAAGCGCTACCCAAACGGTATTAATAGCAAAGATCTGTTCGGTCAAAAGTTTAGAATATTCTTCCATATTAAATTTAAAATATAATTTTTCCAAATTAAAGAAAATCTTTTAAATGATTAACAGGCATTATTAAAAAAAGGATAACATTTTAATATATCTATTAATTTAACTTCCATCGTAAACCAAAGAAAAATCGAATACCTTGATTTGATCCATAAACATAAGAAGGGTCAAAAGTTAATGCAAAAGGATTATTTGTTGTAGACATTGCATTTCCTTCATTATTAAAAGTAACTTCTTTATCAAAAGGATCAAATGATCTTGCAATGCTATCATCAGGAGGTGTTTGGTCAAGAAGATTTTTGACACCTCCGTAGGTTTCAAAAGTATTATTCCAAGATTTGGTAAGCTGAAAATTTAGAATATTTAAAGTCGACGAATAAGAGGGTCTTGGGTCAAGTGGTCCAAGGATTGGTAGTCTCATTGGCCCCGTTGATGTACCAGTAATATCTAATATTAGATTTGAAGCTTGCCATTTTTTTTCTATTTTCCAAACTCCTTGAAAGCTTTCTGTTAAGTATGGTGTTGTTCTAAGCTCTTGCTCCTCAATATAGGAATCAATATAGGTTGCTCCTAAATTAACTCTTACACCATTTTGAATCATAAGGTTGAAATTAAGTGAAGCTCCCTGATTTATTGAACTCCCATAAAGATTGGAATAAATAATTTTATTAGGGTCAGTATCGTAGTCTGGAATAATTTTATTTAAAAATCGAGAATGGAAAAGACTGAAATCAAAGTCTATTATAGCTCCTTGTCTTAAGTATAACTTCTTAACAAAATTACCATTTATATTCCATGATCTTTCTGGATTTAAATCTTCTAAAAAAACTACATCACGAGCCCCAGTTAAAGCAGCATGATCTTCCGTAAAAATTTGAGCTACCCGGTAACCCGATCCAAAACTTAAACGAATAGTTGTGCTTTTATCCTGACTGTTAAATTTATAATTAACTCTAGGTGTTAAAATATTTCCATGAATAGAGTTATAATCATAACGAAAACCCAATAGGAGACTGTTTTTTAAATTAAATTTTATTTCATCTTGAATAAATATTCCTGGTAAATGTGTAATTGTCCCCTGATTTACATTTAATACTTCATTAAATGTAGCTGTGGTGTCATCATCATAGTTGGTGTAACGGTACGCCAGTCCAATTAAAAGATCATGACGTTTTATATTTTTATTCCAAACAAATTGACTAAAACCAATGGTTTGGTTTGCATTAAAAGGAGTTGATCCATAAAAAGAATCTTGATTGTGATCATTGAAACTAAAGCTAAGTAAAAAATTAGAATTTAATTCATATTTGCCAAAAGTTTCAAAACGTGATGTATAAATACTTTCTCCATAGAGGATATCTCCACCTCGATATTTAGGTAACCAATTCATTTGTCCACCCCACCTGTCTTCAAATACAAATCGAGTTGCTATTGACAGTTTTGTCCCAAACGTTAGCTTATTAAAAACAGAGATACGATCCTGTAACGTTAGATCAGTAAAACCATCTTTATTATTATCTACAGGGTTAGAATAATTAAAATAATTGATCCCTAATAATCCTGAGTTTTTATCAGATAGGATATATTTGTATCCAATATCTGCATTAACTTCTCCCCAGCCCGAAAGAAATGAATCTACAGCCAGTTTAGATGTGTTTTCAGGCAATTTAGTAATTAAATTTATTACACCTCCAATAGCCTCTGAACCATATAGCGTTGAAGCAGGTCCCTTAAC
>CAJJAB010000124.1 GCA_905181895.1 Flavobacteria bacterium MS024-2A | reverse complement strand
GATGTTGTATGTTGATTGGCGTTTGTCCTTGATAGTTTTCTCAATACTTCCTGTTATTATTTATGCTACACGATTGTTTCAGAAGTCAATGAAGAAAGCTTTTGAAGAAGTGCGTTTGCAAGTAGCCAATTTGAATTCTTTTGTACAAGAGCGCATTAGTGGAATGAAAATAGTTCAGTTATTTCATCGTGAAAAAATTGAATACAATAATTTTATAACTATTAATGAAAAACATAAGCAGGCATGGTTAAAAACAGTTTGGTTTAACTCTATTTTCTTTCCAATTGCAGAAATTTCATCCTCTATTACAATTGGCTTTTTAGTATGGTATGGTGGTTTTAATTTAATTTCAGGAGGTGATATTTCTTTGGGTTCTATTTTTTTGTTTATTCAAATGTCACAGATGTTATTTCGTCCTTTGAGGCAAATAGCAGATAAATTCAATACTCTTCAAATGGGCATGGTTGCAACCGATCGTATCTTTAAAATTATTGAAACAGTTAGTAGTATTGATGACGATGGAACTTTAGCGCCCGAAAAGTTAAAAGGAGCCATTTCTATTGATCAACTCTATTTTTCTTATGTACCTGGAGATGAGGTTCTACATGGTATTTCTTTAGAAATAAAAGCGGGAGAAAATATTGCAATTGTGGGTTCTACAGGTGCAGGTAAATCAACCATTATTAATTTGTTATCTCGATTTTATGAATTTGAATCGGGGTCGATTTCTATTGACGGAATATCTATTCGTGATTATACACTAAATACATTAAGAAAACATGTAGCTGTTGTGCTGCAAGATGTGTTTTTATTTGCTGACAGTCTTTATAATAATATCACCCTTTTTAACACTGAAATTACCCGAGGACAAGTAATAAAAGCTGCAAAAAAAATAGGAGTCCATGAGTTTATAGAATCTTTACCCGAGGGTTATGATTATAATGTTAAGGAACGTGGAATCATGCTTTCATCAGGGCAGCGTCAATTAATTGCATTTTTAAGAGCATATATTTCAGAGCCTAATATATTAGTTTTAGATGAGGCGACTTCTTCTGTAGATAGTTATTCAGAGGAAATAATACAAAATGCAATAGATGCCATAACCAAAGGAAAAACATCTATCGTGATTGCTCACCGTCTAGCTACAGTAAAAAAAGCAAATCGAATTTTAGTAATGGATAATGGTAAAATTGTAGAACAAGGGACGCACAACGAGTTATTAAAAATACCCAATGGATTTTATGCAAAATTACACGAAGTTCAGTTTTTAGAAAACTCAGCATTTTAGACTATTCACTAATATCTTGTGTAAGAACTTCCTTGAGGGCATGTATGGATTTGAAAGATAAAAATTCACCATTCTTAACATAAACTATATTTCCTGTTTGTTCAGAAATAACTAAAACTAAGGCGTCTGTTTTTTCTGTTATACCAAGAGCAGCTCTATGGCGAAGGCCATATTTTGAAGGAATTTTTTTTCTGTCTGATACAGGGAGAATTACACGGGAAGCTATAATTGTATTCTTATCAATAACAACGGCTCCATCGTGAAGAGGACTGTTTTTAAAGAAAATAGTTTCTAAAATTTGCGGGACTAATTTGATTTTAGCGCCATTGGTTTCACTTATTGTAAAGTCTAATGAATTACTTCGTTGTAAAACGATTATTCCTCCTGTTTTACTTTTTGACATTTCCTCACAAGAATCAAGTAAAATATTCAAATTCAAATTCAGTACTCGATCATTTTGGTTTAAAAAACGAAAATAGCGAACCACATTTCTTCGATTGGTGAAGTTTGATGATCCTATTAAAAGTAAAAACTTTCTTATCTCTTGTTGAAAAACTACAATCAAAGCAAAAAAACCAACACTAATAAACTTCCCTAAAAGATTACTTAACACATCCATATTTAGAAGATCGGTAAGCTTCCAAATCAAATAAATAATAACAATTCCAATAAAAATATTAATAGCTACAGTTCCCTTTACAAGTTTGTATAGGTAAAACAGTAACATTGCAACAAGAAGTATGTCGATGACATCGATAAAAGAAAAATTAATAAAGTCAGTTAAATCCAATACTTTTTTTGTAAAACTATGAAAACTATTGGAGTGCTAGCCATAAGTCAACACATTCTTTGGCTTCTTTAACGTCATGAACACGAAGTATTTGAGCACCCCTATCTAAAGCTAGGGAATTTAAGACTGAAGTTCCATTTAGAGCTTCTTCTGAAGTAGTGTTTAAAAGTTTGTAGATCATGGATTTTCTGGAAACTCCAATTAAAATTGGACATTCAAGTGTTTTGAATTGACTGAGGCATTTTAAGAGATTATAATTATGTTCAATATTTTTTCCAAATCCAAAGCCAGGATCAACAAGAATGTCATTTATTCCATTGGCATAAGCTATTTTTGTTTGTCTTGAAAAAAAACTCAATACTTCTACAACAATGTTTTTATAATGGGGTTTCACCTGCATTATCTTTGGAGTACCTTTCATATGCATCATAACATAAGGAACAGCGTATTTTGCTACTGTTTCGTGCATTTTATTGTCAAAGAGACCTCCTGAAATATCATTGATCATAGATGCTCCAACTTCAATGCTAGCTTTAGCAACTTCATGATTATACGTGTCAATCGAGAAATGTACTTCAGGGAAATGATTAATTAATATTTCCAATACAGGTAATATTTTATTTTTTTCGATTTCTGATTTAATTAGTTCACTTCCTGGCTTACTGCTTGCTGCACCAAGATCTACAAAAAAGGCTCCCTCCTTAAGCATTTTTTCAGTTTGATTTAAAGCCTTTTTTATAGAATTATATTTTCCTCCATCATAAAATGAATCAGAGCTTATATTTAAAATCCCCATAATTTTGGGTTTACTCAAATCAATAAGTTTCCCTTTGCAATTGAGAGTCTGATATTTAATATTCTTTTTGATAACTTTCTTCTTCGTATTGGGTGAACTAAATAAATAAATTGGAAATTTATTGCAAATTTATAATTAAATGGAGCTTACGCGCAAGGAGTATCTAAAAATTGTTTCTAAATGTAGGGAATTATTTGAAAAGAAAATGAAAGATTATGGGGCAGCGTGGAGAATATTAAGACTTCCCTCACTAACAGATCAAATTTTTATTAAGGCACAACGTATAAGAAGTTTACAAATAAATGCCATTCAAAAAGTTGAGGAAGGACAAGAGTCTGAATTCATTGGAATTGTAAATTATAGTCTTATGGGTTTGATACAAATTGACAAGGGGATAGCTGAACAACCTGATTTAGATTTGTCTAAGGCATTGCAATTATATGATAAACATCAAGAGATTATATTTGATCTAATGCTCAAAAAAAACCATGACTATGGAGAAGCTTGGCGTGAAATGAGAGTAAGTTCACTTACTGATTTGATTTTACAAAAGTTACTAAGAGTGAAACAAATTGAAGAAAATAAAGGAGAAACGTTGGTTAGTGAAGGTATAGATGCAAATTATCATGACATGGTTAATTATGCTGTTTTTGCATTAATTCACCTGAATTCAGAGAAAAATAAATGATTGCATACTTCGCCAATAAAATGGGTTTTGTTTTACTGACACTTTTTGGGGTGGCGACTTTAGTTTTTTTTTTATTTACAGTATTACCTGGTGATCCAGCCCAGATGATGTTAGATCAAAATGAAGATAGTGTTCAACTCGAAGTTTTAAAAGCTAAGTTTGGATTTAACCTTCCTTTGTCTCACCAATATTTTTTTTATATTAATGATTTATCACCACTTTCGGTTCATTCTATAAATACTGAAGACTTTGCGTTTTATGATCCTTCTGTATATGGGGGAATGGTTGTGTTTAATTCAGAAAATAAAGTTTGGGTCATCAAATTACCATATTTCAGAACTTCCTACCAAAAAAGAGGAAAACCAATTTCTGAAATTATTAAAGAAACCCTTCCAAATACAGTAATACTGGCAGTATCGTCGATGTGTATTGCAATTT
>CAJJAB010000123.1 GCA_905181895.1 Flavobacteria bacterium MS024-2A | reverse complement strand
AAGTGCTAGAGTTTATTTTCAAGTAGAATTAAGTAATAAAAAAACCGCCAAAAACTTAACTTAAGAAGTTGGCGGTTTATGTTTAGCAAAAAACCTGATTAAGAATCCATTCTAGCTTCTTTTATTCGAGCTTTTTTACCTGTTAATTGTTTGAAGTAGTAAATACGTGAGCGACGAACTTTACCTTTTTTATTAACTTCAATCTTTTCTAACGTAGGTAGATTCATAGGGAAAATTCTTTCTACACCAACGGTTCCAGACATTTTTCTAATTGTAAAGGTTTTTGACAATCCCTGTCCTTTAATTTGAATTACCACACCTTTAAAAAACTGAGTACGAACTTTTTCACCTTCTCTAATTTGATAATAAACTGTTAGGGTATCTCCTGCATCGAATTTAGGAAGATCTTTTTTCTCGATGAATTCGTTTTGCACAAAATTGATTAACGCTTCCATATTTTATTTTGTTGTATTGGGATAAATGACATTCACGATTTTCGTCAGAGGTTATTTATTCTGTTATGCAAAATTAAACTTTATTTTGAAGTAAGCAACTCGATCACAGAAAATTAATTAGTGCGATTAACCTCTAAAATTCTAATCTGACCTTTAGTAAAGGAAAAAACTAAGAATGATAAACTAATAGTCAAGTTTCATTATTATTTTAATAAGTCGGGGCGAAGTTTTTTGGTTCGTTCCATGGCTTTATTATCACGCCATTGTTCAACTTTTGGAGTATTCCCTGAAGTTAATATTTCGGGAACTTCCCAATTTTTGTATTTAGCTGGACGAGTATATATTGGTGGTGCCAATAGGTTGTCTTGAAAGCTATCTGTTAAAGCAGAAGATTCATTGCCTAAGACTCCTGGAATAAGTCTAATTACACTATCACAAAAAACTGCTGCAGCAAGTTCCCCTCCAGAAAGCACAAAATCACCTATTGAAATTTCTTTTGTTATAAGATAGTCTCTGACCCTATGATCTACTCCTTTATAATGACCACAAAGGAGGATAATATTTTTAAGGGTAGAGTAATGATTGGCAGATTTTTGATTTAGTGTTTCACCATCGGGAGTTAAATAAATAATAGCATCATAATCCCTTTTCTTTTTTAGCGCTTCAATACAACGATCAATAGGCTCAATCATCATAACCATTCCAGCTCCTCCTCCAAAAGGATAGTCGTCTACTTTTTTTTGTTTTTGAGTGCTAAAGGCTCTAATGTCATGAAAATTAACTTGTACAGTTCCAGATTCAATTGCTCGTTTTAGTATAGAGACTTCAAAAGGACTTTTTAATAGCTCTGGAAAAAGCGTGATAATTTCAATTCGCATGATAAGTAAAATTAGAATTTAACAAAAATAGAAAAAGTCACAGGAGCACTGTGACTTTTAACATAAAGGTTGAATAATTAATATTGTAACAATATCCTTTCTTTTTCTCCAGATGGTTTTAAAAATAAAATGCTTTCCAGATCATTGGAATTGAGGCTTTGAAGATTTTTTAGAGTACTCACCTCTTGGTCATTTATCTTTAAAATAATAAAACCTTTATCTATTCCTCTTTCATATAACCATCGATTATTCATATTAGAAATGAACAAGCCTTGTTGAATTTTAAACTTTTTTCTTTGATCCTCTGTAAGTTCTCTAACTTCCATCAAAAAGAAACTAGCTCTATTAATTTTTTCTAATCGGACCTTTACTTTACTTTCTTTTCCATTCCGATTATAGACAATATTAACATCTTCACCGGGGCGTTTACTAGCCAAATATCCTGATAAATCAGCAAATTTATTAATGGAAATTTCATCAACACTTTTAATGATATCATTAGCTTTTAAGCCAGCAACATCAGCACCCAAACCTTTTTCAAGGGCCGTAATATAAAATCCTTCGGTTTCTGTGACCTCAAATCGCTTAGCCATTTCAGAATTTAGCGCTTGTCCCATTACTCCTAAAAGTCCTTTTTGTACATCTCCAAATTCAATTATGTCTTCAAAAACTTTACGCGCTACATTACTGGGAACAGCAAATGAATAGCCAACAAATCCACCTGATATTGAGGTAATAGCCGTATTGATTCCGATAAGTTCACCACGTGTATTTACTAAAGCTCCTCCGCTATTTCCTTGGTTAACGGCAGCATCGGTCTGAATATACCATTCATTTTTCCCATCACCCTTATTCAAGTCTCTTGCTTTAGCACTAATAATACCAGCAGTTACTGTTGAATTTAAATTAAAAGGGTTTCCTACCGCAAGAACCCATTCACCAATTTTGGTACTGTCTGAATTCCCAAAAAAAACATAGGGTAATTTATTATTTGTCTCAATTTTCAAGACAGCAATATCACTGCTAGGATCTGATCCTATAACCGTAGCTCTATATGTTTTGTTATCATTAGTTGTAACATCAATTTCGGAATTATTTTCTATGACATGATGATTGGTTATGATGTAACCGTTTGGAGAAATGATTACTCCAGAACCTGTTCCAATTCGTTCGGGTAATTTTTCATTCCCGTAGAAATAGCGATAGAGTTCAGGCAAGTTAGATTTTGAAGAACTAGTATTTTTTACATGAACTACGGCATTTATGGTTTTTTCAGCAGCTACTGTAAAATCGCTTAACTCAGCAGCAAGTTTGTTAGAGGTATATGTGTAATTAGCAGGAATTAAAGTTACTTCAGGTGGATTTACTGAAATACCTTCTGCTGGGGTATTAAAATTTATATCATAAATATAAATACTAAGAACAGCACTTCCTATTGCAATACTGAGGGTTTTAACAAACGATTTCATAATCTATATTTTTAGTAAAAATAGATATTTCAAATAAGATTAAAATGTATTTAACGCCCTTTTAACAACTTTTAAGAGGTTTTATGAGTCTGAAGTTAAAAGATTTTTTAGTATTTACTCTTGCTTTTATATTGTTTGACAAATAAAAAAATCATGTACTTTTGAGGACTATGGATATTAAATTCGATAAATATCAAGGTGCGGGTAATGATTTCATTATAATGGGTAACC
>CAJJAB010000122.1 GCA_905181895.1 Flavobacteria bacterium MS024-2A | reverse complement strand
CAATTCTCCCATTGCCCAGTCCAATTTATCTTTTTCGAAGTACATAGCTTTACGATCAGCAATTAGGCGTTCTGTTTTTCGTAAATAATTATACTCTTCTGGTAAAGAGGTAATAGTTTCTGCAGCGGCATCCAAAAGGTCTTTTGAAACTCTTGTTGAAACTGTTTTACTCATTTCTATCTCATCAACACGATCAAAAGTTTTCCATTCATCTGCCATAAACGGAGTGATAACTGTAGTTTTTACTTTACGCGAATCTTCAAGATCATGCTCTAAAGAGTCTTTATATTCCTTTTCTAAAGTTCTAACATATTGATCGTCTATGACACCTATGGCTTTAAGTCCCGCTGCATAAATATCTCTTGGATTTTGATGCTTTGCAATGGCTTTATACAATTTTGGTTGAGTAAATCGAGGTTCATCTCCTTCATTATGACCATATTTTCTGTATCCCAAAAGATCAATAAAAACATCACCTCCAAAACGCATTCTGTAATCCAATGCAAATAAAGTAGCATGAACTACAGCTTCTGCGTCATCAGAATTTATATGCATAACGGGTGAAAGGGTAACTTTAGCCACATCTGTACAATATGTACTTGTTCGTGCGTCTAAATAGTTCGTAGTAAATCCAATTTGATTATTCACCACAATATGCACCGTCCCACCGGTACCATAACCCCTTAATCCAGCCATCTGAACAATCTCATAGGGTAAACCTTGTCCAGCTATTGCTGCATCTCCATGTACAATAATTGGCAATACTTTATTGGTATTACCATTAAATTTATTTTCTAATTTCGCGCGCGTAATTCCTTCTACTATGGCTCCAACTGTCTCAAGGTGTGAGGGATTAGGAGCAATATTCATGTTAATTTGTTTGCCCGTATCTGTGACACGCTGCGAGGTCCATCCCAAATGGTATTTTACATCCCCATCAAAAACGACCTCTTCATAATCTTTTCCATCGAACTCGTTAAATATATCTTTACTTGATTTTCCGAAAATATTAGTTAAGGTGTTTAATCTTCCTCTATGTGCCATCCCCATTACAAACTCTTCTACTCCTTGATTGGCAGCACTCTCTACAATTGCATCTAAAGCTGGAATTAACGACTCTCCTCCTTCAAGAGAAAAACGTTTTTGTCCAACATATTTAGTGTGTAAAAAATTCTCGAAACTAACGGCTTGATTTAATTTTTTAAGAATGTGTTTCTTTTGCTCTACTGAAAATTTTGGGTGATTATCGTTTACGTTTAAACGTTGTTGAATCCAATTTACTTTTTCTGGACTACGGATATACATATATTCAATTCCAATGGAATCACAGTAAATATTTTGTAAATGCTGA
Source organism: Flavobacteria bacterium MS024-2A (assembly GCA_905181895.1). Lineage (GTDB taxonomy): Bacteria > Bacteroidota > Bacteroidia > Flavobacteriales > Flavobacteriaceae > MS024-2A. Next base: position 7,154 of record CAJJAB010000122.1, on the reverse strand, counting down.
ATAATTATTTTTAGAGAGCTTGGACCAATACCCATAATTTCTCCTGCATTAAATACAGTTGGTAGATCTGCTTGTGAGAGTCCAAAATTTTCAATGTCCAGTGTGGGGTTATATTTTCTTCGGTCACGAACCGGATTTGTTTTGGTAAACAAATGTCCTCGGGTACGGTACGCGTCAATTAATTTTACTGCACGAAATTCCTTTTGCACATGCTCTGGTACCTCAATTTGTCTGTCAATAGTTCCAAAGTCATTGTTTTTCATTCCAAAGTCAAATCCCTGAAAAAAAGCTCTCCAACTAGGCTCTATACTATCTGGCTGCTGTAAATATTGATCATATAGCTCTGCAAAATATGCAGTATGCGCAGCGTTTAAAAATGAATAATTATCCATGCAATGTTTTGATCCAAAAATCTTGTTGTTAAAATTACAACTTTTGCCTAAAGTGGATCTTTATTTATTAAAAAATACGTGTTTTAACTTCAACTTTTTCTTTCTAAAAAAAGAAACTTAAAAAGCAGAAAAAAAACTAATCCCTCTATTTATTAATAAAGATTTTAATACCTTTTTAGCCATGTTTGTACTCGTTGATTGTAATAATTTTTACGCCTCCTGTGAGCGGGTATTTCAACCGCAATTGGAACACAAGCCCCTTGTCATCCTTTCAAATAATGATGGCTGTGTGATTGCACGAAGCAATGAGGCTAAGGCCTTAGGGATTCCTATGGGGGCTCCTGCTTTTCAATACAAACAACAATTCAAACAACAGGGGATTAAAGTCTTTTCTTCTAACTATCCGCTCTATGGCGATATGAGTAGTAGGGTGATGAATATCCTTGGAAAGTACACTCCCAATCTAGAAGTTTATAGTATAGACGAAGCCTTTTTACAGTTTAAAGGGTTTGATTTGTTTAATCTAGAAAGTGAGGCGTATAGGATGCGTAAACAAGTACGTCAATGGACTGGTATTCCTGTTTCTGTAGGAATGGCCCCTACAAAGGCCTTAGCTAAAATAGCTAATAAAATTGCTAAAAAATTTTCGTGCCGTACTCGAGGGATTTATTCTATTGATACAGAAAAAAGAAGAATAAAAGCCTTACAGTGGACTGAAATAGGTGATGTATGGGGCATTGGGAGGCAACATCGGAAACGTTTGGAGGCCATGGGAATCACAAATGCTTTAGGATTTACTAGACTCCCCGACAGCTGGGTTCAAAAACACATGAGTATCTTGGGATTACGGTTAAAAAAAGACTTACAGGGAATTCCCTCTATACAACTGGAAGAAATGACCCCTCCTAAAAAGGGAATTGCAACTACTCGAAGTTTTAAAGGTACATTGACTAATCTTTCAGATTTGGAGGAGCGCATTTCAACCTTTTCAACAAGCTGTGCAGAAAAAATGCGAAAACAACATAGCAGTTGTAATGCGCTCTTAGTTTTTATAAAAAGCGATCCCAATAAAAAAGGAAGTATTCCTTATTACAACAGCTGTGTATTACCCCTACCCTTCTCTACTAATTCAAGCATCACCTTAAGCAAATATGCTATCATGGGACTGAAAAGAATATTTAAAGAAGGGATCCATTATAAAAAAGCAGGAGTTATGATTATGGGACTAATACCAACAGAAGAACGTCAGTTAAGTCTCTTTCAAAACAACAACACTAAACATTTAGCAGTCATGCAAAGTATAGATCATATTCACAAACGATTTGGCCCTAATCGCGTAAAACTGGCAAATCAAGATTTAAAGCATACTTGGAAAATGAAGCAAGAACATTTATCGTCTCGTTTTTCTACCGAACTGAATGAAATCATTATTGTAAAATAAACATATGGAATCGCAAAAATTAGTTTTCTTTCATCCCGATCAAGAACACCAAAAAAAAATACACTGGGCTCAAGAAGGAATTTCTGCCGGCTTTCCTTCTCCTGCAGATGATTTTAAAGAATTACGAATCAGTATTGACCAAGAAGTAGTGCGCAATGAAGAAGCTACTTTTTATGCTCGTGTATCTGGAGAATCTATGCAGGGAGCAGGATTAGACAATGGAGACTTATTAGTCATTGACCGCAGTATTGAACCTAAAAACAATAAAATTGCAATCTGTTTTATTGATGGAGAGTTTACAGTAAAACGTCTTAAAGTAACAAAAGACGAAATCATTCTGATACCTGAAAACCCGAAATACCAACCAATAAAAATTACCGAAGAAAATGAGTTAATTATCTGGGGAGTAGTTACCTATGTAGTGAAGAAATTATGATTTAAAAGTAAACCCTAATCCATCAATACTTTATGAAAAACCTTAGCTAAAAAATTAGCCAATTGATCACTACTCAAATTAATATCTGAAGTATGAGTGATTAAAAAAAGTTCAGGAGGAGAACCCACTAACATAAAGCTCAAAAGGAGAAATTCATATTTCTTATTAAAATCTTTAATGCGTTTTGAAGATTTTAAATCTCGTATTAAATCTTTTACTATATTTTTAATAATTTCACTCTGATAAGTGCTTTGACGAATATGAGCTTGGTTAATTACGTGAAAATTGATCATTTGTGGAGAGCCTATAAAATCAAAATAACATTTAAAAGTTGCGTGTAAGTAATCATAAACCGACTGTGATTTCCCTCTATTGGCTTTTATTTCAATCTGAATATTTTCATTCATTTTATAAATTATAGCATCAAATAAAGAATTAACATCCGAAAAATAATTGTAGAACGTCCCTCGAGCGATACCAGTTTGTTTAACGATATCCGCTACAGTGGTTTTCTCCAAACCTTGAACTGAAAATAACTTTAACGACTCTTCTAATAATCGTTCGCGAACCTGAATTTTCAAAGATTCGCGTTTTCCCAAAAGTTGTGTTTCAGCTTTCACGATATTATAAGCGTTCGAAAATACCAGCAATCCCTTGGCCACCACCTACGCAAGCAGTAACCATTCCATGGCGCTGGTTGCGTCGTTTCATTTCATCCAACAATTGAATGGTGAGTTTTGCTCCTGTACAACCCAGAGGATGTCCCAAAGCAATCGCACCTCCATTAACGTTTACTGATTCAGGATTCAACCCAGCTTCTTGAATAACCGCTAGGGCTTGAGCTCCAAAGGCTTCATTTAATTCAGTTTGTTCAATGTCACTTAGACTTAAGCCTGCTTGTTTAAGTGCTTTTGGAATTGCTATGCAAGGACCAATTCCCATAAACAGCGGATCAACTCCTCCAACGGCACAAGCTGCCAAACGAGCAATAGGTTGTAAATTTAATTGTTTAACCATTTCTTCACTTACCACTAAAGTGAATGCCGCACCATCAGATGTTTGTGAGGCATTTCCTGCAGTTACTACTCCTTTAACTTTAAACGCAGGGCGAAGTTTTGCCAAACCTTCCAAACTAGTTTCACGTCTAACACCCTCATCTGTTGATACTGTATGTGTTTTAGCAACTCTTTTTCCATCAGCTACAAAAATCTCTTCGACTTGAATTGGTACAATCTGATCATTAAATTTTCCTGCATCTATAGCATTAGCTGCTTTTTCGTGCGACTCCAATGAAAAAAGATCTGCCGCTTCTCTAGTAATACCATATTTGTCAGCAACGGCTTCAGCAGTAGCTCCCATTCCAACATGATAATTTAAGTTCTCTAAATTAGCTTTATAACTAGGTGCTAGTTTATAGCCCGTCATAGGGATCATACTCATACTTTCCGTACCTCCAGCAATATATATATGACCAAAACCTGCTTTAATTTTTGCTACAGCTTGAGAAATTGCTTCTAAACCAGAAGCGCAATATCGGTTGATAGTAATTCCAGGAACTTCTTTTCCTAGAGCTCTAGCCGAAATCAGTCGCCCTATCTGAAGTCCTTGCTCTCCTTCTGGATTAGCACAGCCAACAATTACATCATCTACTGACTTGGGATCCACCTCCGGAACAGATAACATTAAATGCTTGATAACTTCAACAGCTAAATCATCAGAGCGATAGTTTTTAAATCCACCCTTTTTGGCTTTTCCTATAGCTGATCTGTAGCCTTTTATAATGTATGCTTCCATAATTTAGTTTCTTAATGGTTTATTGTTCATAAGGAGATATTGGATACGATCTAAGGTTTTTTGGTTCCCCAAGAGGCTTAAGAAGCCTTCTCTTTCTATGTCCAACAAATATTGTTCACTTACATTTTGAGAGCTTGTTAAATCTCCTCCACAAATAACATAAGCGATTTTACGGGCAATTTCTACATCATAATCAGACATGTATTCTCCCAATCGAAATTCATTTATGGCAGAATACAATACGCTCAATCCACCTCTGCCCAATACTTGAATATCCTCGCGAACTGAGGGAGGCATGTAGTTTTCTGCTAACTGAAGAACTTTCTCTTTAGCCAACCCAATATTCATTGGGGTATTAACACTGACAAAGTCGCGACCTTCTTTTAAATAATTTAAATCATAAGCTTCGTATGCCGAAGTTGAAACCGTTGCAGTAGCAATCGTTTTAAAATAATTAATTAAAGTAGGGGACTGTACATCTCCGTCAAAAAAGTCATCACTCGCACGAACAGCAAACTCTTTAGTTCCTCCTCCACCGGGCAATAATCCTACTCCAACTTCTACCAATCCAATGTAAGATTCGGCAGCATAAATACCAGCATCACAATGCATTGCTATCTCACACCCTCCTCCAAAAACATATCCTTGAGTGGCAACCACTACTGGAATTTTAGAGGTTCGTATTCTCATGTTGATCTGTTGAAAATCATCAATCATTTTACCTAAAGGTTCAAATTGTTTCTGCATAGCCAGCATTCCGACATTCATCAAATTGGCTCCAACAGAAAATTGTTTTCCGTTATTTCCAATAACGATTCCCTTCCAATTGCCTTCTTCTGCAATTCTAACAACCTCATCCATTGCACGCCCAATCCCTTCACCAATAGAGTTACTTTTACTCGTAAATTCAAGACATAATACACCATCTCCAATATCATGCACAGTACACTCACTGTTCTTAATTATGGGGGCGTTTTCACGATAGGTGTCTAAAATAATAAAGGCTTCTGAACCAGGGACAGTTTCAAATTTTTTAGATTGAATATTAAAATATTTTTTCTGCCCCTTGTCGAATTTATAAAAAGTATTTTGCCCAGTTGCTTTTAAATCCAAAATCCATTGAGGTAATTTTTCTCCCAACGCTTCCACCAATTCAATTCCCTTTTCTAAACCAATTAAATCCCAATATTCAAAAGGTCCATAATCCCAAACGTAACCTGTGCGCATGGCGTCATCAACCGGGTAATACTGATCTGAAATTTCTGGAACACGTTGAGCTATATAAGCAAATAAAGATCCGAAATAGTCTCTGTAAAATTGTTGTTCTTTACTGTCACCATCAACTAAATATTGGAGTCTCTTACTAATCAACTCCATCCCTTTAGCCGTTTTTATTATATCCATCTTAGGTTTAATAGAAGGCTCATATTCTAAAGTTTCGAGATTCAAAACATTGATGATGGATTTTCCGTTTTCATCTCGTTGTTGTGTCTTTTCGTAAAATCCTTTTCCAGTTTTGTTTCCTAAAAATTTATTATCTAAGAGAAATCGCATAAACTTGGGTTCTGGGCGATCTTTAAGTTTATCGATATAAGTATCTCCTGTGACATTCTGAGTAACAAAACGACTCACATTGTCACTTGTGTCTAATCCTACTAAATCTTGCAATCTAAAAGTAGCGGTGCTGGGTCTTCCGATGAGTGTTCCGGTTAATGCATCCACTTCTTCTACTCTAAATTTATATTTCTCTGCAAGGAGAGTCATCTCGGTTCCAGACATTACTCCAATTCGATTTCCAATAAAAGCGGGGGTGTCTTTACACAAGACCGTCTGTTTTCCTAAAGCAACTTTTCCAAATTCCATAAAAAAATCCGTGACATCTTGAAGTGTATCAGGTGTTGGAATAACTTCCAATAAACGTAAATATCTTGGAGGATTAAAAAAGTGAGTCCCACAAAAATGGGCTTTAAAATCATTTGAGCATTTTTCAGCCAATAAATGAATTGGAATACTTGAAGTGTTGGAGGTTATCAAACTTTTCGGCTTTCGAAAAGAATCAACTTTTTGTAATACTTGATGTTTTATGTCCAAACGCTCTACAACTACTTCTATGATCCAGTCTGCATCACCAATTTTCTCAAAATCGTCATCAAAATTTCCAGTTAAAATTCTGGAGGCAAATGATTTTCTATAAAGAGGAGCAGGCTTTGATTTAAGTGCCTTCTGTAAAGCTCCATTTACAATACTATTTCTTAGGCTTGGGTCTTTAAGTTGATCTCCTTTAAGATTTGGAGGGACAATGTCCAACATTAAAACTTCCATTCCAATATTAGCCAAGTGACATGCAATCCCTGATCCCATTACTCCAGAACCTAGAACTGCAACTTTTTTAAGTCGATACTTCATGAATATATTATTTGAGTGTCTAAACTAATAAAAAAAATGACATCGTGTCATTTTTTTTTTTAGTTTTGAAAAAACATTTGATATGAGTTTAGAAATTATGATTTCCCAATTTGAAAAAAGAGCAGCAACAGCAGCCCCAATTGGTGGAACTTTAAAATTTGAAGTTGATGGAATAGGAATTTTAATTGATGGTTCTGGAGACGCAAATACAGTCAAAGCATCTGAAGATGCTGCAGATTGTACTATTAGTCTTACAGCCGAAGTACTTCAAAAACTTCGTGATGGGGATATCAATCCAATGATGGCTGTAATGGGTGGTCAAATAAAAATTAGTGGTGACATGGGCTTAGCCATGAAAGTTCAATCATTAATGGGTTAATAATAGTATAGTTTTTCATCACAATATTATTTTGTGTATTAAACGAAAAGAGCTACACTAAGCAACTCATATCGATAACACAACATTGTGGAGACTTTATTTTCCCTATGCAGTTTCTACTTATAGATATTTGTAGAAAGTTACCGTCATTTAAAATAAGTTGATCATTTTAGTTCAATTTGGATTATTGTATCAACAGGATCTTTTGAAAGATTGGAAGCGTCAATGACCAATCCAAATTTATCATTTCTGAAAGAAAGATTTTTTTGTGATTTTAAGTCTCTAATACTTTTGATTTTGACTGAA
>CAJJAB010000121.1 GCA_905181895.1 Flavobacteria bacterium MS024-2A | reverse complement strand
AAGCAGTAGGGTTATAAAAGTTAGAATTTTTTTCATCATAAATAATTTAAGTGGAGCAAATGTAATTATATTAAATTAAAAATGTTAATGTTTTAATAAATTTTTAAAAAACACAGGAATTAAAAATAAATAGACATATATAACAAGGACAACAAATATTTATTTTTCACAAGCTTTTTAGCTTCTTAAAAAAAAATAATTAATTTAAAAAAGTATCAGCATATTTACCCTTTTGACTATAAAATTGAAAGATTTTTAAAAATGTAATGAACATCTTTATAGTCTTTGAGTTTAATCTTTTCCCGGCTTATAAATTTCTTAATAGTATTCTGTTTTTCTGGAAATATTTTAAGGATGGATTTTTTGTTAATTTTTAATATTGTTGGAACCTCTTCCAAGCTTGAGGAATAATAAAGTATAAATCTGTCTTCAAACCTAGCCGATAAAAAGCCCCCAATACCAGAAGGTGCCGGCTTTTCATCTATAAATTTCTTCATTTCATGTAAATACAGATTATGCTCTTGACTAGAAAATATTTTAACTAAATAAGTCAATTCAGTATTTTTTTTTGAATTCAGGGCGAAAGGCTTGTAATATTTACTTCCAATTTGAGCTTCAACATTAAGATTTTTAACTAAAACATTTAATGCTTTTTTTTGATTTGAATTTTTCCCAATCTCAATTTCATCCTTATATGAGTTATACCTTAAAAATGCTTTTTCCTCAACGGGGTTTCCATTAAAAATAACTGTCGATTGTTCAAAAACAGAATTATAATACATACTCCCTTTGACGTTAGCTAATAAAATTTCTTCTTCAGACAAAATATTTTTTAAAACATTAAAATCATCTAAAGCTCGAGTTGAGGCAAATCGATCAGCACCTAAAGCATCGACATAGCTTTGACTCCACACAATGCAGGTCATTAAAAGAAAACTAAGTTTCAAAGTTATTTTAATCATTTTTATCATTTTAAACATTATTATTTTAAATCCTCTGTCGGATTACCTCATAAAACACTACTCCACAGGCTACGGAAACATTTAATGATCCAATGGTTTCTTTCATAGGCAGCTTAGCAGTATTTGAAATGACCTTAAGAAGTCCCTTAGATATTCCTATATCTTCAGAACCGAATACTAGAGCAATAGGTCCTTTTAAATTATTTTCATAAATAGTTCCCGTTGCTTTTTCTGTTATACCTAAGGTAGGGACTTCATGAGCTTTAAGATAGTAGACCACATCCTTAAGGTGTTGAACTTTAGATATGGGGACTTTAAAGGCCCCGCCGGCTGAAGTTTTGACAACGTCTCCATTTAAAGGGGCACTACCTGTGCTGGCAATAAAGATGGCATCAATACCAGTTGCAGCGGCAGATCTTAGTATGGCTCCAAAATTTCTTGTATCAGTAATTCCATCAAGTAAAACAAATACTGGATTTTGTTTTTTTTCTATGATGGATTCAACTAACGGCTCCATCTCTAGAGTAGCCAAAGCAGCAATTCGCGCTACAGCTCCTTGGTGATTTTTATTTGAAAACCGATCAAGACGTTCCACAGGAACAAAGCTAAAGGCGATATTATTATTGCGTAATACATGTAACAATTGCTCAAAAAGTTTACTCTGGGCTCCCTTTAACAACCATACACGGTCAATTGACTTTCCAGATTTAATGGCTTCTAAAATAGCACGTATCCCAAATATAGTAACTCCTTCCATGACTCAAAAGTACTTTAATTTTTAGTAGCATCTCTTTAAATTTAACTTTTCATGATTTAATAGAAATAAATTAAATACCCTTTTAAACAATGGTACTGAGAACACTATTATGGTTATTTGTACATGTTAAATGATTGATCAATAATATGATAATCATTTTAGTTATTAGCTAGTTTATTTTGGATGTTAAACAATGATAATATGTTAAATAAATAATAGTCGCATAATTAAAATAAACTAATGAGTTTATTGTTGTGTTTTTTAACAGTTATATTTTATTTCAAAAGAACTTAAAGATTTCGTGACGCTCGTCAAATATAATATTTAGCAAAAAAATAAACTTATTTTAATCTGACTCACATGTAATAAAATTAAAGAACAAAATATTTTTTTGATTATTACGAAAAATTTCAAAGTATGGGTTTGAAACCCCAGAAAAATATTCTACATTTGCACGCCCATAAAAATGGGAAAATAGATATTATATATGCCAACTATTGCACAATTAGTACGAAAAGGAAGAGTCAGTATTACCAAGAAGAGTAAATCGGCTGCTTTGGAATCGTGTCCACAAAGAAGAGGTGTTTGTACTCGTGTTTACACGACTACACCTAAAAAACCGAACTCCGCGATGCGGAAAGTAGCACGTGTTCGATTGACTAACGGAAAGGAAGTCAATGCTTACATACCCGGAGAAGGACATAACCTCCAAGAGCACTCGATAGTATTGGTACGAGGCGGAAGAGTTAAAGATTTGCCGGGGGTCCGTTACCACATTGTTCGTGGTGCGTTGGATACTGCCGGAGTGGAAGGACGTTCACAGAGACGTTCTAAATACGGTGCCAAAAGACCCAAAAAATAATAAGGTAAATTCTTTTACTACTGAATCATGAGAAAAAAACAATCAAAAAAACGCCCCTTATTACCCGATCCAACATTTAATGATCAATTGGTAACTCGATTTGTCAATAACCTAATGTGGGATGGGAAAAAGTCAACTGCATTCAAAATCTTTTATGATGCTATAGCTATTGTAGAAGAGCGAAAGCAAGATGAAGAAAAATCAGCTTTAGATTTATGGAAAGATGCTCTATCTAATGTTATGCCCCATGTAGAGGTTCGTAGCCGAAGAGTAGGAGGTGCTACTTTTCAAATTCCAATGCAGATCCGACCAGATCGAAAAGTGTCTTTAGCTATGAAGTGGCTGATAAGTTATTCTAGAAAACGTAACGAAAAAACAATGGCACTGCGATTAGCCAATGAAGTCCTTGCCGCTTCGAAAGAAGAAGGTGCTGCAGTAAAGAAACGTCAGGATACACATAAAATGGCTGAGGCAAACAAAGCTTTTTCACACTTTAGATTTTAATAAAAAGTATATTTATATACAGTCATGGCTAGAGATTTAAAATACACGAGAAACATAGGAATTGCTGCCCATATTGATGCTGGTAAAACAACAACAACAGAGCGAATTCTTTTCTACACTGGAGTAAGCCATAAAATTGGAGAGGTGCATGATGGTGCTGCCACTATGGATTGGATGGAGCAAGAGCAAGAGCGTGGAATTACGATCACCTCAGCGGCCACTACCTGCACATGGAGCTTTCCACAAGATCAAGGAACAGTTACGCCGGAATCTAAACCATATCACTTCAATATTATTGATACTCCTGGTCACGTTGATTTTACTGTGGAAGTTAACCGATCTTTAAGAGTACTTGATGGATTGGTTTTTTTGTTTTCAGCGGTAGACGGAGTTGAACCTCAGTCAGAAACTAACTGGAGATTGGCTGATAACTATAAAGTACCACGTATCGGTTTTGTTAATAAAATGGACCGCCAAGGAGCTAACTTCTTAAATGTAAGTAAGCAAGTGCGTGAAATGTTAAAATCAAACGCAGTACCAATTGTTTTAAATATTGGTGATGAAGAAAACTTTAAAGGTATTGTTGATTTAGTAACAAATAAGGCTATCGTATGGCACGAAGATAAACATGGCTCCACATTCGATGAAGTGCCTATCCCTGAGGATATGCTTGAAGACGTTCAAAAGTACCGTGCCGAACTCATCGAAGCAGTAGCAGAATATGATGAAGGCTTATTAGAGAAATTTTTTGAAGACCCTGATTCTATTAGTCCTGATGAAATTCATGAAGCATTACGTGCTGCAACTCAAGACATGAGTATTATACCCATGATATGTGGATCTTCATTCAAAAATAAAGGAGTACAGTTTCTCTTAGACGCTGTCTGTCGTTATTTGCCTTCGCCAGAAGACAAAGAGGCGATTATTGGTACTGATCCAAATACAGATCTTGAAATCACCCGTAAGCCATCAGTAACTGATCCATTTGCAGCCCTAGCATTTAAAATTGCCACCGATCCCTTTGTAGGTCGTCTTGCGTTTTTCCGTGTTTATTCAGGACGTTTAGATGCAGGTTCTTATGTTCTGAACAACCGTTCAGGAAATAAAGAGCGTATCTCAAGAATTTATCAAATGCACTCTAACAAGCAGAACTCAATTGATTATATTGAGGCAGGTGATATCGGAGCAGCTGTAGGATTTAAATCTATCAAGACAGGAGATACCCTATCAGCTGAGAAATTTCCTATCATCCTTGAAAGTATGGACTTCCCTGATCCTGTAATCGGAATTGCAGTTGAACCCAAAACAAAAGCTGATGTTGACAGACTAGGCATGTCTTTAGCTAAATTAGCAGAAGAGGATCCTACTTTTCAAGCAAAAGCCGATGAAGCTTCTGGACAAACAATTATTTCGGG
>CAJJAB010000120.1 GCA_905181895.1 Flavobacteria bacterium MS024-2A | reverse complement strand
CAATTGATGAAAGACAAGATTATTTAATTGCTTCTGATGCTCACGCTACCAACCTTCTTGATGGAACTACACCAAGAGCATTGGCAACTCCAGGAAATAGTGAAGTGTTCGCTAGTTATTTTATATTAGGCGGCGGTGAAGTTTTACTAAACACTAATTCTGATGGTAGATTTTCTCAAACAAGTCCTATGAAAATAGCTAGTTATTTAGAAAATCAGTTGATTTTAGCTGAAGCTCAATTTAAATCTGGAAATGAATCAGATGCTCTTGTACACTTAAATAATGTGAGAGCTGATTTAAGAGTTCAATATAACTCTGCAGATGGTTTTCCAGACTCTTCAGCAAGTGGAGCTACTTTACTCAAGCAAATACTTGAAGAAAAGTATTTAGGTTTAATTGGTGAGCTAGTTACGTTTCACGATTTAAGAAGAACAAGAAACTTTATTGGAGTTCCAAACAAGACAACAGGTAGTACTGGAGCAAGTGATTTTCCACAGAGGTTTTTATACCCACAATCGGAAATAGACACGAATACAGAAAACGTTCCAAGTCCAACTCCAACATTTTTTCAAACAACTGCAGCTTTCACAAGTTACTAGTTGCTAAAAAAATAGTTTTTTTAAAACCCACCTTTAAGGTGGGTTTTTTTATGCGAAAAATTAAATTCATAAAAGTATAGTATATTGAAAAAAGAATAGAAAAAACTAAGAATATCTTTAAAACTCATTTTTATTATAATGAATATACCTCTAGCAGAAAGAATGCGACCGAAATCGTTAAATGACTATTTTGGACAAGATCATTTAATTGGTAAAAAAGGAAGTCTAACAAATATGATTAAAAATGGAGTTTTCCCTTCCATCATATTTTGGGGGCCTCCTGGAACAGGAAAAACTACACTCGCACAACTGTTAGCATTTGAGAAGGGACGCCCTTTTTATCAATTATCTGCAATAAATACTGGAGTTAAAGAAATAAGAGAAATAATTAGTAAAGCCGAACATTCTGGAGGATTATTTTCTGGAAAAAATCCTATTTTATTTATTGATGAAATTCATCGTTTTAGTAAATCTCAACAAGATTCCCTTCTCAATGCTGTCGAAAAAGGAACTATTACATTAATTGGAGCAACTACTGAAAATCCAAGTTTTGAAGTAATCAATGCTCTATTATCTCGGTGTCAAGTTTATATACTGAATGCACTAGAAAAAGAAGATTTAGAAAAAATTTTAAAAACTGCATTAAACACAGATAGAGAATTACATAATAAAAAAATTAAAATTAAAGAATCTGAGGCATTAATTGAACTTGCAGGTGGAGATGCACGTAAGCTACTTTCTTTACTAGAATTAGTAATACAAAATCAGAAGTCAAAAAAAATAGAAATTACAAATGCTCTTGTTTTTGAAACATTACAAACCAATACTATACTATTTGACAAAAATGGAGATTTTCATTATGACATAGTATCTGCATTTATTAAATCTATAAGAGGAAGTGATCCTAACGGTGCGATATACTGGTTAGCCAGAATGATTGAGGCTGGGGAAGAAATTGGGTTTATAGCTCGCAGATTGATTATTCTAGCAGCTGAGGATATAGGTATAGCAAATCCTACTGCCCTTGTGCTCGCAAATAGTACATTTCAGGCAGTAAAAACTGTAGGATATCCTGAAGGTAGGATAATATTAAGTGAATGTGTTCTCTACCTGGCCAGTTCACCCAAAAGTAATAAAGCCTATAAAGCCATCAATTTAGCAATAGAAAAAGTGAAAGAAACAGGAAATCTTCAAGTACCAATTCATTTGAGAAATGCTCCAACAAAGTTAATGAAAGACTTAGGTTATGGAAAGGGTTATCAATATGCGCATGAATTTAAAGAACAATTTGTAGATCAAGAGTTTCTTCCTGAAGAAATAAGTGGAACAAAATTTTATGATCCTGGTGAAAATACTAAAGAAAAAAGTATAAGAGAATTCTTGAAAAATCGATGGAAAAATAAATATGACTATTAAGTCTTTTTCCAGAAAAACGGCGTGAAAAGAATAAGAACAGTAAATAATTCAAGACGCCCTATTAACATTAAAAAAGATGCCCATAATTTTCCTAAACCAGGCAATTCACTGTAATTTCCAGTAGGGCCAAAATCACCAATTGCAGGCCCGACATTTCCCAATGTTGCAGCTGCAACTCCAATAGCATTTTTAAAATCTAACCCTAATAAACCAAATACTAAACTTCCTATTATAAAGGAAATCATATAAAGGATGAAGAAGGCTAGTATATTTAAAATTATTCCCTGATTTACAATTCTGCCATTATACCTTGGTTGAATAATTGCATTGGGATGCAAGGCTCTTTTTAGTTCAAGTACACCTCCTTTTATCATTAATAAATGCCTAACTACTTTTATTCCACCTGAAGTACTTCCAGCAGACCCGCCCAAAAACATAAGCCCAAAAAAGAAAATAGTCAAAAAGGGTGTCCATGAAGTATAATCCGCGGTAACAAAACCAGTGGTAGTAACAATAGCTATCACTTGAAAAAATGAATGCCTTAATGAACTTTCTATTTTTCCCCAAACTTGAGGGTGCTCAAATGAACTATTGCTTAAATCCACGTTGCTAACTAATACACTAAAAACGATTAAAGAGAAAATAAATATAAATGCAAAAAAAGTTTTGAACTCACTGTCTTTAATCACTTTATTTAGCTTTCCTGTAAAAGCAAAATAGCTTAGAACAAAATTAGTACCCGCCAAGAACATAAATATAATTATAATATAATGTACCCAGGGTAAGTGATTCCAATGCGCTAAACTATTGTTTTTAGTTGAAAAACCTCCTGATGCCATTGTACTCATAGCGTGATTAATGGCGTCAAAAATTGACATCCCAGCAATTGACAATAATAATGCTTCTGCTAATGTAAAAGAAACATAAATTATCCAAAGCCTTTTAGCTGTATCAGTAATTCGAGGATGTAATTTATCGCTATTTGGTCCTGGTGCTTCAGCAGAAAAAAGTTGCATCCCTCCTATCCCTAATAAAGGTAAAATAGCTATAGCTAAAACAATAATACCCATTCCTCCAATCCAATGAGTCATACTCCTCCAAAATAAAATTCCTGCAGGTAGGGACTCAATATCTGATAAGATCGTTGCACCCGTCGCTGTATAACCAGACATGGTTTCAAAAAAAGTTGAAGATATGTCTATAAAACTATCCGTTAGGATATAAGGAATCATTCCTGTTATAGTCATTAATAACCAACCAAAAGTAACAATTAGATATCCTTCTCTTTTTTGAATTTTCTTTTCGTGTTGTCTTCCAAGAAGTAGGAGTATTGCACCTATAGATAATACCAAAAATGAAGCCAGTGTGATTTCAAAGGTTACACCATCATTATAAAGGAAACTAATTAATGAGGAAAACAACATAAGCCCTCCATTAAAGAGTAATAATACTCCCATTAAAAAGATTATAATTTTATAATTCAAGGAGTGCATAGGCTTCTTATAAAAATAATCGCTCAATCCGACTTATTGATCTAGGTAAGCAACATACTACGATTCGATCTCCTGGAAGAATGGTATAATCTCCTAAAGCTATAATTCCAACACCTTCTTTGATCACACCTCCAATAATTGCAGTCCTAGGAAAATCAATATCTTTAATCTTATAATTTGCAACTTCAGATTTTGCGTTGACTACAAATTCTAAAATTTCAACATTTAAGTTATTAAGTGTTCTCATATCCACAACATCTCCTTTTCTAATGTATCTGAAGATAGTATTTGCAGTAAGTAATTTTTTATTAATCAACGTGTCAATACCAATAGAATATGATAACTGGAAATAATCCATGTTTTCTACTAGGGCTATAGTTTTATTTACATTCTTAGTCTTTGCCATTAGACATGACATAATGTTAGTTTCAGAGTTTCCGGTGACTGAAATAAAAGCATCCATACTAGATAATTCTTCTTCATCTAATAAATCGATATTTCTACCATCTCCATTTATCACCAATGCATTTGGAAGTAAATCGGCAATTTCAAATGCTTTTTTCTTATTCTTCTCTACAATGGTTACTTTAAATTTTTTATCACAAAGCTCCCTGGCGGTATTATAACCTATTCGTCCTCCACCCAAAATCATAATATTTTTAATGGCTGTTTTTTTCTTTCCTGTAAGTTTATAGAGTTCCTCTACACCCTCTTTTATAGTAATAAAAAAAACTGTGTCTCCTGTCTCAAAGCAAGTGTCTCCTCTAGGAATTATAGTGGTTTGAGTTCCTTTTCGCTGAATTGCAATTGGCATGAAATGAACATCAGGAAAAATTGATGCTGCTTCTTTTACGGATTTCCCAACAAAAGGAACATATTCTTCAAGTCTAGTTCCAATCAAGGTTAAAGCACCCTCCTCAAATTCATAACTATTTGAAAATGCTGATTGATCAAGTAATTGTTGAATTTCATTGACTGCTAATTCTTCTGGAGAAATTAGTTCGTCTACACCAATTTCTTGAAAACTGATAGTTTCTTTAGATTTTGTAAACTCAAAATTTGAAATTCGGGCTATGGTTCGCTTACATCCCATTTGCTTTGCTAATGCACAAATAGTAATGTTTGTTGCCTGTTCAGCGGTTACTGCTATAAAAAGGTCTGCAGAGGCTACTTGAGCCTCTTTCATGAGTGATAAAGAAAGTGCATCACCTTTTATAGCCTTGATGTCTAAATGAGATTCAGCATAGTTTAAACGATCTTTGTCGGTATCAATTAGAATGATATCTAAAGACTCAAAAGAGAGGAGTTTGGCGAGGTGAAAACCAACTTCACCTCCACCTGCAATGATTATTTTCATGAGTGCGTATCGAAATACTATACAAATATACAAATATTAGCTTCTAGAGAGTTAAACTGAAAGAAACATCCTCCTCAAATTAGTATCTTTAAGCACTATTATGAAAAAAACAATAAAACCCGATCAGAATAATCCTGAAGCCAAAAAAGAGCAAATTACCCTTATGTTTGATGGAATTTCTAAAAGCTATGATCTACTCAATCGTATCATTACAGTTGGTGTGGATATAATTTGGAGAAAAAGAGTTGTTAATTTATTAAAAAAACAAGATCATAAATCTATTTTAGATATCGCTACAGGAACAGGAGATTTAGTTTTAGCATTGTCAAAATTAAATGCTAAAAAAATTATTGGTCTTGATATTTCGCCAGGAATGCTTGAGATTGGAAAAGAAAAAGTAAGTTCTCAAAAATTAGATACTCTAATTGACATGCAGCTGGGTGATTCTGAAGATCTTAAATTTAGTGATAATAGCTTTGATGCTGTAACAGTAGCTTTTGGAGTAAGAAATTTCGAGAATTTAAATAAAGGTTTATCAGAAATTTATAGAGTTTTGAGATCAAATGGAACCTTAGTCATTTTAGAAACTGCTGTTCCAAAAAATTATTTTATAAAGCCTTTTTATTCACTTTATACGCAGAACATCATGCCTTTTATTGGAAAATTATTTTCTAAAGATAAAAGTGCATACAAATATTTGTCTGATTCTGCTGCTGCATTTCCATGTGGTGAAGCCTTCAACAATATTTTACGTGATAATGGGTTTAAAGAGGTAGAAGATTTACCACAAACCTTAGGTATAGCTTCCATTTATTTTGCGAAAAAAAATTAATAAATATCATATTTTATTCTTTCTTATCTGCTTTTCATATTCAGCAGATATATTTGCTCAATATCCTACTGTCAGAGAACGTGTAATCAACCTCCCTACTTTTGATCAAAAGACAATTCACTATGGTTATTTCTTAGGTTATAACCAATATGATTTTAAATTTGAATATGTAGAAAATTATTATAAAGACTTATTATACAAAGATATAGCAGTAATTCCTAAATCAGGTTTTGCTGTTGGTTTGATTGGCGATCTAAGACTTAATACTTATTTTAATATTCGCTTTGAACCCGGGTTGTATTTTAGTAAAAGAGAGTTAGAATATCCAAATGTTGTTGGCTTCGAAAATGAAACCGATAAGATTAGAGAAATAAAATCGACCTACATTCACCTTCCGTTAATTCTAAAGGTAAGTGCTAAAAGAATTAATAATTTTAGACCCTTTGTCATGGCTGGTTTTTCTACAGACTTCAACCTATCTAGTAACAATAAAAATAGGGATGATAACGCCAGTAATGTCTTCCGAACAACTGCTCAAAACTTAAATTATGAACTAGGGCTTGGTTTTGATTTTTATCTTTATTATTTTAAATTTTCCCCCTCCATCAGAGGAATTTTTTCTTTTCAAAACGAGTTGATACCGGATGCAAATCCAAATAGTCCTTGGACAGGAATTATCAATTCAATGTTTAGTAGAGGAATTGCAATTATAATTACATTTGAATAATTATCTTAATCTAAATATTTCGCTCATAAAAATAGCACTCGAAGATGCTACGTTAAGACTTTCAGCACCCCCAATATTTCTAAAATTAGGAATTGTTATTTTATGATTAAGATTTTTTAAAACAGCCTCTGAAAGCCCATGCGATTCACTGCCAAAGACAAAACTTGCCTGCTTCTCAAAAGTAGTTTCATAAAGAGACTGTCCATTGAGATCAGCTCCGTAAATGGGTTTATTTAAATTTAATAACGCACTACTTATATCTTCTACATAATGACATCTCACCCTTACAATTGATCCCATAGAGGCCTGTATCACCTTAGAATTAAAGCAATCAACTGTTGTTGAGCTACAAACCAGTTGGGATATTCCAAACCAATCACATATACGAATTATATTTCCCAGATTCCCTGGATCACTTACTCCATCAACCGCAATAGTTATATTCTCTTTCAAAATAGGTTTTGATTCTGGAAATTTAAAAACACCCAACACAGGGCTGGGAGATTTAAAATGTGTGATTTGTTTCATTGCACTCAAATTAATCTCCTGAGATTTGATTTGAAAATGAGTATCAGTCGAAAATAAAGACACACATTCCCATGAAGAAGAAAGTAACTCCTCTACTACTTTTTCGCCTTCTGCAACAAAAAGTCCCGTAATCAAACGATATTTTTTTTGTTTTAATTGTAGGATTTGTTTGCGTTGATTCTTACTGACCATAAAAATGACTTATTTTTGATAAATAATAAAAACTGTGTGTATCAGCTATTAACAAAATTAAGCATTCTAATTATACTGTTCTTTATTTTACAGGGATGTTCCGGTACACGTCTTCTTGAGACAGAAGAAATTCTAATTGATAAGACAGAAGTCTTTGAAAATAATGAGTTACTAAAAAATAATCCTGTTAATTTTATCATCACTACCCTGCCTAATAAAAAAGTATTAGGAATTCCATTTGGAAAAATATTTTACGAAGCTGCACATCCAGATCCAAAATTGAAGTTTAAAAATTGGCTTAAAAAAAAGGAAAAGAGGACTCAGCGTTTAAATAAGTGGCTCTCGAAAAAGCAGATTAATGCCCTTCAAAATTATGGTGTTTTATTTAATGATTGGTTAAGAAAAATAGGCGAACCCCGAACATTATTAGACAGTACCGCAATTATTACCTCACAAAATAGAATTGCTCAATATTATAAAAATTTAGGATATTTTGATGTTGAAGTGAATTTTGATACAATTAAAATAAAAAAAAATAAAGTAATTCTTAAATATTATATTCTTCCCAAGAATAAATATCAAATTGATTCAATCAAGTCAATTATAAAATCTTCAAACATTGATTCAATTTATCAAAAACACAAAGCAAAACAAATTATTCAAAAAGGTGCCCCCTTTGAAATTAAAAAATTTGAAGAAGAGAGGGAACGATTAATACTATTGTTTAAAAATAATGGAATTTATAATTTTCAACAAAATAGTATCCAATTTACTGCTGCAATTGATAGTTCGGGCGTAGATACAAAAATTCCAGTAAGTATTCAAATTGATAATATTCAACAACGAATAAATGATACACTTCAAGAAATTCCATACACAATAAATCATATCAAAAAAGTAGAGGTTTATATTGACAATCTCAAAAATAAAGAAGATTTTAATCAATTTACAGATTCAGTATACTATGGGGGCCTAACAATCTTCAGTAAGGGGAAATTAAAATATCAGCCTAAAGCTATAGCCTCTGGAATTGCAATTAAAAAAGATGCGGCCTATAGTGACGAAAATAGAAATATTACTTATCGATATTTTACAAGTTTGAAAAACTTTAAATATCCCAGCATTAATTATACCAAAATAGCTGGAGAAAAAGATGCACTCAAAGCTTCATTATTACTCACTCCAAAAGAACGTTTTTCTCTTGGCTTTGATCTTGATTTGTCACATTCTAATATACAAGATTTTGGGATAGGACTGGGAGGAGGTTTAGGAATCCGAAATGTGTTCAGAGGAGCAGAGTTATTGGAATTCAATATAAAAAATACTGTTGGTGCTTCAAGAGATATTGCCCAAAGTGGTGATCAATTCTTTAACATCTTTGAATTAGGAGCTGATTTAAAATTAAGCTTACCTAAATTATTAATTCCTTTTATTCAAAAAGAATTAATCCCTAAGTCAATGAACCCCAAAACTGAAATTATAATAGGGAGTAGTTTTCAGGAAAATATTGGTTTGGATAAACAATTTTTTAAAGGAACGTATCAATTTGATTGGTTACCTAAAAGTAAAAAAAGAATTCAATTCAAATTGATTGATTTAGAGTTTGTCAATAACAGAAACCTTTCTAACTATTTTAATGTTTATAAAAACTCTTATGACCGTCTCAATAGTATTGCCCAAAACTATAAAATACAACAAGATTGGATTGATGTAAATAATAATTTATCTGTACCTGAAGGAGCGTCTAATTTCATTACTGCTGTTTTAAATGATGAAACATTAATAAACCTTCAAGACAACGAATATAGAATAGTAAATACTGTTAAAGAAAGACAGGATAGATTGACAGCAAACAATTTAATTTTAGGTTCTTCATTCAATATGAATTTAAATAGTCAAGAGAGTATTTTCGATGAAAACTTTTATCAACTCCGATGGAAAGTAGATTTTGTTGGAAGTTTTTTAAATCAATTACTTACAGGCTTTAATCGCGGCCTTAATAAAGATGGGCCGAATGTTTTAGCAGGGGTAAGTCCATCGCAATATATAAAAACAGAATTGGATTATATAAAGCATTGGAGAGTAGGTAGGGAAAAAGTAATCGCGTTTCATGCATTTACTGGAATTGCTATTCCTTTTGGAAATTCAAACAATATACCATTTTCTCGTTCTTTCTTCTCAGGAGGATCAAATGATAATCGTGCATGGAAAGCTTACAAACTAGGCCCCGGTAGTAGTCGTAATATTAATGAATTCAATGAAGCAAACTTAAAACTAGCTTTTAATATTGAATATCGTTTTCTTATTGCCGGACCTTTAAAAGGGGGTTTATTTATAGATACTGGTAACATCTGGAATCTATGGGACGATGTAGATGATCCTGCAATGAAATTTGAAGGTCTTCGAGATTTATCAGAAATCGCCATAGGCTCTGGGTTTGGACTTCGTTATGACTTTGACTTTCTAGTATTCCGTTTTGATACTGGGTTTAAAACCTATAACCCTGCCCTTTCTCAAAGACAAAGATGGTGGACAGAATATAATTTAAAAAATGCTGTTTTTAATATCGGTATCAATTATCCATTCTAATATCAAATAAGTTTAATATTTTTGCCGCAAACTAAAATAAATGAATCATTCTATTCCAACCGGGGTTGTAACCGGAAAACAAGTACAAGAAGTTTTTAAACTTGCCAAAGCAAAAGCATTCGCAATTCCCGCTGTAAATGTAATTGGTAGTGATACTATTAACGCAACAATAGAGGCTGCAGCTGAACTAAATAGCCCTGTGATCATTCAGTTTTCTAATGGAGGTGCGCAATTTAATGCTGGAAAAGGATTATCTAACGAAGGTCAAAAAGCAGCCATTGCAGGAGCTATTGCTGGAGCAAAACACATCCACGAATTAGCTGATGCATATGGGGCAACAGTAATTCTTCATACCGACCACTGTGCAAAAAAATTATTGCCCTGGATTGATGGCCTTTTAGATGGGAGTGAAGCTTTTTATGCTCAACATGGAAAATCTTTATTTAGTTCTCATATGATTGACCTATCTGAAGAACCTATTGAAGAAAACATTTCTATCTGCAAAAAGTATTTAGCTCGAATGTCCAAAATGGAAATGACTCTAGAAATTGAACTCGGAATAACAGGGGGAGAAGAGGATGGTGTTGATAATAGTGATGTTGATGTATCTAAATTATATACACAACCTGAGGAAGTAGCATACGCTTATGAAGAATTGAATAAAGTAAGCCCTCAGTTTACTATTGCTGCAGCTTTTGGAAATGTTCATGGAGTTTACAAACCAGGTAATGTGAAATTGACACCGAAAATTCTTAAAAATTCACAGGTTTATATTTCAGAAAAATATAACCTTCCAAATAATTCTGTAGATTTTGTTTTCCATGGTGGATCAGGTTCATCTAAGGAAGAGATCAAAGAATCGATTGGTTATGGTGTAATCAAAATGAATATTGATACTGATCTACAATTTGCCTTTACAGAGGGGATTCGTGACTATATGAATACTAATATTGAATATTTAAAAACTCAAATTGGAAACCCGAAAGGCATTGAACAACCCAATAAAAAATATTATGATCCAAGAAAATGGTTGCGTTTGGGAGAAGAAACATTCAAAGCTAGATTAAGAAAAGCCTTTGAAGACTTAAACAACATTAATACATTGTAGTTCTTATTAATTTATATATTTGAGTAAAACGATTTCGCATGAGTTGGTTTAAACGAAGTGAAAAAGGGATTCACACCAAGACCGAAGAAAAAAAGGATATTCCCAAGGGTCTTTGGTATAGGACTCCTACGGGAAAAGTCATTGAAGCTCAAGAACTTGCGGAGAATAATTATGTTAGTCCCGAAGATGATTATCACGTTCATATTGGAAGTAAAGAATATTTTGACATTCTTTTTGACAACAATGTTTTTGAAGAGTTTGATGAAAAATTAAAATCCAAAGATTTCTTAAACTTTGAGGATTCTAAAAAATACATAGATCGCTTAAAAGATGCCCATAAAAAGACAGGTTTATACGATGCTATAAGAACTGCAGTTGGTCAATCTAAAGGAAATAAATTGGTTATTGCTTGTATGGATTTTAGTTTTATTGGTGGTTCTATGGGTTCTGTGGTTGGAGAAAAAATTATTCGAGCAGCAGACTATGCAATAAAGCATCGCCTTCCTTTGGTCATAATCTCAAAATCAGGTGGTGCCCGTATGATGGAATCTGCTACCTCGCTAATGCAAATGGCAAAAACCGCTGCTAAACTTGCACAATTAGCAGAAGCAAAATTACCCTATATTTCTCTTTGCACCGATCCAACAACAGGAGGTACAACTGCTTCTTATGCTATGTTAGGTGATATTAATATTGCAGAACCTAAAGCCCTAATTGCTTTTGCTGGCCCTCGAGTAGTGAAAGATACAACAGGAAAAGAATTACCTGAAGGATTTCAAACCAGTGAATTTCAGCTAGAAAAAGGCTTTTTAGACTTTATTTCTCATCGGAATGAACTTAAGGATAAAATCAATCTTTATCTTGACTTAATACTAAATCAACCTGTAAGAAAATAATTACACCTATTTAATTCTAAATAAAATTATTGTAGTGCACGGGTTTAGTCGTATATTTGAAGTTCGTTAAATAACGAAATACATAATAATCATTAAAATTAATATTGGCATGTACATTGCAAAAGAAATTAAAGAAGGTATCTTTAAACAACACGGTAAATCTAAAAAAGACACAGGTTCTGCAGAAGGACAAATTGCTTTATTTACTCATCGTATCAATCACTTATCTAATCACCTAAAAACAAACCGTAAAGATTACAATACGGAGCGCTCTTTGGTTCGATTAGTTGGAAAGCGTCGTAGTTTACTAGATTATTTAAAAGCCAAAGACATTACTCGCTATCGTGAGATTGTAAAAGAATTAGGTTTACGTAAATAATTTCGTTCACAAATTTTTTGCCGAATATTGGTTTTTCATTGGTTGCAACAACACACGACAATAGTTTAACTAAATGATCAACAATGATTCCAAAAACATTTACACAAGAAATCCGTCTTGAAGACGGAAGAACAATTACAATAGAGACTGGAAAATTAGCGAAACAAGCTGATGGTTCTGTTGTCGTTAGAATGGGAGACTGCATGCTTTTAGCAACTGCAGTTTCTGCCCGTAAAAATAGTCCTGTCGACTTTTTACCTCTAACAGTAGATTACAGAGAAAAATTTGCAGCTGCCGGAAGATTTCCAGGAGGTTTTTTCAAACGTGAAGCACGTCCAAGTGATGGAGAAGTACTTACAATGAGGCTAGTCGATCGTGTGTTACGACCCTTATTCCCAAAAGACTATCATGCAGAAACACAAGTTATGATTCAACTCATGTCTCATGATGAAAATGTAATGCCTGATGCTTTAGCAGGACTAGCTGCTTCAACAGCGATTCAACTTTCAGATATTCCATTTGAATACCCGATTTCTGAGGTCCGCGTGGCTCGAGTAGACGGGATGTTTATTGTTAATCCAAGTAGAGAACAATTAGATACATCAGATATCGATATTATGATTGGAGCCAGTGCAGATTCTGTTGCCATGGTCGAAGGAGAGTTTGATGAAATTTCAGAAGAAGAAATGCTTGACGCCATTGCATTTGGTCATGAAGCAATTAAAGACCAGGTTAAGGCCCAAGTTGCTTTAGTAGAATCTGTGGGTAAAAAAGTAGTTCGCACCTATGAAAAAGAAAATAATGATGAAGATTTAGAAAAGAAAATCCATTCTGATACTTATCAACAATACTATGATATTGCTAAAAAAGGACTTTCAAAATCTGACCGTTCAGAGCAATTCTCTGAAGTAAAAGAAGCTTCTAAATCCAGTTTTTCAGTTGAAGACATGGAAGTAAAAGGTGAACTAGTTTCTAAATACAATAATAGTGCACAAAAAAAAGCTGTTCGTGATCTAGTCCTTGAAGAAGGTATTCGTTTAGACGGAAGAAAAACTACCGAAATTAGACCGATTTGGTGTGAAGTAGATTATTTACCTTCTACCCATGGTTCAGCTCTTTTTACACGTGGAGAAACACAGGCTTTGGCAACAGCAACACTGGGGACCTCAAGAGAAGCTAATATGATTGATTCCCCCTCGCATCAGGGAGAGGAAACTTTTTATCTACACTATAATTTTCCTCCTTTTTGTACAGGTGAAGCAAGACCGCTTAGAGGTACTTCAAGACGCGAAGTTGGACACGGTAACTTAGCACAACGTGCATTAAAAAAAGTCATTCCGGACAACTGTCCCTATACCGTTCGAATTGTGTCTGAAGTTCTGGAATCTAATGGTTCTTCCTCCATGGCAACAGTTTGTGCAGGAACAATGGCACTAATGGATGCTGGAGTTCAAATAAAAAAACCTGTATCAGGAATTGCTATGGGATTAATTACAGACGGAGATCGTTTTGCAGTACTCTCAGATATTTTAGGTGATGAAGATCATTTGGGAGATATGGACTTTAAAGTTACTGGAACTGCTGATGGAATTACAGCTTGTCAAATGGATATCAAAATTAAAGGATTGCGTTTTGACATAATGACACAAGCTCTAAATCAGGCTAGAGATGGTAGATTACACATTTTAGATCACCTTGTTAAAACAATAGCCATTCCAAATGAGAATGTAAAAGCGCATGCACCGAAAATGATAACGCGGCGCATTCCTAACGAATATATAGGGGCAATGATTGGCCCAGGCGGTAAAGTAATTCAAGAGCTACAAAAAGTATCGGGATGTACCATCGTTATAAATGAAGACCCAGTAACTGAAGAGGGTATTATTGAAATCTTAGGAACAAGTCCAGAGGGTATTGAAATGGTAGAAGCTAAAATTGATTCTGTAACCTTTAAGCCTTTGGTTGGAAATACATATAAAGTTAAAGTGATTAAAATGCTTGACTTTGGTGGGGTAGTAGAATATATAGATGCTCCCGGAAATGAGGTTCTTTTGCATGTTAGTGAACTTGCTTGGGAACGTACAGAAAATGTTGGAGATGTAATCAATATGGGAGACACACTAGAGGTTAAATACTTGGGTATTGATTCAAGAACACGTAAAGAAAAAGTGTCTCGCAAGGCGCTTTTACCTAGACCAGAGAAAAAAGATTGATTTTTTTCAAAATTATTGTAACAAATTAATTTATTAAACGTAATTACTATAAACGACATCGTTTAAAACTATGAGACAACTAAAAATAACCAAGCAGGTAACTAATCGTGAAACCGCATCACTTGATAAGTATCTTCAAGAAATTGGGAAAGTAGATCTTATTACTGCTGAGGAGGAAGTAGAGTTAGCACAACGGATTAAAGCAGGAGATCAAATGGCTCTTGAAAAATTAACTAAAGCCAATTTACGTTTTGTTGTTTCAGTAGCTAAACAATACCAAAACCAGGGACTCACCCTTCCCGATTTAATTAATGAAGGAAATCTTGGACTCATCAAAGCGGCACAACGATTTGATGAGACCCGTGGTTTTAAGTTTATCTCATATGCTGTATGGTGGATACGTCAATCTATTTTACAAGCGCTAGCTGAACAATCACGAATTGTTCGTCTTCCGCTAAATAAAATTGGATCTATTAACAAAATTAATAAGACTTATGCCTTTTTAGAGCAAGCCCACGAACGCGCTCCCTCTGCCGAAGAGATAGCAAAAGAACTGGACATGACTATTAATGACGTAAAAGAATCACTTAAAAATTCAGGGAGACATGTTTCAATGGATGCTCCACTTGTAGAGGGGGAAGATTCTAACCTATATGATGTACTCAACAGTGGAGAATCACCAAACCCCGACAGATTATTATTACATGAATCACTTCGAACGGAGATAGAGCGTGCACTTGAAACTCTTACTCCTAGAGAAGCTGATGTAGTTCGTTTATATTTTGGTTTAGCAGATCAGCACGCAATGACTTTAGAAGAAATTGGAGAAACGTTTGACCTAACAAGAGAGCGGGTTAGACAAATTAAAGAAAAAGCTATTCGTAGATTGAAACACACCTCAAGAAGCAAAATTCTAAAGACATATTTAGGATAATTTAAAAGGCAACCAAAAGGTTGCCTTTTTTGTATCTTTATGGAATTAAAAGCAACCAATGTCAGTTAAAATAGCACCTTCAATTCTAGCAGCAAATTTTGCAAACCTTGAAAGGGAATTAAAAATGATTAATGCTAGTGAAGCAGACTGGTTTCACATCGACATCATGGATGGTGTATTTGTACCAAATATATCTTTTGGAATGCCAGTGTTAGCAGCAATTCAAAAATATGCGAAAAAACCACTGGATGTTCATTTAATGATTGTTGATCCAGATAGATATATTGAAACTTTTTCTGATTTAGGAGCAGAAATTTTGACAGTTCATTATGAAGCTTGTACTCACTTACACAGAAGTCTTGAGAAAATAAAATCCTTTGGCATGAAAGCTGGTGTTGCTTTAAATCCACATACTCCCGTCTCTAGCCTAAGTAATATCATTCAAGATATTGATTTAGTTTGTATTATGAGTGTAAATCCAGGATTTGGTGGACAATTTTTTATAGATAACACCTATAAAAAAATACAAGAATTAAAAAAACTTATAAAATTAAATAACAGTTCTTGTTTAATTGAAATTGATGGCGGAGTTACTAATTACAATGCGTCCGAACTTATCACTTGTGGTGCAAATATATTGGTAGCAGGAAGCTATGTTTTTAAAGCAAAGAATCCTACTGACAACATAAAGTTGCTTAAAAACGTATAAAATTTACCTAATTCTTATAAGTAAACTGAACCCTTCTATTTTCAGCCCTACC
>CAJJAB010000119.1 GCA_905181895.1 Flavobacteria bacterium MS024-2A | reverse complement strand
GATGGGAATGGCATTACCCAGAAGTTTTTGCGACAAAAATAGCTTCTTGGCTAGAAGATCAAAAGGCTATTGTTACGCTATCTAAATCAACAAAAATATATCTTGATGAACATGTAATGAATAACGTTGACTTGATTATTCAGCATATTACAATGAGTGAAATAAGTGAACTTGAATCCAAAGCGCTGCAAAAAGCTATAGCTGGTGGTGTGGGTCTTGCAGGATGTCACGGTGGCCTTGGAGATGCCTTTCGAAATAACACAGAATATCAATATATGGTGGGTGGTCAATTCGTAAAACATCCCGGTGGTCAAGTGGACTACTCCGTAAAAATTGCAAAACTCCAAAACCCTATACTTAAGGGAATTAATAATTTCACATTACATAGTGAACAATACTATATGCATGTTGATCCTGCAATAAAAGTTTTAGCCACAACACGCTTTTCAAAAGAATATGATAGTTGGATAGAGGGTATTGAAATGCCTGTTGTATGGACAAAATCATACGGCAAAGGGCGTGTTTTTTATTCTTCTTTAGGACATAATAAAAAAGATTTTGAAATTCCGGAAGTTTGGGAGATCATAATAAGAGGAGTCACTTGGGCTGCCGGTTCTAAAATGAATTAAATATTTACACTTTTTCAACTCTAATCTTCTTAATAAAACCCAGCTTTTGTAATACCTTTGTAAGGTTATGAAAAAAAATATTGCGATAATAGGATCAGGATTTTCTTCCCTTTCTGCAGCCTGTTACTTAGCCAAAAAGGGCTTTGAAGTTCATGTTTATGAAAAAAACGATACCCTGGGTGGTCGAGCAAGGCAGTTTAAAGAAAATGGGTTCACGTTTGATATGGGGCCAAGCTGGTATTGGATGCCTGATGTGTTTGAGCGATTTTTTAATGACTTCGATAAAAAAAGTACCGACTTCTATAGTCTGAAAAAATTAAATCCTGCTTACCATGTTTATTTTGGAGAAAACAACTATGTAGCAATTCCGGATGAATTAGAAAAAATATGTAAAGTGTTTGAGAAAGAGGAAAAAGGTAGTTCAGTAGAATTATTGAAATTTATGAAAATGGCTAAAGAAAATTATAGAATAGCTGTTACAGAGATGTTGTATAAAATGCCAGGGATTTCTCCATTTGAATTAGTCTCAATAGATACAGTTAAAAGAGTCGGTTATTTTTTTACCAATATAAAAAAACAGGTCCATAAAAGGTTTAAAAATCCAAAATTAAGATCAATCCTAGAATTCCCTGTATTATTTCTAGGTGCTGATTCTTCTAACACTCCGGCATTTTATAATTTCATGAATTATGCGGATTTTGGTTTAGGAACTTGGCAACCTAATAATGGCTTTTATGATGTTGTTAAAGCCATGATTAAAATAGGTAAGTCTTTGGGAGTTCATTACCACAATAATTCAAATGTTACACAAATAATTACAAAAAATAATTCTGCAACAGGAATTATAGTCAACAATAAAATAATAAACAGTCAATATATTTTATCTGGAGCAGATTATAATCATGCTGAAACATTACTGCCTGAATCTCAAAGACAATATTCACAAAAATATTGGTCAAGTAAAACCTTAGCTCCGTCATCGCTTTTATTTTATTTGGGTTTTGATAAAAAACTCGAAAACTTAACTCACCACAATTTATTTTTTGATACAGATATCAATTTACACACAAAAGAAATTTATGATGATCCGAAATGGCCCTCAAAACCGTTATTTTATGCAAATTTCACTTCAATGACTAATGCTCATACCGCACCTGAGGGATGTGAAAATGGTTTTATATTAGTTCCGATTGCACCTGGTCTTGAAGATAATGAAGACTTAAGAGAAAAGTATTTTAACATTATTATTAATAGAATTGAAAAGATAACTAAGCAAAAGATTAAAGAAAATATTATCTATAAAAAGTCGTTTTGTGTTAATGACTTTGTAAGTGAATACAATTCTTATCAAGGTAATGCATATGGCTTAGCAAATACATTACTTCAAACCTCATTTTTGAGACCTAAGTTGAAAAGTTCAAAAGTAAAAAATTTATTTTTTACTGGTCAATTAACTGTCCCTGGACCTGGAGTCCCTCCTAGTATTATTTCTGGAAAACTCGTAGCAGATTTAATTGAAAACACTAATCCTTAGGGTTTAAAACCCACCAAATAATTTCAATTTCGCTATCTCTAACTGCAATTACAGAATCCAACATTACTGTACTTTCAAGTAAAGATGTTTTATATTGTTGTAATTGTTCTTTGACGCTCCACTCCCATAAATCCAGCCTCTTATATAAATTGTATTTTATAAATTTATCGTTTTGAATATACTTTCTGTTTTGGATCCAAAATTCGTTATAATCTACATCTACCCATGGTAAATCGTATACCCATTTGTTAGCAATCTGATCAATAAACTGATTAACATATCGCTCTTCTTTTTTACCCGTATTTTCGATTAAATAACGCAGTTCAGTTCCATCATAAATTTCAGTCATCTTTAAACCTACTTCCTTAGGCATTAAACGAAAAGTTCCATCCAACTTTATTGCATCAAAACTTACACGTGGGGGATCAAATGGATCTCTTTGAACATAAATCCCCATTGGGGCAAAATAATATTTCCCGTCAGGTTCTTCATCATCATCCTGAAAATCAATGAAGATGCTGTCATTGTTAATCTCCCACTTCTCATATTGCTTTTTATAGAGGTCGGTTACCCAATCGATCTGCTCAATATAAGTTTCCGTATAATCTATCATTTTGTCAATCTCCTCTCTTAAATTGACAAGGTTTTCAATACCATCAGAACGGTTATCTGATTCTCCACCCTGTTGTTCAATTCCAAAAGAGACAGTCACCCCAAAAACAAGAATAATGAACTCAACAATCGACTTTTTAAACCTGTCAAAAAAATCTTTTATGTCAAAGCGGTCCCCAAGGGTTATGAGTCGTAAAAACCAATTTAATTTTTCTTTTTCTATTCCAGCAGATTCCCTTGCATTTGCATATTCCTCCTCAGAAATAACCCCATCTTTATTAGTGTCGATTTTATCGAAATCACCCTTACTAGCCATAATTATTTGGTTCTATACTTTTTTAAAATATCTAAATAAACCATCTAAGTTTATTGTTTTATTTCTTTAAAATAGAAAATAATAATATTTCATTATAAAGTAAAAATAAACAAATCTCTTGAAACTAACTTCGATCGAAAAGTATAACTCTATATACTGATACTATTTTTTAAAAATAAAAGGTGTGTTTGGATCATAAATTTCCTCTATAATACTAAATAGTTCCTTTTCAAATGCCTTATAAATATCCAGATTTATTTTGATAGTTGCTTTTGAATTATACCCTTCCCTTTTTGATACCTCCAAGAAGGTGTTTTTAAAATTCTTCAATGGAATTACTCCTGCAATACAGTCATGATGTAAAAAATCTTCTTGCAAAATATAACTATAAAGTAACACTTGAAAAATTGCGCTTTTTTTCGGATCATAAGAAACTTCGCTCCAATCACTAAAAACAAGATCGTTCGCTGTAACATTTCCAGTTTTATAATCCACAAAACGAAGAACCCCATTCAAGGAATCAATTCGATCCACAGTTCCCTTAAAAACAATTTTCTTTTGGAGGCTCTCAATCCAAACAGGAGACGAAAACTCATGTTCTAGGGCCTTGATTATTAAAATATCTCCTTGTAAAATACTTTCTTTTTCCTCAATAATAAATGATTTCAAAATTCGATGCATCACAGAATATATTATGAAATTCTTCCCTGTTATAAAATCATTGTTTTTGGATATTTTATTAAAATTTATTTTGAGTGTTTTTGGTAGTTTTTCTAAAATCTGATCAAAATCATCCACTAATAATTCTTTATTTAAAAAAGGTAAATAAAGAACCTCCAAAACTTTATGCATAATTGTTCCTTTATCTATAGCGCTTATTTCTGATTCCAGGGAATCTAAAGGTTTTACTTTAAGCATGCGCTGTTCATAAAACAGGTAAGGATTTCTAATATATTGAGTCAAAGAAGAAGGTGAAAATCCTTCTTTAGCCATTTCATCCAACTGTTCTAAAACAGCTTTTGTTTTACTCCCCTTTTGAATTGAAATAATTTCGTTTTTAAGAGGAAGTTCCACTTGCTTGAAAATTAATTCATGCTTTAGTGACTTAAAATATTCTAATTGGACTAGAAATCTACTTTTCTCTCCTGAAAACATCCCTTCAGCGGATGAGTTATATAGAAGAAAAATCTTTTTTGAACGTTGTAACAGTCTAAAAAAATGATATGCGTAAAGATGGTCTTGTTCTATAAAAGTAGTCATCCCAAACTTCTTTCTAACATCAAAAGGAATCGATGAAACAGGTGTTTTTCCAAAAGGAATAATTCCCTCGTTTAAATTGGTTATTATGACATTATCAAAATCTAATAAACGTGTTTCCAATAGTCCCATGATTTGAAGGTTAGACTGAGAATCTCCATAAAAATCAAGAGTTTCTTTTTCTAAAAGTATGTCAAAGACCATCTCAACATCTTTGAGTGACAACATATAAGGTCTAGTCCTTTGTAGAATTGATATTTCTTCCCAAAAAGACTTAAAACGTTCACTGTAATTTAATTGAATTGATTCTTCATTATTTACTAAATAATACTCATTAATAATAACCATTAATTTTTGCATTCGATCTAAAAATAATGGTACAGTCTTGAAGGGACTAAAGATAATTCCCGCAACTTCAGAAACTTGTGTTAAAAATTTATTTGGGATAAATAGACAATTTGATTTTTCATAATCTTTTAAAATAGTTTTTATTTTTTTTCCATTCTGCTCTAAAATTGAATCTATAAATTCTATTTGCATAAGTTCTTTTACAAGAGACAAAGGATAACCACTCTCTCTTTCTTGGTGGAATATCTCAAAAAAAGTAGAAAAAAAAGCAGAAAAGGATGAGCTTCTTAATGGATATCCCATTGTAATATTCCAAGGTAAATCTTTTCCCGAAAGTGAAGAGAGAGTTGGTTGTAAAAGGCTTTCGTCTCCAAGAACAACAACTGTAGATTGATTTGGATTTTCTTGATATAAATCTGTTGCCAAATGAACCGCAGTTTTAGCTTGAGTAGTATTTTTAGCAATATTAATTATTTCAATATGTTTTTCTGATGCAAATAGTTCAGGAAAAGTATTCTTCTTCTCAGACTTTAAGGCATTCCAGTTTTTATAATATTGGCGAATGAAATAACCTGCTCCGTGAAAAGGATCACTAAAAAATTGTTGGTCGATATCCCATAAAATCTCAGCCTTATCTGTTGCTAAAAGTTCTTGTATAATTGCTTCTTCCGCTTTTGTCAGAGCATTGAACCCGACGAAGTAATGGAATGGTAGTTCAGTTTCAGTATAGAAGGTCAAATTTCTCACCGCTTCTCGAAGTTGCATGCCAGCATACCCCTGTTGTTGATTCAATAAGTGTTTATAAAGTAATTTATAAAGTTTGGGGATTTCTTTTTGAAAATCTGAATACCGGTTAGTTGTATTTTCGATTGACTTGGGATTCCATTGTTGAATTTTACCGATGGCACCCATAAAATCAAAAAGAAAATCTGGATTAACCAATTGAGAGTCAATTTCATTAAACTCTTGAATTAAAGATGGTGCCCAATTAAAAAACTGATTCAATGAATCCTGTTTCTTTTTTGGTGTGTTTTTAATATAAACTTCACGAAATTTAAAGTATAATTCTACTTTTGGAATTCGCTCTAAACCAGATAAATCTTTTATAAAACTCTCAATACTAACAATTTCAGGAGCTATTTTAGGGGAATTAATCTGCTTTTTTAATGCTTCTTTTAAAAATGAAATAGAACGAATACTAGGGACAATAATCTTAACCCGATTCAATTCATCGTGAGAAGCAGTAATTATTTTGGCAACGTCGTCTAAAAAAGTTTGCATTTATAAATGTAAAAAATCGGACTAAGCTATCCTTGTATTAATTTACCTTTTATTATTCAATATAAATTTGAATATCTCTCCAATTTTATTCCTTCAGGAGTAGTTTTTTTAACTTGTAATTTTCATTATTTTCTGTATGGGCATTTCAAACACTCTTTTAATAATAATTAATTTTTAACGAAGATTTCATCATTAATATAGACCAATAACTTTTCAACGTGTAAATATCCTAGTTCAAGATAAATTTGAACATATTTATCAACTTGAAGTCCATCCGTTTCTTTTGGTTCTCCTGTTTTATAATCAATTATAACTGCACTCCCATCATTTAGTATATTGACTCTATCGGGTCTTAAAGTATCTCCATTTGGAACTAAAACATCTTGTTCGCAAAAAACGCTCTGGTCTCTTTCAAAATATTTTGACAACATTGGATGTTCTATAACTTGTCTAACTTTATTGCAAATATAGTCTTGATTTTTCTGAACTAATTTATTATTAAACGTTTCCTCTAGGACTTTTTGAAGCATATCAGCATAGACCACTTTAGATAATATTTCATGTATTAAAAGTCCTTTAATTTGAGCCAAGCTGGTTTGGGTATTTAGTGATGAACTAACAACCAATCTTTTTCTCCATTGGGTTGAAATACTTTGTTGTATTTGAAGCCTTTCTACTTCTACTTCTAATTCCTTTAAGTGTTTTTTATTTTGTTTTTTTTCTTTAAAAGCCCCCCATTCAAAGGAGGTCAGTGAATCTAGTTTTTTGCCTTGCAACTGAACAAAATTGTCCAATAAATATGAATATGATGAAGTTCCTGCAGTTATTACTTCTTTCGAAATTATATATAATTGTTCCTTTGCTCTTGTCATGGCAACATATAAGACATTAACTGCGTCAAACTGTTGTGCTAAAATATGCTGATTATAAAGTGAATCCCCAATATCTCCATATAGTTGCATCTCTTTTGAGGCATTTACCCAGCCCCATTGAATTGTTGAAAGCGGTCCCTCTTGAAAAGGATACCATATTTTATCTTGAAGATTTGGATTTATAGTAGTATCCAAGAAAGGTAGAATAACAACTGGGAATTCCAAACCTTTAGATTGATGAATTGTCATCACATTTATAGCATTAGTAGATGCTGATGTTGTAATTCTCAATTTATCCTCTTGCCTTTCCCAATGTTTTAAATAGCTTGAAATCATCTGAGATTGCATTGAGGAAAATTCAAATATATCCTCCAAAAAAGCACTTAAAAAAGGATCACTTGGAGATAATAGATGGACAAATTCTTCCATAATATACTCTGAGACCTCCAAAACTGAGCTATATCTTCTATTATTCAATGTAAAATTGAAACCAAATTTAGCTCCCAGATCTTTAAAAAAAGAATCAGAGGAAAGGTTAGCATAATTAAGAATGAAAGTGTGGTATTCTTTATTGGACCCCTGACTCAACTCCCAAAATGCATCCAAAATTAGTTTATGCTGAACAGGGTCGTTGGGTTGAATAAAAAGTCTTAAAATTGATAAAACTACTTGAACTTTTTTTGATTTTCCTACAACTAAAGATTCTGAAGAAAGTATAGAATATCCTGCCTTAATTAACCCATCTCCAATTGAAGAGGCTTGTTCTCGTTTACGTACCAAAATAGCTATTTCATATGGATCATAATTAGCATCAATTGCCCGTTTTACTGAATCTAAAGTTTTAGAAACATAAAGTATATTATTCTCTTCTTTTAATCCTCCTTTTGGTATAACCTGAATGTTAACATAGCCTCCTTCTATTTGACTTTTCTGATTGCTCCCTAATCCATATATTCGCTGAAATTCATCTGCTTTAAATAACTCGGAAAGCGATGAAAAGAAACTATTATTAAAACTAACAATGGCTTCACCAGAACGATAATTAACTTCCAAATTTTCAATCTTGGTCTCAATTTGAAATGGCTTTGATTTTTTGTTTAATAAATTTGCAAACTGTTGGATATCTCCTCCCCGCCAGCGATAAATAGCTTGCTTTGGGTCTCCTACAATTAAGAGTGAGCCTTTTTCACCAGTTAAAGATTCACTCTCTAAAGAGTCTGAAATTAAAGGAACTAAATTGGACCATTGAAGTTGTGAAGTGTCTTGGAATTCATCTAAAAAATAATGTTTATAACGTTCCCCTAGACGCTCATATATAAAGGGTGTAGTCGTATCTTGAACTAGCTTACTTATTTTACTATTAAACTCACCTAAAAGGCGAACCTCTTTTTGGTTTTGCAGAGACTCTAAGCGCTCCCCCATCAGTTGAAGTAAACTTATGGGAGTCAAAGACTTTAGTGTTCGCTTTATGAGTAAGTAAATTCCTACATTTTTTTTTATTTTAATAAATGCCTTTAATAGTTGAGGCTTTATCTCATCTATTAACTCTTTTTTAAATGTATCTAATCCCTTCTTATAAAGTGGTATTTGTCCATGTAATTCGGACTCTAATCTATTTGTATAAAGCTTTGAATATTTGCCCTCTTTTGCCCATTGAAAATGTTTTGGTAAGGTTCCTCTAATAAAATCATTCCCTTCAAGTCTTTTTTCTTGAATTACCATAAGTATTTTATCGGCAGTAATTCGTATTTTTCTTTCTGCTTTTCTTTGCTCTTTTATAAGAATCAAACGATCTCCTCTATGCTCTTTTATGGTTTTTTTCTTCAAATCAGCTAGTGGAAAACGATCGTTTTCATTTAATAAAATTGAAGAAAAATCATATAAATCTTTTTGAATATTCCAACTTTGATCTTGAGTTACTTTGTCAATACTGAAATCAGTCAATAAACTAGTAAGTGATTTTTCTTTCCCTACTTCATCAATAATAGAATTTACGGTTTCCTCAAGAAGAGCTGTGGGATCAATTATTACCTCAAATCCATAAGGTAAATTAAGCTCTTTTGAAAAACTACGAATAATTCTATGGGTAAACTTATCAAGAGTAATGATATCAAAACTGCCATATTCAAATAAAATTAGACGCAACTTATTAGCTGCTCTTAAGCCAAGTTCTTTTGAGTCTATATTCAATGCGGAACATAAAGTTTTTTCAATCTTTTCACCCTTTAAGCTATTATTTGACAAATAAAGTAAGGTCATTAATATCCTCTCCTTCATTTCATTAACTGCCTTATTAGTAAAGGTCAGTGCCAAAATATTTCGATAAGATTTAGTATTTTTAGATTCCAAAAGTTGAATTAAATACCGCAACACTAGAGTATAGGTCTTCCCGGAACCTGCAGCAGCATTGATTATATGAAAATTTGTTTGATTCAAACTTTTTAAAAGTGTAATAAAAGTAAGGCTTTTCAAAAGTTAAGTTCTTTTTAAGAAAAGAAATTTTAATTTTGTTTAAATCTTAAAAAAAAAAATGATGTTTGAATTACCCTCACTTTCTTATGCTTATGACGCATTAGAACCCAACATTGATGCCCGTACTATGGAAATACACCACA
This sequence comes from Flavobacteria bacterium MS024-2A, assembly GCA_905181895.1. Taxonomy (GTDB): domain Bacteria; phylum Bacteroidota; class Bacteroidia; order Flavobacteriales; family Flavobacteriaceae; genus MS024-2A. Next base: position 14,183 of record CAJJAB010000119.1, on the reverse strand, counting down.
GTAAGCATCACAATGGTTACACAACTAACCTTAATAACGCAATTGCAAATACGTCCTTGTCAGATAAGTCAATTGAAGAAATCCTTAATGGATTGGACCTAAATAATAAAGCATTACGTAATAATGGCGGCGGATATTACAATCACTCACTTTTTTGGAAAATTATGTCTCCAAATGGTGGTGGTATCCCTTCTGGTACTCTTGCATCAGCTATTGATTCTGCATTTGGCTCATTTGAAAGCTTTAAAACTGAATTTACCAAGGCAGCAGCAACCCAATTTGGTTCTGGATGGGCATGGCTTTGTGTTCATTCCGATGGTACTGTAAAAGTTTGTGCAACAGCTAACCAAGACAATCCTTTAATGCCTGGTATTGGTTGTGCAGGAACTCCTATTTTAGGAATTGATGTTTGGGAACATGCATATTATCTTAACTATCAAAACAGACGCCCTGATTATATTGAAGCCTTCTTTAGTGTAATTGATTGGAATGAGGTAAGTAAACTTTATACTAAGGGAGTCTAATCTTATTTAAATTAGAACTAAAATAAAAAGGAGGAATAAATTCCTCCTTTTACTCAAAACTTACCTACGACCTTAATCTACTTAAATTCAGTTGATTCGAAGACCAAATAACTTGGATTCAACAAGCTTTTGATTCGTTAATTATCATTAAAATGCTTAGTAAGCTCTTTCCTTATTTCTGTCTACAAAATTAATAAACGCTTGATTGACAACCCTTCGCCCACCTGCAGTAGGATAATCACCTGTGAAATACCAATCTCCCAGATTATCGGGACAGGCTTTATGCAATCCGCTAACTTTTTGAAAAATCACTTCTATATTTGCTTTAATACTATCATTTTTTAAAATCTGGGCAATTTTTTTTGAAATTTGCTCATCAGTATATGGATCATAAATACCCTTAACAAAATTTGAGGGAGCTAGAACTTTATCTAATTTACTTTCTTTACATTTTTTGTACACCGATTGGATTATTGCATCATGGGTTCCGTCATCTACATGCAATGCTAGGGCTGCTCTAAAGGCAATAAACTCTTCTAACCTTGCCATATCTATTCCATAGCAATCAGGATAACGAATTTGGGGTGCGCTAGAAACAACAACAATCTTTTTTGGTCCCAAACGATCCAACATCCGAAGAATACTTTTTTGAAGTGTAGTTCCTCTTACAATACTATCGTCTACGATAACCAAATTATCTGTATTTTTTACAATACCATAGGTTATATCATAAACATGAGCTACTAAATCATCTCTACCTGAATCTTCCGTAATAAAAGTCCTCAATTTAGCATCTTTAATAGCAATCTTTTCAATTCGGGGTTTTTGGCTTAACATTTTGGTAAGCAAATCTATATCTGGAGTTTTATTTTTATTTAATTCTATTTTCAACTGTTCTCTAACATGGTCTTGTACTGCACCAATAATTCCGTAAAATGAAGTTTCAGCTGTATTGGGTATAAATGAAAAAACAGTGTTTTCAAGATCTCCATTAATAGCTTTGTGAACCAGAGGAAAAAGTGCACATCCCAAATCTTTTCGCTCTTGATAAATTGCCGCATCACTTCCTCTAGAAAAGTAAATTCGTTCAAAAGAACACGCTTTTTTTTCTTTAGCTTCAAGTATTGTTGAAATTTCAGTTTCTCCAGATTTCTTAGTGATTATGGCTTTACCGGGTTCAAGCTCCTGAATTTTATCAAAAGGAACGTTAAACACGGTTTGTATAACAGGTCGTTCTGAGGCAACCACTAAAATCTCATCATCATTATAATAATAGGCAGGTCTAATACCATTTGGATCACGAATAACAAAAGAATCGCCATGCCCCAACAGACCTGCCATAGCATAACCTCCATCCCAGTTTTTAGATGCCTTTCGAAGAATTTTAGCTATGTTTAATCGCTCTGCTATTAGAGGAGAAGCTTCAGCTTTTGTATATCCTTCCCGTTTTAGTCTCTTATAAATTTTTGCTACCGCATCATCTAAAAAGTGTCCGATTTTCTCCATCACTGTAACGGTATCTGCCTTCTCTTTTGGATGCTGACCAAGATCAACCAGGTTGTCGAATAATTCATTAACATTTGTTAAATTAAAATTACCGGCAAGAATCAAGTTTCTGTGCATCCAGTTATTCTGTCTTAAGAAAGGATGAACACTTTCAATATTATTTTTACCAAAAGTTCCGTAACGAACATGGCCTAACATTAATTCTCCAACATAAGGAACTGCTTGTTTTAATCTTTCTGGATATAAAAGTAAATCTGGATCTACATTTATTTGTTTTTGAACACGGTCATTGATGGTTTTAAAGATATCTTGAATAGGTTGCTGCTCGGCAGAGCGCACTCTACTGATGTAACGTTGCCCTGGTGACATATCATATTTAATACTGGCAAAACCCGCTCCATCTTGACCTCTATTGTGTTGCTTTTCCATCAATAGATACATCTTATTGATTCCGTAAAGCGCACTACCATACTTCTCTTTATAAAATGATAAAGGTTTCTTTAGTTGTATTAGGGCAATTCCACATTCGTGCTTGATAGCGTCGCTCATGAGAAAATATTGATTTTTATGTTAATTAAATTTCAAATTCTGTTAATGATTTAAATGCAACGATCCGTTCTTTAATAGAAGGGATCGTAAGTTTTTCAAGAGACTTTGTTCCAAAATTTTGAACTGTAAATGATGCCATGGCAGATCCTACAATGGTAGCTGCTTTCATTTCTTCGAAAGAAATTCTTCCACACTGAGAAAGGTGACCTACAAACCCTCCAATAAAACTATCACCAGCTCCTGTTGGGTCAAAAACTTCTTCTAAAGGGAGTGCTGGTGCACAAAATATTTTATCCTTATCAAAAAGTAAAGCACCGTTTTCACCTTTTTTTATAATTACATAATTAGGCCCCATAGCCATAAGCTTTTTGGCAGCTTTTACAAGTGAGTGAGTTTCAGTTATCTGTCTTGCTTCTTCATCGTTTATTGAAATTAAATCAACTTTAGCAATGACTTCATTAAGTTTTTCTCGATAACTCTCGATCCAAAAATTCATCGTATCCAAAACAACTAAATTAGGTTTTTTCTCCATTTGATTCAAAACTTTAATTTGTAAGTTCGGATCCAAATTGCCTAAAAGCAAAATACTAGCATTTTTAAAGTGTTCTGGAACAACGGGTTCAAACTTTGTCAAAACATTGAGTTGAGTTTCTAGTGTAGTTCTAGAATTTAGATCATTGTTATACTTACCGCTCCAAAAAAAGGTTTTCTCTCCAGGAATGGAATGAACTCCAGACAAATCCAAGCCTTTACCAATTAATAAATCAAGATGTGCTTTTTCAAAGTCATCACCTATGACTGAGACTAAACCACATTGAGTTTTAAATTGAGAGGCTGCAAGTCCAATATAAGTTGCACAACCTCCTAATATTCTTCCAGTTTTCCCAAAGGGAGTTTCAATTGCATCATAGGCCATTGTCCCTATAACTAAGAGTTTATTATTCATATAACAAAAGTAAAAAAGTCTGAATACCTTTTTCTATTTATCACAAACATTTATAAGAGACTATAAACAAGTTTTTCAATCTTTAGATTTATCTTTTTCAAGCTGTTCATAAACGACATCTGGTATTAAATTTTTTCCATTAGCTGCAGTCACTGCTAATTGGTCACAGCGTTCGTTTTGAGGATGTTGATTGTGTCCCTTAACCCAATGGAAAGCAACAATGTGCTTTCTATATATAATTAAAAATCTTTTCCATAAATCACTGTTTTTTTTATCCTTAAATTTTTTTTTCTCCCAGCCAAAAACCCATTTTTTTTCCACAGAATCAATAACATACTTAGAATCTGAATAAATCATAACCTCCAAAGGTTGTTTTTTTAGAAGCTCAAGACCAACAATTACCGCTAATAACTCCATTCGATTATTTGTGGTTCTAAGAAAACCTTGGGAAAATTCTTTTACATGATTCCTATCAGCCTCCTCAAGGCGAAGCCCATAGCCTCCAGGACCAGGATTTCCAAGTGAAGATCCATCAGTATAGAGATAAACCACTTTAGATTTTATTTTCATTATTAAATAATATCTGAGCTATTACTTTTGGAAAGTATTGTTGTTCCAATCTTTGGATTTTAGTCGCTATATCAAATTTATTTTCTTCTGGTAAAAGGGAAACTGTAGTTTGAAAAATAAAATCTCCTTTGTCGAACTCTTCGTTTACATAATGTATAGTTATCCCTGTTTCTTTCTCGTTATTTTCTTTAACCGCTTCATGAATATGACTTCCATACATTCCCTTGCCTCCATATTTTGGCAAAAGGGCAGGGTGAATATTGATCATTTTATTAGGGAAAGCCTTTACCCAATCCACTCCTATTTTCCATAAAAACCCTGCCAACACAATTAAATCAGGCTTTAAATCTTTTATTTCCCTTAGAAGAGATCCTTTAGTGAAACTAGTTCTGTCAAAAACAATTCCTTCCATATCAAATGCTTTTATAAGTTCTAAAACGCCTGCCCTGGGGTTATTTGTGTAAACACCTAAAATTTCAATATTATCATTGTGTTCGAAAAAGCGACAAATGTTTTCAACATTTGAGCCATTTCCTGATGCCAATAAAATAATCTTTTTAACCATTTTTATTCTCCATAAAGCACTATACAGTGGGGCAATGATAAGTTATACCAACTTTAATTTCAAAAATAAACTTATTATTTTATAGCAATCTAGTGTAATGATCTAAAGTTTTATATTTTTGTTGACACTTTAATTTAAAAAAAATTAATTATGTCAGACATTTCCTCAAGAGTAAAGGCAATCATAGTAGATAAACTAGGGGTTGACGAAAACGAAGTTGTTACAGAAGCAAGCTTTACAAATGACCTAGGAGCCGACTCCCTTGATACAGTAGAATTGATCATGGAATTTGAAAAAGAATTTGATATCCAAATTCCAGATGACCAAGCAGAAAATATCGGTACGGTTGGTCAAGCTATCCAATTTATTGAACAGGCAGATTAAACTAGTCCCATGAAACCAAGACGTGTAGTTGTTACCGGATTGGGGGCACTTACGCCAATTGGAAACACCCTCTCGTCTTATTGGAAGGGCTTGTTGTCTGGTAACAGTGGGGCCGCTCCCATCACTTATTTTGATCCTACTTTATTTAAAACAAAATTTGCTTGTGAACTTAAAGGGTTTGACCCATTAGATCATTTTGACAGAAAAGAAGCCAGGAAATATGATCGGTTTGCTCAGTATGCTTTAGTGAGTGTAGCGGAGGCGCTTGAAGATGCTCAGCTTCCAATTGAAACTATCGATAAAGATCGCATAGGAGTAATTTGGGGAGCGGGTATAGGAGGTTTAGAAACGTTTCAAAACGAGGTTCTAAATTTCGCGGCTTTAAATGAAAACCCCAGATTTAATCCCTTCTTTATCCCTAAGATGATATCCGATATTGCGCCTGGGTTAATCTCAATAAAGTATGGTTTTAGAGGTCCAAATTTTGCGACTGTATCTGCCTGTGCATCAGCTTCTAATGCAATGATAGATGCGCTTAACTACATTCGATTAGGGTATGCCGATATGATGGTTACGGGTGGGTCTGAAGCAGGTGTGACCAAAGCAGGAATTGGAGGATTTAATGCCATGCATGCACTCTCTAAAAGAAATGATGATCCCAAAACAGCTTCACGCCCTTTTGACAAAGAAAGAGATGGTTTTGTGTTGGGCGAAGGAGCTGGTGCATTAATATTAGAGTCTTATGAACATGCCAATGCTCGTGGAGCAAAAATCTATGCTGAACTCGCTGGAGGGGGTCTCTCTGCAGACGCTTACCACATGACTGCCCCCCATCCAGATGGATTGGGAGCTATTAAGGTAATGGAGAATTGTCTGAGAGATGCAAACTTACAGCCAACTGATGTAGATACAATTAACATGCATGGGACATCAACAATTCTGGGAGATATTGCAGAGTCCAATGCAATTGTAAAAGTATTCAAAGAGCATGCTTATGCCATGAATATTAATTCAACTAAATCCATGACGGGTCATTTACTTGGTGCTGCTGGAGCAGTTGAAGCAATCGCTTCCATAATGGCAATTAAACACGGTATCATTCCCCCAACAATAAATCATAAAAACCCAGACGAAAATATTGATCCCAAAATCAATTTTACTTTTGGAAAACCTCAAAAAAGAAACGTTGATGTTGCGCTTTCTAATACTTTTGGTTTTGGGGGACACAATGCTTGTGTTTTGTTTAAAAAAATGAATTAACTTAATGGTGTGAAAATCATTAACTACATTCGAAATTCCCGAATGATATCGTCCGGGGATTTTATAGTTCAACTTCGAAAAAAGTTAAACATAAAAACTCGTAAAAAAGAACTTTACCAAAAAGCTTTCACACACAGCTCTTTAAATCTTAAAGATAAACAAGGGAATTCAATTAACTTTGAACGTTTAGAGTTTTTGGGAGATGCTCTACTAAGCACTATTATAGCTGAATATCTCTTTAACTTTAATCCCAAGGCTAAAGAAGGAAAGCTGACCAAACTTCGAGCAAAGATTGTTAGTCGCGTACAACTAAATTATATCGGAAAAGAAATGGGACTTTTAGAGCTTGCTGATATTTCAAGTCATCACAAGACTTTTGGAGAAAATATTCATGGTAATTTGATTGAATCTTTGATTGGTGCCTTATTTATAGATAAAGGATATAATAAAACAAAAGACTATGTTTTAAAATATATGTTAGACCCATATATTGACATGGCTAAATTGGAAAATATGGTTTTGAGTCATAAAAGTCTTTTAATCGAATGGTCTCAGAAACAAAAACAAGATTTGGAGTTTAAAACAGCGAGTGATAGTGGATTAGATCCGAATATTAACTACACCAGTTTAATATCTTTAGACAAAAGAGTGATCGCGAAAGCTAGAGGGGTCTCAAAGAAAAAAGCCGAAGAAAAAGCTGCCAAAATAGCAACCACTATTCTCAAGCCCTTCAAGAATAAAAAAGATGAGTAGAAAAGTTTATCATCTAAAAATAGAAGAGGAGTTGCTGAAAGATGAAATAATCGCCATTCATACTTCATTGGAAGCACATCAGATTGCTTTTTACCTAAATCAAACTATGGCTGCAAAATTTATAAGGACTAAAAAAGATTTATTCAATAAAAAAGTGAACCCTACTTTCATACATTTTGAATGGCAAAACGAAGCTTATGATCTCAATTGCTCTCTTTTTTCAAATAAGAATCTGAATGAAAAAGATCAACAAAGTTTAAATTCTACTTCTTTATTTGATATGCCCCTTAGAAATGAAGTATCTTTGATTTCTAACTTTAAAAAAGTTGACTTTTTTATAAAATCAACAGACCGCAGCACTATAGAATCTATAATCACTCAACTTAAAAATTGGTCTAATATTTCGTTAATCTATCAAGTTCCTCTAGATAAAATTAGAACCCAATTAAACTTAATTTTTAATTAATGAATTTTATTAAAAAAACTAAAATTGTCGCAACCTTAGGGCCAGCTTCATCCACTGAAGATGTAATTGAAAAAATGATAACAGAAGGTGTAAATGTTTTTCGTATTAATTTCTCTCACGCAGACTATGTTGATGTTTCGGACCGTATTAAAATGATCAGACGAGTCGATAAAAAGCTTAATACAAATACTTCCATCTTGGCTGACCTTCAAGGCCCAAAGCTACGTGTAGGTAAAATGGAAGAAGGTGCTTTTGTAAATACTGGAGATCAGGTCATCTTTTTAACTGATGCCCCTTTTGTTGGAGATTCAAAAAAAGCCTACATGAATTATAAAAATTTTCCAAAAGATGTTTCTGCTGGGGAACGTATTTTGTTAGATGACGGTAAGTTGATCTTTGAGGTTATTTCGACTAATAAGGAAAATAGGGTAATTGTAAAAGTAATTCAAGGAGGCCTCTTTAAATCGAATAAAGGGGTGAATTTACCTAATACTAAAATTTCTCTTCCTGCTTTAACCGAAAAAGATATTAAAGATGCAGAATTTATCTTTACTCAAGATGTAGATTGGATTGCACTTTCTTTTGTTCGTTTTAGTCAAGATTTGATTGATTTGAAAAAATTAATGGAAAAATACACAGATGAAAAAATTCCTATAATTGCTAAAATAGAAAAACCCGAAGCACTTGAAAATATAGATAAAATAATAGCCCACTGTGATGGACTCATGGTTGCTAGAGGAGATTTAGGAGTCGAAGTTCCCGCACAAGAAGTTCCTCTAATTCAAAAACGTTTAGTTCGTCTAGCAAAAAAAGCTCGTATTCCAATTATCATTGCCACTCAGATGATGGAATCCATGATAGACAGTCTAACTCCCACACGAGCGGAAGTAAATGACGTTGCCAACTCAGTTATGGACGGTGCTGATGCAGTAATGCTTTCTGGAGAAACCTCTGTGGGAGAATATCCTGTTGAGGTAATCAAAACTATGGCAGATATTCTAATTTCTGTGGAAGGCTCTAGCTTAATTCAGGTTCCTCAAGAAGCACCAACTATTCGAACCAAACGTTTCATCACAAAATCCGTTTGCTATCATGCAGCTCATATTGCTGATGATATTGAGGCAAAAGCTATATGTACATTAACAAATAGTGGATATACAGCTTTTCAAATCTCTGCCTGGCGCCCTAGTGCTCATGTTCTAGTTTACACCTCGAATATTCGAATATTGAATCGTCTTAATCTTTTATGGGGCGTAAAAACCTTCTATTATAACAATCTGAACAGTACTGATAAAACAATTGAAGAAATAAATGAAATCGCACTTAACGTCGGTTACGTTGAAAAAGAGGATATGGTTGTCAATTTAACGGCTATGCCCATCAAATCGAGAGGAATGGTAAATACTCTTCGTGTTTCTTCCGTCTAAAAAGGCAAACTTAATTGTGAGTTTTTAATGATAATCCCTGGCTTAGAGATAACTGTTTTCTTGGTGTTTAGATTAGATAATGAAATTCCAATCAGTCTAACAGAATTTAAAAGCTTTTCTTTGTAAAGTAATTTTTTTGCCTCTTCAAAAATTGATTTTTTGGAGGACAAATATAATGAGCCTGTTTTGCTTCTCGTTTCTTGAACAAAATCACTATATTTTATTTTGAGTGTGATTGTTCTTCCTGCAATTTTATTTTTTTTAATTCGCTTTTCTAATAGCTCAGCAATTAAATTTAGTTTTTCCTCTAAAAACAATTCACTACTCAAATTCTTAATAAATGTTCTTTCTGCTCCAAAAGATTTCGGAATTCTTTGAGGTTTTACTGGACTATTGTGAATCCCTCTTACAACTTTAAAGTAATAAGTTCCTGATTTTCCAAAATGCTGATCTAAAAAAACTTCGGAGCGTAATTTTAAATCTTTTCCTGTGTAAATTCCCAAACCATACATTTTGAGTTTTGTCTTAGATCCAATACCATGAAAATCCTTTACATCCATTTTTTCCAAAAAAGGGATTACTTCATCAGGAGATATCGTTTTCTGACCATTAGGCTTATTCCAGTCGCTTGCAATTTTGGCTAAAAACTTATTGATTGAAATTCCAGCCGAAGCTGTTAATCCAGTTTTTAAATTAATTTTTTCTCTAATTTCACTTGCAACTATACTTGCAGATGGATATTCAGAAACATCCAAAAAAGCTTCATCTAAAGACAAGGGTTCCACCAAAGAAGTATACTCTAAAAAAACAGAATGTATCAGTTTGGAAATCTCTTTGTATCGTTCAAATCTTAAAGGGGCAAAAATCAAATGAGGGCAAAGGCGTTTTGCAATTACACTACTCATAGCACTTCGAACCCCATATTTACGCGCCTCATAACTGGCTGCAGATACTACTCCGCGGTCTCCACCACCACCAACTGCCAAAGCCTTTCCTCTCCATTCAGAATGATCCAATTGTTCAACTGCTGCAAAAAAAGCATCCATATCTACATGAATAATTTTTCTTGTAGAATCAAAAGTTAGTTTTTTATCCATTCTATTTGGTCTTAGTCATAATGATGATTCTATTATCAAAATTATAATCTCGATAAACTTGAAGTATTCTAAAGGTCAATTGATTCTAGTATTTCAGAAGAAAACTCATTGCTGTTAATTTTTTCTAGATGAGGAATATCTATGATAGATTAACATAATTATAATATTTAGATTTCACTCGTCTTTATAAATTTTTACCTTCAAATTTCCATCTGCATCCATATGTGCTCGATACATCCCGGGGGTATTCATTTCCATAGCAACATTCCCTTTATGGTCAATTCCAATAACTCCGCCATTACCTCCTAGACCTCCAACTTTATCATGGATAACGATATGTGCAGCCTCCTGTATGCTATGCCCTTTATATTCTATTAAAGCAGAGATATCGTGTGCAACAACAGAACGAATAAAAAATTCTCCCCATCCTGTTGCAGAAATAGCACAAGTAGCATTATTTGCATATGTTCCCGCACCAATTATCGGAGCGTCTCCTATTCGATTCCACTTTTTGTTTGTCATTCCACCAGTAGAAGTTCCTGCTGCTAAATTCCCTTTTAAATCTAAAGCTACACAACCCACTGTTCCATATCGTTGCTGTCGGATAAATGAAGTTTCTAATGAAGATGTTTTATTTTTTTTTAGTTCTGATTCCTTTACTCGCTTTAATGAATTAATTCTTCGCTCAGTAAAAAAATATTCGGGTTCAACAATTTCCAGGCCTTTTAAAGCTGCAAAAGCGTCAGCTCCAGCTCCAGAAAGCATAACGTGTGGAGAATTTTTCATTACCATAATAGCTGCTGAAATTGGATTTTTTATTGTTTTAACTCCTGAAATTGCCCCCGCATCTAATTGTGCCCCATCCATAAAAGAAGCATCTAATTCAATTGTTTCATTTGCATTAAGCACTGCTCCTTTTCCAGCATTAAAAAGAGGTGAATCTTCCATTACATGAATAGTTTTTTCAACAGCTTCTTGACTGCTCCCCCCTTTTTTGAGAATCAAATGTCCTACTTGAATGGCTTCTTCCAAAACTTTACGATATGCAGCTTCGGTTTCTAAAGTCATATTGGCTCTTAAAATTGTACCTGCACCACCGTGAATAACAATTCCAAAAGTTGAATCTGTAGTAACTGATTGCTCACAACCCAAACAAAATATTAAAAAAAGTAATGTAATTTTTTTCATGGTAATTGGTTCTTTTTATTTTTAAAAGTAAGTTATTTAAGATCAAAATTATTCTTTGATCAAAATGAAATAAGTTTATTAAGAAAATAAATATGTACGCACTTATAAAAATCATTCATTCCTATTGGGCCTATTTAGTTTTACTTATTTTGGCTGTAGCCATTTTTAACAGCTTTCTTGGCAAAATATTACGTAGAGACTTTAGCACAAAAGATCTTAGAATTAGCCTTTTTGGGCTAATTTTTTCTCACATACAACTTGTAATCGGCTTAATACTTTATTTTGTCTCTCCTTGGTTTGGAAAATGGTCTGAACTAGGAGTGGGCGTTATGAAAAATGCTGAGACACGTTTATATTTAATAGAACATCCAATTACAAATATTTTAGCAATTGTTTTAATTACAATGGGTTGGTCGATGCACAAAAGACAATCCCTTTCAGGTAAAAAATTCCTGCGAATTGGGCTTTTTTATACTTTAGGATTAGTTTTATTATTAAGTGGAATCCCTTTGATTAACTGGTTATAATCCCCCCCAACATCAACTATAAAATACTTAAAATTATTTCCCCAAAAATCAGAATTGCTTTACTCGGCAGTGGAAGCTGGGCAAAAGCTATTATCAAAATATTGACTGATAGTTGACTGCATGTAAATTGGTACATACGTGATCCTGAACAAGCAAAAAAACAAAGAGTCCCTCTAGAAATCCAAACTATCTGCCAGAGGTCAAATTTAGACCTCATAGAATTTCTGTCGGCAGTGACATTAATGAAGTTGTTTCAAAATCAAAATGGCTAGTTATGGCAATCCCTTCTGTTTATTTAGAAAATGAATTGAAAAAAATAACACACCCTTTAAACGATAAGATTATTATCTCTGAAGTAAAAAGATTTGCTCCAGAAACTCAACTTATTGTTGGGGAACATCTACAAAACCATTATAATTTATCTTGGTAACAATTTGTGGTTATTGGAGGACCTTCTCGTGCAGAAGAAATTGCTCTTAAGTGTCTTTCTTATTTAACTTTATTAGCCTCAAAAGATAAAGACAAAGTCACATAGCTTCATTAGCTATTGTGCAGCTCCTATTTACAACTAAAAGTTTCGAATGATATTATAGGTATTGAATATACGGCTACTTTAAAAAATGTATATGCATTAGCTTTAGGAATTACTCACGGCTTAGGATATGGTGATAATTTTCAGAGTATTTTAATTTGTAATTCCACTCGAGAAATGGATTGCTTCATAAAGAAGATTAGTAAAAATAAAAGAAACATCAATCATTCGGCTTATTTAGCTGATTTATTAGTCACTGCCTATTCATTGTTTAGTAGAAATAGGCGTTTTTTAAATATGATTGGAAGGGGTTATACCGTGAAGGGGGCTCAAATGGAGATGAGTATGGTCGCTGAAGGATATTATGCTAGCAAATCTGCCTTTAAAGTGAGCCAAAAGATTAAAACTAATACGCCTATTATCGATTCAGTATATCATATCTTATATCTTAAGAAAAGCCCCAAAAAGATATTCAAAAAACTTACAAAAAATTGAGTTAGAGTGTTGCTTTAAACTGTTTTAAAAAACGCACATCATTTTCAAAAAATAGTCTAATGTCGCTAATCTGATATATCAACATCGCAATTCGTTCGATACCCATTCCAAAGGCAAAACCAGAATATTCATTAGGATCTATCCCACAGTTTTCTAAAACATTAGGATCAACCATTCCACAGCCCATAATTTCAAGCCATCCAGTTCCTTTTGTAATTTTGTAGTCAGTTTCTGTTTCTAATCCCCAATAAATATCTACCTCAGCACTGGGTTCTGTAAAGGGAAAATAAGATGGTCTAAGACGAATTTTTGAGTTTCCAAATAAAGATTCTGTAAAATATTGTAAGGTTTGTTTTAAGTCTGCAAAAGATACATTTTTAGCTATATATAAACCCTCAACTTGATGAAAAATACAATGTGCTCTTGAAGAAATGGCTTCATTACGAAACACACGCCCCGGAGAAATAGTCCGAATAGGAGGCTTATTTTTTTCCATATAACGCACTTGTACAGATGAAGTGTGGGTGCGTAACAAAATATCAGGATCCGTCTGGATAAAGAAGGTGTCTTGCATATCTCTAGCTGGGTGATATTCAGGTAAATTTAATGCCGTAAAATTATGCCAATCATCTTCTATTTCTGGTCCTTCTGAAATAGTAAACCCAATCTGAGTAAAAATATCGATAATTCTATTTTTGACAACTGATAGTGGATGGCGATTCCCTGTTTGAACTGGAAAAGGAGTTCTTGAAGGATCTTTAATGGTTGATTTTCCTTCTTTGCTATTTAATCCAGATTGAAGTTCCTTTATTTTTTCAGTCACCTCAGTCTTTAAAGTATTGAGCTCTTGCCCAAATACCTTTTTTTCAGCAACTGGCACCTCCCTAAAGGCAGCAAATAAGGAATTAAGAATTCCCTTTTTCCCAGTGAAACTGACTCTAAATTCTTCTATGTCTTTAATATCTTTACTTTTGAAAGCCCTTACTTCCTCTAAATATTTTTTTACACGATCTATCATATTACAAAAATAAAGTAGTTTTACGAAATGACACTCTGCTTGAGGAAGTAATCTACTATTGCAGTTTTAATTAAAATACTTTGCTCTCCAGATTTTAAATTAGGCCAACCATCTTTGTCATTAATGTCAAACCGGTAATAGCTGAAGGATTCTAAAATAGTACATGCCCCAATATTAATTAAATTTATATTATCTTCCTTTAAAATCGTTCATGTGGTTTTCCAAACTCCTGAAGACCAATTAAATGAAGAACCATCAACATCCAGGGCATCTCCATCTGGAAAAGTATCTGTTAAAAACAGAATTAAGTCATCCCAACACTCTTTTAATTTTAGGTCACGTGCATTTTTAACCATACACAAAGATACATTTTGTA
>CAJJAB010000118.1 GCA_905181895.1 Flavobacteria bacterium MS024-2A | reverse complement strand
TTTAGATATGAAAAGAAGGAGTTTTTTACACAATTTAAGTCACTTAGGTGCAGCATCTTTTTTAGCAACTGATCTAGCTTTTGGATCCGAAGTTTATAATCATAATTCATATTTAAGCAATACCATATCACCAGGTAAAATTCTTGTACTAGTCAAGTTAAATGGTGGGAATGATGGATTAAATACTGTTATTCCATTAAATCAAATGAGTAATCTTAATAATGCAAGACCTCATGTTGTTCTTCCAGATAATAAAATTATTAATCTTGGTAAAAAAGACTTAGGATTACATCCTGAGTTAAAGGGTTTTAAATCGCTTTTTGATGAAAAAAGACTGAAAATTATTCAAAATGTAGGTTATGAAACTCCTGACTTTTCTCATTTCAGATCAATGGATATTTGGGAATCCGCTTCAGACTACAACAAGTTTGTTACATCAGGTTGGATGGGTAGATATATTGAAAATCAACACCCTGAATATCCACAAAGTTATCCAAATAGCCAATATCCTGATCCTTTAACAGTTGAGCTAGGGTCTCCAAGCCTGCTTTTAACAGGTAAAAGTTCATTTACTAGCTTTATAGCTAGAAATCCTGAAGATTTTAGAGAAATTATAACAGAATTTGATAATGTTTACGACACCTCTAGCAAAAGAGGAACTAAATTAGACTATATACAACTTGTTGGAAAACAATCAAATATTTACGGAAAAAAGGTAAAAGCGGCATATGAATCCGGTATTTGTAATTTTGATTTTAACCCCTCTGATCTTGGCTTCCAATTTGAGAAGGTAACTAAACTTATTAGTGGTGGGTTAAACACAAGAATATTTTTGGTAGAACTAGGTGGTTTTGATACACATGATACCCAAGTAGATCAGTCAGATCATTCTAAAGGAGCTCATTCCATTCTAATGAAATCAATTAATGATTCCGTTTTAACATTTATGAAAAATATGGATGATATTGGAAGAAGTGATGATCTTCTCGTGATGACCTACTCAGAATTTGGAAGAACTATTGCCTCCAACGGATCACTTGGAACTGATCATGGGACTGCAGCACCACTTTTTGTTTTTGGAAATAAAGTAGATTCAGAAATTCTTGGAAATAATCCAGTAATTCCAAGTAATGTCGAGTGGCAAGATAATTTGGCTTCTGAATTTGATTTTAGACAGGTATACTCTTCGATAATGAATCAGTGGCTTACTGTCAATCCTAACACAGATGAAGATGTTCTATTTAAAAAATTTGATCAAATACCAATCATTCAAGGTAAATACATTGATACAGACGGTGACGGTGTAAGTGATGATCGTGATTTATGTAATTCTACCCCTTTAGGTGCTATGGTAAATACTGATGGGTGTGAAGTTTTCTCATTACCATTGGAAAACTACTCTATCAAAACCAATGGGGTCTCCTGTTCTGGAAAGACAAATGGTACTATCACTATTAGTGTTCAGAATACAGATCATATTTATAATTTATCTATTCCAGATACAGAAAACACTTACACGCTTAGTTCAGAAAACGATCATCAACTGATCATTAATGAATTACAGATTGGTACCTATACTTTAAACTTTACCATTGAAGGGCAAGAAGGTTACCTTCAAGCTTTTGAAATTGGTATAACAGAACCGCCTGCACTTTCTGCTAAATCATCTATTAATCAAAAGCGTAAAACCATGGTGGTAAATTTGAAAGGTTCAGAGCTTTATTATGCAGAGGTAAATGGTGAGAGAAGAAGTTATAAGATAAACACCTTAAGTCTTAAACTTAGAGCGGGTATGAATACCATCAAAATTTCTACTCCTCAAGATTGTCAAGGTGTTCATGTTGAACAAGTCTTTATATCTGAACAGGTTAAACATTATCCTAATCCAGTTCAAAATAATTTAAATCTTGTAATTCCTGGAGAAGATAGTTCTACCTCCGTATCGGTGTTTGACAGATCCGGAAATCTTTTACATCGTTATCAAGAGTCAATCCCATTTTCTAGGATTGTAAGAATTAATACTTCCAATTTCTCATCAGAGATTTATGTTGTAAAAGTCAATGGACAAACAGTAGATCAAACTTTTAAAATGATCAAGCGATGAAAACACAAAGCTACATAGGGATTCTATTGTTAAGTATACTTTTGTTTAGTTGTAGTGCTGAGGACGATAGCGGAAGCTCAACACCACCAACAACCACACAGCAGCCATCCCCAACACCAGCGCCTCAAGTCCCTACCCCTGGGAAGTCTAGTTTATCTGCACCAGATAACAATGAAGTGTGTTTCGAAGGAGAAGCTGTCGATACTTCAAATAGTGCAGTTACTTTTAAGTGGGACGCTTCATCCGACACGGATAGTTATGATTTACAAATTACAAATCAAGAAACAAGTGAAACACAAACAGAATCAGGGATTACCTTAACATCAAAAGAAGTAACTCTTGCTACAGATATTTCTTACGGATGGAAAGTAATCTCTAAATCAAAGGATACTTCAGAAACAAGTACGTCTGAAATATGGCAGTTTTATCTTGCTGGAGATGGACAAGAAAATTACGCCCCCTTCCCTGCTACTATTGTTAATCCTTCATCTGGAGCATCAGTAGATGCATCTGATGGAAAAATAATATTGTCTTGGGGAGGTAATGATCCCGATGAGTCAGATACACTTACATATACCATTTATTTTGATGACATTGATGGATTACAAGACCCTAGCGGGGATAATACTGGAATTTCTGAGACCTCACTAGAGGTAAGTGTCGAGAGTGGAAAAACATATTACTGGAGGGTTAAAACCTCCGATGAGAAAAGTAGTTCTTTTACTCTAGTATATAGTTTTTTCGTTAATTAGATTTTTATAGCTCAAAATTTATTAAAAAGGTTCTCTTGGAAAAGAATGGGAGTTAAACGGAGGTATATTCAATAAAGTTAAATAGCTACAACTATAATTAAGTATCAAAATTAACTATTAAAATATCTTGATTTATTTCTGTTTTATATTGCTTCAGATTACCTGAGGTACTGTTAGAACTACAATTAGCTGCAAAACCGATTCCTGTACCATAAGAATTTCCGTGATTAGCGCATCTAAATTCTCCATTGGAATAAGACCATCTGTTTGATGTTCCCAAATGAGGACAACAGTTGCTTAATGCTAAAATGTCCTCTTCTGTTTTCCGAAGAAGTAAAACATAATTTTCTGAATCGTTTATGAATTCTCCAGTGGTCTGAAGTTTTAAATAATTTTTATGAGTTAAATCAACGTTTAGAATTTTTCCATCAAGAAAAAATCCATTTTCACCGATGTTTTCTTTGAGCTCCTTGTAGGCTTTTTCTTCTGCTGAAAGTTCTTCTTCAACTTCCAATAAAGTTTCTCCTTTTTCACAAGAACTTAAAAGTACATTTGTGGAGGAGGAAAACCCCAGAAAAACAAGAAGTTTTTTGACAAATGAGGATCTATTCATAAGTCTAATATATGAATCTGAAAAGACATATGGTAGTTCTGTTCTCTTATAATGAGCATCTTTTAAAAAAAATTCAATACCTAATATACAAATCTCTCATATCAATAATTATTTATCATAATATTCCTTTTAAGTTTTTTTACGGTGGGGTTGTTTACGATTGAAATAGAATATTACTTTTTATTCTTTTTAGAAAAACCTTTTGTAACAAAAAGATAATTATGTTCTCTAAAAAATAAAGTAAACGTTTTTATTTACTGGAGCAGTAGGTGGTATTAATGAATTTAAGAATCTTTTTTTCTTTCTCTGATGAAGGTATAAAGTCTCCCTTAACATATCTTTCATAATCAATAAAGCGTGGCTTTCCTGCGTCTTGGTATGCTTTGGCAAAGTTACAAGCGCCAGAGCATTGGCAAGGATAACCACTAGAGTAAACAGCAACTTCAATCACAAAGTAGTGTAGTAAATAAAAACTACTAATGCTACTTTTTTAATAATACCAAAAGCAATAGAGAACTTAATAATTTTCTTTTTGTCCATAGCCCAAAGCTAAAAATAAATCATAAAATCAAACGGTAACTATTCGTTAAAATTTAATGCAGCATCAATTAAAGCTAGATGCGAATAAGCCTGAGGAAAATTACCTAAAAGTCTTTTGGTTTTAAAATCCAAATCTTCGCTAAATAAGCCTAGATGATTACTATAACTGAGGACCTGATCAAATAGTTTTTTTGATTTTTCTACTTCTCCAATTTTATAAAGACTATTAATAAACCAAAATGTACAAATAGTAAAAGAAGAGGTCGGCGCTCCAAAGTCATCCTTATTTTTATAACGAAATAGTAGACCTTCATATGAAAGTTCTCGCTCTATAGCATGAACAGTTTTTACAAATCGCTCCTCTTTGGCTTCAATAAAGCCATATTGTTCCATTAATAAAACTGATGCATCTAAGGAATCTGATCCATAGTATTGAGTATAAGAACCCTCGTTAGCATTCCATGCTTTATCGTGAATATCTTTCTTGATTGCTGTTCTTATTTCATTCCATTGGGGCTTACTTTTACCAAGAAGATCTGCTATTTTTATGGCTCGATCTATAGCGACCCAACAGAGGACCTTTGAAAAGGTAAAGTGCTTGTCCTCATCTCTGAATTCCCAAATTCCTTTGTCGGGTAAGTTCCAATTGTTTTTTACAATCCAAACAATATTTTTAACGATAGACCATAGCTCTTCCTTCTTCTCATAAACTAGAGGAAATTCACATAGCTCTACATGAATTGCATCAATTAAAATTCCATAAATATCATTTTGTTTTTGCATATAGGCCGCATTCCCAATTCTAACAGGTTTAGAATTTTGATAACCACTAAGATGACTTAAGACTTTTTCTGTTAAGACTTTTTCTTTGTTAATTCCATACATGATTTGAATTTTCTCGTCTTTTTCAGGAACAAGATCAATGATATAATCAATAAAATCTTTAACGATTTTTCGATGTCCAAGTTTTGAAATTACACGTATCACCATAGATGAGTCTCGAATCCAAGAAAAACGATAATCCCAATTCCTAACTTCACCTATAGACTCCGGTAAGGAAGTCGTTGCAGCGGCAAGAATAGCTCCAGTTTTATCAAAGCTAAGTAACTTTAAGGTCATGGCGCTTCTTAAAATGATAGCATTATAATGTTTATAATGGGGGGTTTTGCCACACCAGTTTAACCAGTAAATTTTAGTTCGTTCAAAATCTAAAAGGCACTGCTCCATGTTTGGGAGTTTTATTTTTTCATTATAGGATATTGAAAAAAAGACCGGCTCTGTTAAATCGATTGAATCTCCAGCTAATATAGCTTCTGGTCTTATATTTGAATATAAATAGAGAGAGTCATAATTGTCATGATCGTAAATACTTACTATAAAATCATCTTTTATATATGTTTTTGTTTCAGCAGCTGCATACTCTAACTTGGGTTGATAATCAACTGATATTTTCGGAGTTCCCTTAATGGGCTTTATTATTCGAATTACCTCTCGAGGAGTAAAATGTGACTTGGTTTCATTTTTATACCGCGGCATGAAATCTAAGATTTCGAAAGAAGCTGATTGATTTTCAAAAAATGTTCTTAAAATACTTGTGTTTTCTATATAAGACTGTGTGATAGAATAATCCGCTTTATTAATTTTAAAATGGCCTCCTTTTTTATCATCAAGAATTTTCGCAAATACAGATGCCGAATCAAATTGTGGAAGACAGAGCCAATCTATTGAAGAATCCTCATTAATTAAAGCTGCAGATTTACAATTTCCAATTATGCCATAATTTAAATTGCCATTCATATCAAATAAATTTCTTTATATATATATTTAATTTCGATTTAAGTAAAATAATACAATAACACAAAGTATGTCAAAATTTATCATTGTTTCAAATAGACTTCCCATTAAAATTGAAAAAGAGCAGAATCAATGGATTTTTAGTCCAACTTCTGGAGGATTAGCAACAGGATTGAAGTCTGTTCACGAAAATGGTAAATCCTTGTGGATTGGCTGGCCTGGAATTAGCTCAAATGATATTGAAGAAGAGGCATACAATTCCCTTTCAAAAGATTTAATTGCCGAGAAATTTAAACCTATATCTCTTTCCAATGAGGAAATAAATGATTTTTATTTAGGCCTTTCAAATAAATGTATTTGGCCACTTTTTCATTATTTCAAACAACATTTTCAATTTGATGAACAACAATGGATATCCTATGTGAAAGTGAATCAAAAGTTTGCTGATTCAATTCTTGAAGAAATAGATGAGGGTGATCAAGTTTGGATACATGATTATCAATTATTATTAGTCCCAGAAATGGTGAAATCCGTTAGAAATGACGTAACCATTGGTTTTTTCCTTCACATTCCCTTTCCTTCTTTTGAGATTTTTAGAATTTTTCCAAAAAGAGAGGAACTCCTAAAAGGAATGCTTGGTGCAGATCTTATAGGTTTTCATACCTATGATTATGAACGCCATTTTTTGAGTTCTATAAAAAGAATATTGCATTTAAATGTAAATTTTAACGTAATTCAACAAGCCGATAGAGAAATTGTGGTCAACACTTTTCCTATGGGAATTGATTTTGAAAAGTTTGAAAATATAGCCTTGATTCATAGTAAGAATAAAAAAGAAACCTTCTCTCCATTACGAATTAAACTAGAAAAACACAAAGAATTAAATCAAGGAAAAATTATTCTTTCAATAGATCGATTAGATTATACCAAAGGCGTAATCAATAGAATAAAATCTTTTGAGTTATTCCTTGAACAATATCCAGAATATCAGGAAAAGGTGAGACTATTAATGGTATTAGTTCCCTCAAGGGCTAACGTTTCTCATTACAAAAAGTTAAAAAGAGAAACCGATGAAATTATTGGTCGTGTTAACGGAAATTTTGCAACTGTAAACTGGACGCCTATTTGGTACTATTACAGATCCTTTGATTTTGATGATTTGATCGAATTATATCGCCTATCTGACGTTATAATGGTCACTCCACTTAGGGATGGAATGAACTTGGTGGCGAAAGAATACTTAGCCACACGTATAAATAATGATGGGGTTCTAATTTTGAGTGAACTTGCCGGGGCTTCAAAGGAATTACATCAAGCCTTAATAGTTAATCCGTTTGATATTAGTGCGTTGTGCAACAGTATCCATGAAGCTCTAAATATGACTGTTACGGAGCAAATGGAGCGTAATATTGAATTACGTGAGCGTGTCAAGCGATATAATATAACTTTTTGGTCAGATACTTTTTTAAAAGAATTGGATATCATTTCAAAAAAGATCCCAATTCTCAAAACAAAGAGAATTACACCTAAGATTATATCGAAATTTGAGTATCAGTATAATAAGGCGAACAAACGTTTATTCCTTCTCGATTATGATGGAACATTAGTCCCGTTTAATAAAAATCATAAAAAGGCAATTCCCACACCAGCGGTTTTAAGTATTTTAAAATCATTAAGTCAAGACATTAAAAATAAAGTTATTATTATTAGCGGAAGGCCGCCAGAATTTTTAGATCAAATATTTAAGGATTTAAATTTGACAATGATCGCAGAACATGGCCACTTTGAAAAAGAGCCCCAATCAAAATGGGTTGAAAAAAATACCTCAAGCTCTGCCTGGATGAATCATATTTATCCCATTTTACAGCAGTTTACGGATAATACCCCAGGAACATTCATTGAAAAGAAAAGAAACTCCCTGGTCTGGCATTTTAGAAAGACAGATCCAGAATTGGGGGTTATAAAATCAGAAGAATTAAAAACCGTTTTATCCAGCATGCTTTCAAATGATATAAACTTAATGGATGGAGATAAGATCATTGAAGTAACAACTTCAACGACAAATAAAGGAATCGCATCTTATGATCATTATTCTAAGGAAAAGTATGATTTTATCTTAGTTGCTGGAGATGATGTAACCGATGAAAATATGTTTACACAATTACCCGACGACGTCATTTCAATCAAAGTTGGGAATAAAAAATCTGCAGCTAAGCATTCTGTGAGTATCCCCTCTGAATTAA
>CAJJAB010000117.1 GCA_905181895.1 Flavobacteria bacterium MS024-2A | reverse complement strand
AACTGCATTTGAAATATTATGCTTCCCTAATTGACTAAAAGATATACCCTCAAAATTACCTTTTGGAGTTTTCAAATCAAAGCTATACCCCATATTTGATGGATTAATATTGGAAGCCTCGTAATCTGCTGGCACTTCAATACCGAATGTCAAACCCCTTAAGGGAAGGCCATACGCAAAGATAAGGTTATCCGTAATTTGCTCTGAAAATTGAATAAAAGCAGCGTTAAATGCGTCAATTGTTTGATAAACATCTAAATGGTCAGCATCCATTGACGTTATACATCCAATACTGGGATATAGTTGCAAAAACGAACGATCGTATTCATCTGCTTCAACAATCATAAATTCATCTCCTTCTCCAATCAAATTAGATTCATTACCATTTAAAAAACCTCCCATAATAGAAGAAAAAGATTGATCTGTTACAGAAAAAATATGAGTTAAAATTAATGCTGTTGTTGTTTTGCCATGAGTTCCTGCGATGGCAATTAAATTACTCTTTTTACATGAATCTGCAAGAAATACGGAACGCTTTCTAATCCGATTTCCTTGAGATACATAATACACTAATTGGGGGTGGTCTTTTCTAATAGCTGCAGTATAAATAACTTCTACATTATTCCCCAACACTTGCACAGGAATTGACTCAACAGAAGCATCATAAATAATAAAAATTCCTTCTTGCTCTAGTGCTATTGTTACTGAAGAAGAGGTTTTATCGTAACCAAAAACTTGATGTCCTTGACGTTTGCATAAACGTGCTAAAGCTGACATTCCCACACCTCCGATTCCAATAAAATAGTAAATATATTGTTTGCTATTTTTCATACTAATTCTATCAGTTCGTTAACAACGGCCTGTGATGCATTAGGCTTAGCTAGCCCCTTCAGCTGATTTTGCATTTTCTCTCGAATAGAGTTATCAATAACCAAAGAACTAAATACATCTTGAAATTTTGAATCCAACTCTTTTTCCTCTAACATTAGAGCAGCATTCTTTTTTACTAAAGCTTGAGCATTATGGAATTGATGATTTGCAGTAACATTGGGGGATGGAATCAAGAGCATAGGTTTGCCAACACAACTGAGCTCAGACAAACTCCCCGCTCCAGCTCTTGAAATTATAATATCAGATGCAGCATAGAGTTGCTCCATTTCGTATATAAATGGACGAATAATCACATCCTCTTGAGCAAAATCTTTATATTTTTCGTAATACAATGTCCCACATTGCCAAATAACTTGAAGCGAATGCTTTTTGAAAAAGTGAATTTGATTAGCTATAAGCCTATTAATACTTCTGGCTCCTAAACTACCACCGATAACAACTAAAGTCTGTTTATCAGTATCTAATCCAAAAAATAATTTAGCAACTGAAGGAGTAATGGTTTGATCCAACATTTCAGGACGAATAGGATTCCCTGTATTTCTGATTTTTATTTTTGGGAAATAACGCTCCATCCCTTCATAAGCAACACAAATTTTATCAGCTTTTTTACTCAAAATACGATTTGTAATTCCCGGATATGAATTCTGCTCCTGAATAAGAGTAGGTAACTTAAGCCATTGAGCCATTTTCAAAAGAGGACCACTAGCAAATCCTCCGGTTCCAACAACTAGATTTGGTTTAAATTTTTTAATAATAAAATAAGAATGTATTAAGCTTACCAGGACTTTTAATGGAAACAAAAGGTTTTTAATTGTTATGGATCTTTGAAAACCGCTGATCCAAATTCCCTTTATCTCAAATCCTGCCTTTGGGACTTTCTCCATTTCCATTTTACCCTTAGCCCCAACAAACAATATTTCTGTATTAATAAATTGTTGTTTAAAAACAGTTGCTATGGCCAAAGCAGGATAGATATGCCCTCCTGTTCCTCCTCCCGAAACGATTAGTCTATAATGTTTCACTTAAAATACTTATTGGATTTGATTTATTTATGTTTTCATAATCTAATTCATTTTCAATTAGTTTCTTTTTAACACTTACACTCAAAATAATTCCCATGGCGATACAGGTCATCCAAGCCGAAGTACCTCCACTACTTATCATAGGCAGAGTTTGGCCAGTTACTGGAAGAACCTGTAAGGCAACTCCCATATTGATAAATGCCTGAAGTATAATTGGAATTCCAAGCCCAATTACCACTAATTTCCCAAATACATCTGTTGCTTTGTAAGAAATAACTACAATTCGAAAAAGCAATAATAAGTATAGAATTATGAGTCCTATCCCCCCTAACAATCCAAATTCTTCAACAATAATAGCGTAAATAAAATCAGATGAACTTTGAGGTAAAAAATTTTTCATTCTACTTTTGCCTGCACCTACTCCAAATATTTTCCCTGTAATTATCGCTGTTTTTGCTCTTTCAACCTGATAATTTCCATCTGCACTTTCACCACTACTAAAGTTTTCTATTCTACTCATCCAGGTGTCTATTCGGTTTGGAAAAAATCCAGGAAATACCTTAATCAATAGAAAAAACAATAATACCACAGCTAAACCCGTTCCACAGATGAAAAATAAATATTTTATTGGGTAACCCGCAATAAAGGATACTATTAAAAGCATTAAAAATAAGAGTGCTGCCGTAGATAAATTTGAAGGAAAAATTAATAGTACTACTAAAAACATAGGAAGCCATAATTCAATTAAAGAGTTTTTAAATGAAACGGATTGGTCTTTGTGCTTTGAAAAATAACGTGCAGTATATATCATCGCAATTACAGACGCCAAAGTAGATGTTTGAAAACTAAGTCCTATAATAGGTATTCGGATCCATCTACTTGCATTGGCACCATCGATCACTGTACCTTGACTAGCGGTATACAACAATAAAAGTATTACTACTGGAAGCATTAAAATTGAAATTCCTTTGAAATAATTATATGGTATTTTATGAATAGAAAACATCAAAACAAATCCAATTCCTAAAATCATAAAATGTTTAAACAAATAACCCCAAGGGGTTCCTTTTCCAACTACATAAGCTAAATTAGAACTAGCGCTAAAAACAGGCAAAAAGGAAAAAATAGCTAATAATGCTAATATTCCCCATAATACTTTATCGCCTTTTATAGATTGAAACATGGTTTATAAATTTCTAACAGCATTTTTAAATTGGTTTCCTCTGTCACTATAATTTTCAAATAAATCAAAGCTAGCGCATGAAGGAGATAACAAAACTGTATCTTTAGGTTCAGCAATTTTGTGTGCTATTTTTACAGCCTCACTCATCGACTGTGTTTCAATAAAAATATCGGAAATTCCTTCGAAAGTATTTTTAAGTATATTATTATCGATTCCCAAACAAATTATTGCTTTTGCTTTTGTTCTAATTAATGGGAGAAGAGAATCATAATCATTTCCTTTATCTACTCCACCGACAATCCAAACCAAGGGTGTATCTATACTTTCTAAGGCGAAATAAGTTGCATTGACATTCGTAGCTTTAGAATCATTGATATAACTGACGCGTTGAATTGTTAGCACTTTTTCCATCCTATGGGGTGCTCCCTTGAAATGAGTTAGACTCTCTCTAATAGTCTCGTTGCTAATATTCAACAAACTTCCAATGGTAGCAGCTGCCATTGCGTTTAAAAGGTTATGCCTTCCTGCTAAGGCAAATTGAGATGTATTTATCATTGTATTTTTATTTTGATGCTTTATTATAAAGTGATCATTTTCATATGTTGTTCCCTGACTTTTAATTTGAAAACCATAAGGGATTTTCATTGCATTGTTATGTTGATTAGATAACGCTTCTATTAAAATTGGGTCATCTGCATTAAAAAGAAAAAAATCTTTTTGAGTTTGATTCTTAGTAATCTTAAGTTTTGCTTTTATATAATTTTCTATACTATAATTATATCGATCAAGATGATCTGGAGTAATATTTGTAATTACTGTAATATGAGGGGCGAAATTTTGAATATTATCCAACTGAAAGCTACTAATTTCCAAAACATAATAATCAAACTCTTCTTGAGCGACTTGACGTGCAAAACTGGCTCCAATGTTTCCTGCTAAGCCAACATTCAAACCTGCGTTTTTTAGAATTTCATAGGTAAGCATTGTGGTCGTTGTCTTTCCATTTGTTCCAGTTATCCCAATAAGGGTAGCGTTAGTATAATTTGATGCAAACTCAATTTCAGAAAGGATAAAACTTCCTTGTTCTTGTAGCTCATTTAATAAATAATTTGAATCTGGAATTCCAGGACTTTTAACAACCAGTCGAGCCCCTTTCATAGATTCAAGAGTATGTTTCCCCGATTCCCATTCAATCGATTCCTTGTTTAAAAAGACTTGTAATTCTTCGGATATACTTTTCTTTTCAGAAAGAAAAACATCAAAGCCTTGTTTTTTTGCCAAAATAGCAGCACCAATTCCACTTTCCCCTGCACCTAAAACAACTAACCTTTTTTGCATTATCTTAATTTGAGGGTTACGATTGTAAATACTGCCAAAATAATTCCTATTATCCAAAACCGAGCAACAATTTTACTCTCATGAAATCCAAGTTTTTGATAATGGTGATGTAAAGGAGACATTTTAAAAACCCTTTGACCAACCCCTGTTTTAAATCGAGTATATTTGAAATATCCTACCTGTAAAATCACAGAAAGAGTCTCCATAAAGAATACTCCACATAGAAGTGGAATCAATAATTCTTTTCTTACGATTATGGCAATAACTGAAATAACAGCACCAATAGCCAAACTCCCTGTGTCACCCATAAAAACTTGTGCAGGATATGTGTTGTACCATAAAAATCCAATTAAAGCGCCTAAAAAGGCTGCAATAAAAATTGAAATTTCACCCACATTGGGGATGTACATTATATTTAAATATGATGCAAAATTTATATTTCCAGAAACCCAAGCAAAGATCCCAAGAGCAAATACAATAATTGCAGAGGTTCCCGCTGCTAATCCGTCTATCCCATCTGTTAAATTGGCTCCATTAGAAACAGCGGTTATTATGAAAATAACTATTGGAATAAACACCAACCAAGTATAATTTTTTGAAGTATCCCCCATCCAACTTATGAGTGAATGATAATCAAACTCGTTATTTTTTAGTAAAGGGATTGTAGTAAGTGTTGCTTTAATATTCTTATTGTTATTTATGACACTTACATTTTCAACTTTTCCTAATAGATTTACATCAGTTCTTATTGTCACATCAGGATTAAAGTAAAGGGTTGAACCTATGAAAACTCCAAGCAAAATCTGTCCAATAATTTTAAACTTTCCCTGCAAACCATCCTTGTTTTTTTTAAAAATTTTTATATAATCATCAAGCCAGCCAATTAACCCCATCCAAACAAGAGTAATTAATAAAAGAATAATATAAATATTATTTAATCTAGCTAAAAGAAGTACAGGAATTAAAGTACTCAAAATAATTATCAAACCCCCCATGGTAGGAGTTCCCTCCTTCTCCTTTTGCCCATCTAAACCGAGGTCCCTAATCGATTCACCAATTTGTTTACGTTTCAGATATTCAATTATTTTGGCACCAAAAACCATCGAAAAACTCATCGAAATAATAACTGCCGCCGCTGCTCTAAATGAAATATATTGAAAGACACTTGCTCCCGGGAACTGGTATGATTTTTCTAAAAATTCAAATAAATAATACAACATAATTAATCCGTTTTTAAAAAAATCTGTTTAGCAATATCTATATCACTAAACGGAAATCGCTCTCCGTTTATTTCCTGATAAGTTTCATGACCTTTTCCTGCTATTAGAACAATATCTCCTTCTTGAGCCAGTTGTTCGGCCATTGCTATAGCCTCCTCTCGAAGTGAAACTTTTAATGCCTTTTTATGGTGTTCAGCAGGAACTCCTTTTAACATCTCCGAAATAATAACTGCGGGATCTTCATTCCTTGGATTGTCAGAAGTAAAAATTACTTTATCACTTAAATTTACTGCAGCCTTTGCCATCAATGGTCTTTTCTCTTGATCTCGATTTCCACCACATCCAATAACCGTTATTATAGTTTCATTCCTAGTTCTAATTGTCGCTATTGTTTGTAGAACATTTTCTAAAGCATCTGGTGTATGAGCATAGTCAATAACAACAGTGACTTTATTAGGAGCTTGAAGAGTTTGAAATCTTCCGGGTACGCTTTTGAATTCACTAATTCTTTTTAAAACAGATAATTTGTTTATTCCCAAAAGACTTGCTACAGCATAGATTGCTAATAAATTTTGAGCATTGAATGCACCAATTATACTAGTCCAAACTTCATGCAATTGAATTTTTAGAAGCATTCCTGAGAATTGACACTCTAAAATTTGTGCTTTGAAATCTGCCTGTTGATGAGTTGAATAAGAATACTTTTTAGCTAAAGTATTCTGCAACATAAAAGTTCCATTTTTATCGTCAACATTAGTTAATGCAAAAGCAGTCTTTGGCAGATTATCAAAGAATCGCTTTTTCGTATTACGATAACTCTTAAAATCACCATGATAATCCATATGATCATGAGTTAAATTAGAAAAAACTCCTCCAGAAAAATACAAGCCTTCAATTCTATTTTGGGTAATACCGTGAGAAGAAACCTCCATAAAACAATGCGTCACCCCCAAGTTTACCATCGCTTCTAAATGTTTATTTATTACAACAGCATCAGGGGTGGTGTGCATATTTTCAAACTGTTTTGAAGCGTAAATAATTTTTATAGTAGAAAGTAAGCCACAATGATAACCTTCAGATAAAAATAACTCGTAAAGCAAACTAGCAATAGTTGTTTTTCCGTTAGTTCCAGTAACTCCAACTAACATCAGTTTATCAGAAGGATTATCATAAAAATTTGAAGCTATAATCCCAAGTGTTTTGGATGAATTTTCCACCCTAACATAAACTACTCCAATAACACATTCCACTGGAATAATCTCACAAATAATAACTTTAGCACCATTTGAAATGGCTTGTGAAATAAATTCATGACCATCCACTTGTACACCTTTTTGAGCTAAATAAATAAAATCATTTTTAACATTCCTACTATCAAAAACGATTCCTTTTACAGAAATCTTAGTCACTCCAACTATTGTCTCTATTGATACCCCATACAATACGTCTTTAAGTGTTTTCATGAAAGATCAAGAGTTATTTTTTGATTTACTTTAATCTGTACACCAGGTTTTATGGATTGGTTTTTTACTTTTCCCTCCCCCTTTAAAATAACTGTAAACCCAATCTTCTCAAGCTTAACTCGCGCTGCATCTGGTAACATTCCGGTAACATTGGGCACAGTCTTAAATATAAATTCTTGACTATTCTGAGTCAAAAGATTTAGGTCCGAACGTTTGATATTGACTTGATAAGGAATATCATTAAATATTTTTTTAGCAACTGATTTAAATACGGGTGCTGCTACGGTTGCCCCATAATATCCTTTTGTTTTATCAGGACGATGAATCACTACAATACAAGAATACTTTGGCTGATCTGCTGGAAAGTACCCTACAAAACTTGCTATATATTGAACCACTTCAGAAGTGTAATCGAGTTGGCAAGTTCCTGTTTTTCCTGACATAGTCAAGAGAGGGTCCTTAATTGAATAGCCAGTACCCCATTTCTTATCAACCACATTAAACATCATACCTCGAACCTTCTCTAAAGTTTCCTTAGAGCATATTGACGGATTCAAAATTTGCTTTGAGAATACCTTAGTAGGGATATTTCCAAAATTGCTAATTTCTTCTAAAAACTTGGGTTTAACCATTTCGCCCCCATTAGCGATTGCATTATAAAACGTCAGAGTTTGTAGGGGCGTTAAACTTACCCCATAGCCATAGGCCATCCAAGGTAAATGCAGACCATTCCAATCTATATCAGAAGGATGAGGGATTTTGGGTAGACCTTCCCCTTTAATCGCTAAGCCAAGCGGCTTATCAATTCCCATATTGTATAAACGATCTACAAACTGTTTAGGATTATTTTTATAATTATCATAAACTATTTTAACCAAGCCTACATTTGAAGAGACCTCGAATGCCTTGGCTGCAGTGATAGTTCCGTAGCCGCCTCTTTTTGAATCTTTTACTTTATATTTACCATAAAATAGCATCTCCCCATCACCTGTTTCAATTTTTGTATCAATATCAATTACTTTATCCTCTAAGGCAGCAATCATTCCCATAAGTTTAAATGTTGAACCAGGCTCATGGGTTTCCCCTACCGCATAATTATATTTTTCAGAATATTTTCCCTCATTTGTTCTTCCCAAATTTGCAATTGCTTTTATAGCGCCCGTTTCTACCTCCATAACCACAACAGTTCCATGTTCAGCATCAAACTTTTCAAGCTGATTTAGCAAAGCATTATGAGCTATATCTTGAATATTAACGTCAATTGTAGTGTGTAAGTCGTAACCCTCTGTCGGCTCCTTTTCATTGGAGTCACTGATTGGCTTCCACTGTCCATTTGCAATTCTTTGCTTGAGACGTAATCCAGAATTACCTCTTAAATATTGAGAAAAAGCACCTTCTAATCCTACTCTAAAAAAAGTTCCATCTTTACCCTTTAATTCATATCCTATTGTCCTTTCCGCAATTTTACCAAGAGGATGCTCTCTAACAATTTGTTGCTCTACAATTAAACCCCCACGGTAAGTACTTTTATTAAAAATGGGGAAGTTTTTATATCTCATATATTCTGAATACGAAATATTTTTTGCTACTGACCAATATCTGTTCTTCTGATTTCTTGCATTAATTAATTGATTCAATATTTGTTCTGATGGGACTCCTGAGACCAAAGTCAATGAATCAGCCAATGCCTTTTTATTGCTGTTAAAACTGAGCTTTGAAGGTACCATAGCATCCCAATGTAATTCATATCTAAATATTGACGTAGCCAATATATTTCCGTCAGAAGCATAAATATTTCCTCTACTGGGCTCTAAAACAACATTTTTTATAATCGCTTCAGGACTCAAACTTACCGAATCATTATTTTGACAAAACTGAATATAAATCAATTTACCTATTAAAAGGAATGCAAATAATGACAAGGTAACTACTAGCAGGTAAAACCGCCACATGATTGGAACATTTGGAACGGGATTATTATTCATCGCTAATGTTAATTTTAATAGGTGGAGTTGCAGCAGGACCAATTCCTTTTTCGAATAAAACTTGTGTAATTGTAGTTTCTTTCTTTAGAACCATGAGCACTTTTTTAGCCTCAATAAAATCACTTTTCAAAACTCTAATTTCCCCATTTAGCGATGCTATTTTAAATATTTTTCGATCCGCACTATGTCCACTTGCAATCATAATCATTGCCAAGCCAGATAAAAACAAAATCATCCTCCAATTTTTAAAAGAATCATCTTTAATTAAAAATTCAATATTTAAAATGGACAAAATCTTATTCATATTTTCTCTGCAATTCTTAATTTGGCACTTCTTGCTCTTCTGTTTTCCTTAACCTCTTCTGAAGACGGAACAATTAATTTTCCGATTTTCTTCAATGGCTTGATTGGATTACCATAGAAATCTTTTTCAAGCTCGCCATCAAAACTTCCTGTCTGAAAATATCTCTTCACCAAACGGTCTTCAAGAGAGTGATAAGAAATACAAACCAAACGCCCTCGCTCAACAAGAACTTCTTTAGCTTGAATTAAAAATGATTTCATAGCTTCCAACTCATCATTTACCTCTATTCGCAAAGCCTGAAATAGTTGTGCTAAAATCTTATTTTCTATTCGTTTTGGGATCAAGGGTCGGACTAACTCAATCAAATCCATTGTAGTTGTAATTTCATTCTCTTCTCGAGCTGTAACTATCGATCTTGCAATGGTTTTTGAATTTTTTAACTCTCCGTATGAAAAAAAGAGCATTCGTAATTTATCCTCAGGATAGCTATTAATCACTTTATGTGCATCCAATTCCTGTAATTGATTCATTCTCATATCTAAACGAGCATCTGTACGAATTGAAAAACCACGCTCTTGTGTATCAAACTGATGAGAGGAAACGCCAAAATCAGCCAAAATTCCATCAACCTTTATTATTTTATGATATTTTAAATACTGCATCAAGTGACTGAAATTTGCTGCTACAAAGTCAAATCGGGAATCGTCAATATTATTAACCAGAGTATCCACGTCATGATCAAAACCTAAAAGACGACCTTCCTCATTTAGATTCTCTAAAATCCTTTTGGAGTGTCCCCCTCCTCCAAAAGTTACATCCACATAAGTTCCGTTAGGACGAATAGCCAAGCCTTCAATAGACTCTTGAAGGAGAACTGGATTATGATATTGAGTCATCATTTTTATCTCCCATAACTTCCTCTGCTAAGGCTCCAAAATCAAGGGTTGCCCCGTCTATCGCTGTTTCATAAAGCGTTTTATCCCAAATTTCAAGAATGTTGACCGTAGAAGAAACTACTACTTCTTTTGAAATTTTCGCGTGAGTAACTAGGTCTTTTGGTATCAAAAGACGTCCAGAGACATCCATTTCGACTGTTTTTACACCAGCGGTAAAACGTCGAATAAAATCATTATTCTTTTTATTAAATCGATTTAATCCGTTCACTTTCTCCATCATTCCTATCCATTCTCTCATTGGATATAATTCTAAACAAGGATTAAACACAGCTCGCTTTAAGACATAACCTTCAGATGAGAATGCTCCTAGTTGCTTTTTAATAGCAATAGGCATCATGATGCGTCCTTTTGCATCAGCTTTACATTCGTATGTACCAAAAAGGTGTTCCACTCTACCGTGTTTAATTACATTCAAATATAAACTATATTTCCCACTATTTCCCACAAATTACCACATTGTTGATAAGTTTCTCTGCCCTTTTACAAGGTTTGATTTTAGCCAATTATGAAATAAATACAATAGCTAAAATGGAATTGTCTATATTTACGTATCGAAATTATGTACCAATTATATGAAGGATCAGATTATAAATGAAAAAGGATTTAAATATGTTGAATCCGGTTTCGGACAGCCCATTATCATTCTTCATGGACTAATGGGTGGATTAAGTAATTTCAAGGGAGTATTAGGTTATTTTCCTGAAAAAGGATATCAAATTATTATACCCGAATTACCCGTTTACTCTTTGCCGATTATCAATACTTCTGTTAAATCTTTGTCCCACTTTTTACATGAATTCATAATACACAAAGGATTAAAAAATGTCATTCTTTTGGGAAATTCTTTAGGAGGTCATGTAGGTTTATTGTTTACTAGAGATTATCCAGAATTAGTTAAAGGATTAGTTATAACAGGGAGTTCTGGACTCTATGAAAACAATATGGGAGATGGTTACCCTAAACGAGGAAATTATGAATATATAAAAACAAAAAGTGAAGATGTTTTCTTCGATCCCAAAATAGCTACCAAAGAAATCGTTGACGAAGTTTTTGAAACCGTTAACGATAGAAATAAACTTGTTAGAACTCTAGCTTTGGCCAAAAGCGCAATCCGTCATAACATGTCCAAGGATTTATTAAAAATGAAAACGCCTGTTGCTATTATTTGGGGTGCTCAAGATTGCGTAACCCCTCCCAGTGTTGCTGATGAGTTTCATTCTCTTTTACCAGACTCTGACCTGTATTGGATTGAAAAATGTGGGCACGCTCCAATGATGGAACATCCTGACCAATTCAATTCTACCCTTGATACTTGGCTAAAAACTAGAAACTTCTAGATATCATGCAGATTCGTTCCGCTACTTTTGTAATTAGCAACTCGGATGTTGAAAAATGTCCTAATTCTCATTTACCTGAATACGCATTTATAGGTCGATCAAATGTTGGTAAGTCTTCCTTAATCAATTCGATTTGTAATAAAAAAAATCTAGCAAAAACTTCCTCAAGACCTGGAAAAACTCAGTTAATTAATCATTTTCTTATAAATCAAAATTGGCATCTTGTTGATTTACCTGGTTTTGGATATGCACGTGTTTCGAAAACACAAAAAAAGGTGTTTCAAAAATTCATTACCAATTATTTTAAAAATCGAAAACAACTTGTAAACGCATTTTTATTAATAGACATAAGACATGAGCCTCAGCCAATAGATATGAACTTTATGGATTGGCTTGGAGAAAATAAAATTCCTTTTTCAATGATTTTCACAAAAGCTGATAAACTTAAACCTGCTGCAAGGGAGAGAAATATCAAAAATTATACTCAAAAAATGCTTGAGACCCAATGGGAAGAACTACCACCTATTTTTGTTACTTCATCGCTACACAAAACTGGCGGTGAAGGTATATTGGAATACATTCATTTCCTAAATAAAAGCCTCTCAGAGACAAGCCTCGGCTAATTATTTTTTAACTCTAACTTTTCAGCAAAATAATCACAAAAATCTTTCATAGTTGCGGTCATTTTCTCATCTTGAGTTGCGATTAAGAAAGTATCACTTAAAGATACTAGTGTTTGATGAAAAAATAATTGCATTTGATCTACCGGCATATCTTTTACCCATAAATCCATCTTAAGCGCTTCCTGTTTATCTGAGTCCCAAAAAGACAACAACATTGCTTTAGTTTCTTGTTCTTTTACTCCACCATCTTCAGCAGACCATTTCATTTGTTCTGGAATGTTATTTTCATCAAGACCTACTTGAACTTTAATCTCAGTATTTTTTTTAATAGCCATATTAGCGTTTTGGTTTATATTTAGATAAATTAAATAATTTTTGAGCAGGAAGTTTTAAAACCTCATCAAGAGATGTTTCTGGATATTTTTTAACATAACTTTTTACAATTTGCCAACCCACCCAGGAACCTATTTTCCCTGGGGTTTCATTGTCCAACTGTAAATAAAATTTTGAAAAAGGTGCAGGCTCAATAAAACGATTTACCCATTCTGGTTGAGTTTGATACAAAACTTTTTTTTCTACAAAATACTGCCACACGTATATTTCATTATTAAATGCCCAATTATACTCTTCCAATGAATAGAGGATCCTATCCTCTATGGGAATATGTGGTAAAAAAATATCCTGTAGGTAGAGTTTTTTTCCTTCATAAATCATTCGGGATAAAAAAGTGCGGCTCTCAGGTTGAGGAATCACAAAGGCAGCAAACTTATCAGCCACTTCAACTTTAATGTATTTGGGATCTAATTCTTTTCGAATATAATTTGGAATTCCATCATACAATGGGTTATATCTACCTAAAAAAGTGTCTAATGAGATTAACAAAAGGCTGTCAGAGTAAACAGTTTTAATTTGATAATCAACATTATTGGTCAATGTAATTACTCTTGGAACAATTGTATTAGGAAAATAAAATTTAATATGTTTAAAAAGATGGCTCAAATCTGACTCTATCAAATCAGTATTTTCAAAAGTTTTATTCACTTCATTTTGCAATAATAATTGTAAACTATCGGTTTGCCTACTAATCCATACATTATCAGAAAACTGTTTTGGAAATAAGAAAGGATATTGTGATTTCAATTCAGAAATTACGGTAGCGGACTGATTGTGAAATTTTAAGTCAAACCGATCTAATGAGAGGTCAATCTGAATAGCTTTAATCTTTTTTTCATTTTTATTTTCTGATTGACAAGAATAAAAAAAAATAAAAAAAAATAAAAAAATAAGAATAAACTTTAAAAATTGAAAAAAATAATTAAGTCTATGTCTAAGAATTATTATCATACCGTCAAATATTTTAATTTTGAGTAAATTTAATAGCTATAAATGATTTAATGATGAAATCACCTGAAAAAGTAGCAAACCATATTATTGACTGGCTTAATAGCTTTACAGAAGAAACTGGCATGAATGGTTTTGTAATTGGAATCTCTGGAGGAATTGATTCGGCAATAACTTCAACACTGTGTGCAAAAACAGGAAAAAAAGTAATTTGTCTTGAAATGCCTATCAAACAGGAATTTAGTCAATTAAATCGAGCGCGAAGTCATATAAAGTGGTTGAAATCAAATTTTAAAAATGTTACCTCATTAAGACTTCCTTTAGATGGTGTTTTTGAGTCTTTCACCAAAATTATTCCTGAAGCAAAAGATAAAGACATTCAATATTTAAGCTTAGCAAATACGAGAGCAAGGCTAAGAATGACTAGTCTCTATTATTTTGCAGCAATAAATCAATGCCTTGTGGCTGGTACAGGAAATAAAATAGAAGATTTTGGCGTTGGATTTTATACTAAATATGGAGATGGAGGGGTAGACTTAAGTCCAATTGCAGACCTAATTAAAACAGAAGTTTTCATAATTGCAAAACACCTTAAAATCATTGATTCAATCCAAAATGCCGCTCCCTCAGATGGTCTTTGGGGAGATGACCGTACTGATGAAGATCAACTAGGAGCCACTTATCCAGAACTTGAATGGGCCATGAATGTTTATCAAAGTGGTTCTTTATCAAATGATTTCAGCGGTCGCCAAAAAAAGGTTTTGGAAATCTACACAAAACTCCACCTTCAAAACCAACATAAAATGAACCCAATTCCGGTATGTAAAATACCTCAAGAGTTTTTGTAAAAGAATTAGAATTTGACAATTATTCAGAACACTATAATATGGCACCATCTCGAGAATTAATCTAAATAACTCTATTTAGTCTTCTGGAGAGCAACTTTTTTAGGTTTTGATATTGTATAACATCCTCCAAAAATAACTTCTCCTGTTCTGAAGCATCTGGTTTTTTTGCAGAATCCATCAAACTTTGAATTTTTTGATCAATTAAATGTCTTCTAAAGGTTAAAATTGTTTCACTTACAAGCTGTCCTACTGCACTTTTTCGATCTTTAACAATTATATTTTTCTTTTCCCAGTCATGAAGCTGATAGGCTTCATCTGCAAATAAAATATCTGTTAAAATTTGTCCCAATTGCGGATCTTCTTGTTGAATTATTTTTTCAGGCTTAACATCTCCCTCTAGCTGAAAACGTTCGATGAGTTGTTTATACAAATTTTGAAACTCGGGCTGAATCAACTCTACCTCATCTTGTTGTAAATCTAAAAATATTTTTTCATGAACTTTAGATTGTATAATTTTAGATTCTTCTTTCAAATTACCCTTCTCATCTGAACTAATAAATATTTCATCAAAAGCAGCCTCCTGACTTCCATATTGAAGAAGAATGCCAATAATTTGTCTTTCTAAAGAAAGTATTGGATTTAAATGCTCTCCTTTTGAGGGTATTTTCCGGATGATGGTTTCACCTTCTGAAACTTTAGAATTTATATTACGAACTGTGGTATTTCTCTTGCTTTTCTCTTGCGCAAAAGCATTAAATAATACAGCCTCGGATACTTCCATCGTTTTGGCACATTGCTTAATGTAAATTTCCTGTTTAATAGGATCCGGAATCTTTGCTATACTTTGAATTAATTCTCGAACAGTATTTGCTTTCTTGATAGGATCATTATCTGATTCTTGAAGTAATAAATCTGTTTTGAATTGAATAAAATCCTTGGCTTTATTTTTCAGATACTCTTTTATTTCTTTTAGAGTATGTGACTTTGCAAAACTATCAGGATCTTCTCCAATAGGGAAAGAACAAACTTTAACATTCATTCCTTGTTCTAGAATTAAATCAATTCCTCTAATTGCAGCCCTTAAACCTGCGGCATCTCCATCGAATAAAACAACTATATTAGATGTTAGTCTCCTAATCAATCTAATTTGTTCTGAAGTAAGGGCAGTCCCTGAAGAGGAAACCACATTTTCAACACCTTGCTGATACATTTGAATAACATCAGTATAACCTTCAACCAGATAGCAAAGATCTTCTTTTGCAATAGTTTTCTTTGCTTCAAACATCCCATAAAGCACCATACTTTTGTGATAAACATCACTTTCGGGAGAATTAAGATATTTAGCAGTTTTTGAAGTCGCTGATAAGATTCGCCCACCAAAACCTTGAACTCTTCCTGCCATACTTCGAATAGGAAAAATAGCGCGTCCTCTAAAACGATCTATAAAACCTCGCTCGTTTTTGATTACCAATCCTGTTTCTAAAAGAAAATTTTCCGAATATCCAGCCTTTGAAGATTTCTTATAAAAATGATCTATTTGTTCGGCGGCGTATCCCAAACTAAAAAAACGAATAGACTCATCAGTAAAACCACGTTCTCTAAAATAACTCAAACCAATTGCCATACCCTCTGAAGATTCCCAAAGGTCATCGGCATAACTATTTTGAGCAAATTGATTAACTAAATAGAGGCTTTCACGAGTATTTGCTTTTTCCTTCTCTTTATCAGACTGTTCAGTTTCTTCGATCTCAATATTATATCTTTTAGCTAAAAAGCGAATGGCTTCTGGATAAGTAAAATGTTCATGCTCCATTAAAAAAGCAACTACATTACCTCCTTTACCACTACTAAAATCTTTCCAAATTTGTTTTACCGGAGAAACCATAAAACTTGGTGTTCGCTCTTGTGAAAAAGGGCTTAGACCTTTAAAGTTAGTTCCTGATTTTTTTAAAACCACAAAATCGCCAATAACTTCCTCTACTCGAGCAGTTTCATATACTTTATCAATCGTGTTTCTAGTAATCAAAAACTAATATTTTTATAAATTTAAAACATTCTGTGCAAATGTTTTATCATAGTATTAAAGTCTTTAAACTTTTCGCTCAATAACATAGTTGAGCATTAATTCTAAGGCATCACGATATTCGCTTTTTGGAAAGTTAAACAAAATTTCTAAAGCTTCTTTTCTATAACTCTCCATTATGTTTACGGCAAAGTCTAGTCCTCCTTTTTCTTTAACAATTTTAATTAGTTCTTGTACCTTCGTTTTATTTTTGTTCTTGTTTTTAACAATATTAATAAGCGCTTTCTTCTCGGCTTTATTTAACACATTCAAAGTATATATTAGAGGAAGTGTCATCTTTTGTTCTTTGATGTCAATACCCGTTGGTTTTCCTATCTTTTGATCTCCATAATCAAAAAGGTCGTCTTTAATCTGAAATGCCATCCCAAGGAGTTCACCAAAATGATGCATTTTTTCAACTTCTTCATGTGTTGCATTTACTGACTGCGCACCAATAGCGCAACATGACGCCAACAGAGTAGCTGTTTTTTGACGTATTATTTCATAATAAACCGCTTCTGTAATATCAAGATTTCGGGCTTTTTCTATTTGAAGTAATTCTCCTTGACTCATTTCTCTAACAGCAACTGAAATAATTTTTAGTAAGTCAAAATCTTCATTTTCAATTGAAAGTAGTAAACCTTTAGAGAGTAAATAATCCCCTACTAAAACAGCAATTTTATTTTTCCAAAGTGCATTAATTGAAAAAAAACCGCGTCTTTGATTACTATCATCAACAACATCGTCATGAACCAACGTTGCGGTATGGATTAATTCAATAACAGCAGCTCCTCTGTAAGTTCTATCATTGACCTTTCCTTTTCCAACTAATTTTGCAACCAGGAAAACAAACATTGGTCGCATTTGCTTTCCTTTGCGATTAACAATAAAATGAGTGATTCTATTCAGTAAAGCTACCTTTGAGAACATGGATTGGGTGAACTTTTCTTCAAAAAGTTCCATCTCCTGATAAATAGGTTTTTTAATGCGTTCAACAACTTTCATAGACCTAACAAATATATCAAATCCTAAATGACCTTACACATTTTCCAAAGGTTTACTTTACATCTCCCTTATTGGCCAACTGAC
The DNA here is from genome assembly GCA_905181895.1 of Flavobacteria bacterium MS024-2A. GTDB lineage: Bacteria > Bacteroidota > Bacteroidia > Flavobacteriales > Flavobacteriaceae > MS024-2A. Next base: position 2,881 of record CAJJAB010000117.1, on the reverse strand, counting down.
CACAGGCTGCATCAATATCTAATCCTCTTGAACGACGATAGGTAACACTAATTCGTGACTTTGTCAGGACAGAAATATAGGCATCAATTACAGTCTGATTTGCTTGCTTCATAGAGGAACCTTCTATCGGATTGTATTGAATTATATTTACTTTAGATGGTATTCGTTTACATAATCTAACGAGAGCTTGAATATCTTCCATCAAATCATTTACCCCCTCCCAAACGATATATTCAAAAGTGATTTGTTTTTTGGTGTAAGCATACCAATATTCTAGTGATTCAATTAATTCTGGAAGTGGAAACTTTTTAGCAAATGGCATTATTTGCTCACGAACTTCTTGTCGTGCGCTATGAAGAGAAAGAGCTAACCCAAATTTCACCTTATCATCAGCCATTTTTCGAATCAGCTTAGGAATGCCAGAAGTAGAAACTATAATTCTTCTCGGAGACATTCCTAAAGCCTCCGCATCTGTAATCTTTTCTATTGCAGAGAGAACATTATTGTAATTCATCAAAGGTTCACCCATTCCCATAAAAACAATATTTGACAAAGGACGCTGGTGATAAAGTTTACTTTGCTGATCCATGGCAACAACTTGATCGTAAATTTCATCTGCATTTAAATTTCGCATTCTTTTTAAAGCAGCTGTAGCACAAAAAGTACAATCTAAACTACACCCTACTTGAGATGACACACATGCTGTAGATCTAGTACTAGTTGGAATCAAAACTGATTCAACTACCAAATGATCAAAAAGTTTAACTGCATTTTTTATAGTACCATCGGTACTGCGCTGTTGAAAATCAATATTAATATGCTTAATTTCAAAGTACTCATTAAGTAGATTACGATGTCTTAAGGAAAGATTGGTCATCAATTCAAAATCATGAACGCCTTTCTGCCAAAGCCACTGATAAACCTGACCTCCTTTAAATGAGGGTAATCTTTGTGAGACAAAGAAGTCTTGAAGTTCTTCTTTGGACAAGGCTCTAATATCTTTTTTTACTCTTGATTCCAAGATTCTTTTATAAAAAAACCGCATTACTGCGGTTTGGATTTATTTTAAATGATCAACATGGCATCACCATAGGAATAGAAATTATATTTATCCTTGATAGCTACTTTATATGCTTGCTTAATGAAATCGGGGTCAGCAAATGCAGAAACCATCATTAACAATGTGGACTTTGGTGTGTGAAAATTTGTTATCATGCAATTAGCAATGGAAAAATCAAAGGGAGGGAAAATAAATTTATGTGTCCATCCTTGATATTCATTGAGTAATCCACCAGAAGAAACAGAACTTTCCAGGCCACGCATTACAGTTGTTCCAACTGCACAAATTCTTTTTTTCGTAGCTAAGGCATTATTTACTTTAGCAGCGGCTATTTTATCGATAATTAATTCTTCCGAATCCATTTTATGTTTTGACAAATCCTCAACCTCAACAGGACTAAAAGTTCCTAGACCAACATGAAGCGTAAGCTCAGCTAAATCAATTCCTTTAATCTCCAAACGCTTTATTAGATGTTTTGAAAAGTGAAGACCTGCGGTAGGAGCAGCAACTGCACCTTCGTGTTTCGCATAGATCGTTTGATACCTCTCTTGATCTTCTTCCTCAATAGGTCGATTTATGTATTTAGGAAGTGGCGTTTGACCTAATTCCTTGAGTTTAATTCTAAATTCAGTGTAACTTCCATCAAACAAAAAGCGAAGTGTTCTTCCTCTTGAAGTAGTATTATCAATAACTTCTGCCACCAAACTTTCATCCTCTCCGAAATAAAGTTTGTTACCAATTCTAATTTTACGCGCTGGATCAACTAAAACATCCCATAGGCGTTGTTCTTGATTTAATTCACGTAATAAAAACACCTCGATACGTGCTCCAGTTTTTTCTTTATTTCCAAATAAACGGGCTGGGAAAACTTTAGTATTATTTAATACCATCACATCTCCTTCATCAAAATAGTTAATAACATCTTTAAAAGAATGGTGTTCTATTGTTTCTTCTTTACGATTGAGAACCATTAAACGGGATCCATCACGGTCAGCAGCTGGCCTTTGTGCTAATAAAGTATCGGGGAGTTCAAATTGAAAATGAGAGAGTTTCACGGGCTAGTATTTTTTTGATTAGTTTATACAATTCAAGGAGGAATAAATCTACCCTGCTTCTTTATAAATTCTAAAAAGAAATCTTTTGGTTTCAGAATAAAATTTAATATTAATTGATTTTGGGTGTTTTAAAATACAAATATACCATCTCAACATAGGGAATGTCAAGTAAAAAGAAGATTATCTCTAATTTATTTGAAAATTAAGTTTTTTTAAGTCCTTCCAAAAATCAGGATAGGACTTTGAAACAACACCTGCTTCTTCAATTTTCAATGGAATCTTTAAAGCTAAAGGAGCAAAAGCCATTGCCATTCTGTGATCATTGTAAGTAGAAATTGAACAATTTTCTTTAAAATTTATTCCAGCAGAAAGGTGTAAACTGTTGTCAGTAACTTTAATATTAGCTCCTAATTTTAAAAGTTCTACGTTTAAAGCTTCTAAGCGATCAGTTTCTTTAATTTTTAAAGTATGTAATCCCATTAAGTCACAACCTATTCCTAAACCATAACAAGTAACTGCAATTGTTTGAGCAATATCTGGTGACTTAGAAAGATCCAATTGTAAAGAAGTAGGGGGGGTCTTATTCTCTTTTTTTAGAATCAAAGTGTCTCCTACAAAATGAGAGGAAACATGCAAGTCTTTATAAATAGATCTTAATATTGAATCACCCTGTAAGCTTTTTTGACTAAAGCTTGTTAAATGAATTTCTGCTGATTTTGAAAGCGCTACAATACTAAAAAAATAAGAAGCCGAACTCCAATCAGAC
>CAJJAB010000116.1 GCA_905181895.1 Flavobacteria bacterium MS024-2A | reverse complement strand
GCGTTATTTACTAATATATCCAAACTTCCAAAGTCTGAAAGAACATCCTCTACTAATTGTTGTGCTTGATCAAAACTAGCCGCATTACTTTGATAGCCTTTTACTTTTACTCCAGCTGCGCTGAATTCAGCTATTAGGCTTTCTGCCTCTAATCTGTTACTGTTATATGTAAAAGCAACATTACAACCCTGTTGAATAAAAGTTTTGGCAATACCTCTACCTATTCCTCTGCTTGCACCTGTAATAATTGCTGTTTTTCCTATTAGTAAATTCATAATCTTAAGCTAATACTTCTGTGACTTTAGCACCAATTTGAGCGGGCGAATCCACCACATGGATTCCACACTGACGCATAATCCTTTTTTTTGCTTCCGCTGTATCCTCACTACCTCCTACAATAGCTCCTGCATGACCCATCGTCCTTCCTTTAGGCGCAGTTTCTCCCGCAATAAATCCAATTACAGGTTTTTTATTTCCTGTATCTTTAATCCATTGGGCAGCATCTGCTTCCAACTGACCGCCAATTTCACCAATCATCACTATGCAATCAGTTTCAGGATCGTTCATGAAAAGTTCAACAGCATCTTTGGTTGTTGTTCCAATGATAGGATCTCCTCCTATCCCAATAGCCGTCGAAATACCCAGACCTTGAGCTACAACTTGGTCCGAAGCTTCATAAGTTAATGTTCCTGATTTAGATACAATTCCAACTTTCCCTTTTTTAAAGACAAAGCCTGGCATTATTCCCACTTTTGCCTCTCCAGGTGTAATTACACCGGGACAATTAGGACCAATTAAGATAGCTCCTTGATCTTTAACATAGGCGTATGCCTTTGTCATATCATTAATCGGAATTCCCTCAGTGATAGTTATAATAACTTTTATTCCCGCCTCTGCAGCTTCCATAATGGCATCTGCGGCAAAAGCCGGAGGAACAAATATAATTGTTGTATCTGCACCAACTTTTTTAACAGCTTCAGCTACACTATTAAAAACAGGTTTGTCTAGATGGATCTGGCCTCCTTTTCCAGGAGTAACTCCACCAATAATATTAGTTCCATACTCAATCATTTGGGTGGCATGGAAGGTTCCTTCACCACCAGTAAAACCTTGTACAATTATTTTAGAATTCTTATTTACAAGTACACTCATATTTAGTTTTTATTTAGCTTTAAAAATTATTCTTTTACCCTTTCTATATAACTTCCTTTTTCAGTATCTACTTTAATTTTATCTCCTTCATTTATAAAAAGAGGTACATTAATTGAAGCGCCTGTTTCAACTTTTGCTGGCTTTGTAGCGTTAGTTGCTGTATTTCCTTTTACGCCAGGTTCAGTATGGCTTACCTCCAACACAACACTTGCAGGCATATCTACAGACAAAGGCATTCCGTCTTCTGTATTAATAGAAATGGAAACCAATTCACCTTCCTTCATTAACTCAGGAGCATCTAGCACTGACTCTTCAACTGTAATTTGATTGTAATCATCTGTATTCATGAAATTATATTGCTCTCCATCGCGATACAAAAACTGATACTTTTGTGTTTCAACCCGTATATCTTCAATTTTATGTCCAGCAGAAAATGTGTTGTCTAAAACTTTTCCTGAAGTGACACTTTTCAATTTAGTTCGAACAAAAGCTGGGCCCTTTCCTGGTTTGACATGCAAAAATTCAATGATTTTATAAATATCATTATTATATTTAATGCACAATCCTTTTCTAATGTCCGAGGTAGATACCATAATCTTAAGTTTAGTTTTCTATAAATAGCCTTTCATTATTCCGCGTCTTGAATTATTTACAAACTGTAAAATCTTATCCCGCTCTGGGGTAGCAATTATTTCTGCTTCAATAACTCGAATAGCTTGTGATATATTCTTTTTTTGTTGGAATAGTATACGATATATAGCTTGTATTTCTTGAATTTTTTCTGAATCAAAACCTTTTCGCCTGAGTCCAATTGAATTCACACCCATATATGACAAAGGTTCACGTGCAGCTTTCACAAAAGGAGGAACATCTTTACGCACCAAAGATCCACCAGAAATAAAAGCAAAATCTCCAATGGAACAAAACTGATGAATTGCCGCCAAGCCAGCCAAAACTACATTATCACCTACTTCTATATGCCCTGCAAGAGTACTATTATTGGAGAATACGCAATAGTTTCCAATAGTACAGTCGTGAGCAATATGAGAATACGCCATAATTAGGCAGTTTTTTCCAATTTTAGTAATGCCTTTACTTGCAGTTCCTCTGTTAATAGTGACACATTCGCGAATTGTAGTATTATCTCCAATTATAGCTAATGAATCCTCACCATCAAACTTTAAGTCTTGTGGCACACCGCTAATTACAGCTCCGGGGAATATCTTACAATTCTTCCCAATTCTTGCTCCCGACATTATGGTAACATTTGAGCCTATCCAAGTTCCCTCACCAATTTCAACGTTTTTATAAATCGTACTAAAGGGCTCAACAATTACGTTATCTGCAACTTTAGCGTCAGAATGAATATAAGAAAGCGGCTGTATCATCAACTGTATTTTAAGATTCTCTTCGTTTAATTTGCGCCATCATGTCACCCTGACTGACCAACTGATTATTAACAAACGCATTAGCTCTCATGTTGCAAATACCACGCCGTATTGGAGTAATCAATTCTAATTTGAAAACCAAAGTATCACCTGGATAGACTGGACGTTTGAATTTAACATTATCTATTTTCATGAAAAAAGTTAAATAATTTTCAGGATCCGGTACTGTATTTAGCACCAAAACACCTCCCGCTTGAGCCATAGCTTCTATTTGTAAAACTCCAGGCATTACTGGAGCTCCAGGGTAGTGTCCTTGAAAAAACGGTTCGTTCATAGTCACATTTTTTAATCCAACAACATGTCGATCGGACAATTCAATAATTTTATCTACAAGTAAAAAAGGAGGCCTATGCGGAAGAATATCCATTATTTGGTTAACATCCATTACTGGCGGTTCATTGAGATTTATAACTGGGGCGTTTGATTTACGATTTTCTCGAATTATAAGAGATATCTGTTTAGCAAAGTCCGTATTAATTTTGTGTCCTGGTTTAGTTGCAATTACTCTTCCTTGAACTGGCATTCCAATTAATGCAAGATCTCCAATAACGTCCATCAGTTTGTGACGAGCAGCCTCATTTGGATGATGTAGGGTTAAATTATTCAAAATTCCATTGGGTTTTACTGAAATATCATCCTTACCAAATACATCTTTGAGTCGTTCCATATTTTTCTCCGCTATAGGCTTATCCACATAAATAATTGCATTGTTAAGATCACCTCCTCTAATTAAGCCATTATCTAAAAGCATTTCTAATTCATGTAAGAAACTAAACGTTCTGGAAGAACCAATTTCAGTCGCAAAGTCATCTATCTTTGATAAAGTTGCGTTTTGAGTTCCCAAAACCTTGGTTTCAAAATCAATCATAACAGTAAAAGAGAGCTCATCTGCTGGAAGTAGTATGATTTCACTACCCGATTCTTCATCTATATGACGAATAACATCTTGAACAACAAAAACTTCCTGAAGTTTATCTTGTTCCTTGACACCTCCTTTTTGTATTGCTTCTAAAAATAACTTAGAAGAACCGTCCATGATCGGCAACTCGGCTCCATTAATATCTAAATAGCAATTATTAATTGAAGAACCGACAAGAGCGGCAAGCAAATGTTCCGTTGTTTGAATTTCAACCTCTCCTTTTTTGAGTGTTGTACTCCTCTCTGTTTTACTCACAAAACAGGACAAAGCAGGAATTTCTTCTACAGGATCTAAATCTACTCTTCGAAAGATAAATCCTGAATTTTCCGGGGCAGGCCTAAGATTTAATTCAATTTCTTTACCAGAATGTAAGCCAATTCCTTTTAAACAAACGTCTTTAGCTAAGGTTATTTGCGGTTTCGTTTCTTTTATCATGGTTTTAATAATTGTTCTAGTTTTCTTATCCGTGCTTCAATTTTAGGGAATTGCTTAAAAAGTGCATAGGATTTATAATAAGATCTATAATCCATAGCTGGATTACCCTGAAAATCACCTGAATTTTTAATGCTTTTAGTTACTCCTGTTTTACCTTGCAATTGAACACCATCTCCTATAGTTAAATGTCCTGCGAATCCAACTTGACCTCCAATTACACAGCGTGAACCAATTCTGGTAGAACCCGAAACCCCAGTTTGTGCAGCAATGACAGTATCAGGGCCAATTTTTACATTATGTCCAATTTGCACCAAATTGTCAATCTTAACACCTGTTTCAATTAATGTATCTCCCAAGGTTGCTCTATCTATTGTTGAATTTGCACCAATTTCAACATTATCTTTAATTACTACTCTGCCAAGTTGTGGGATTTTCATATAAACACCTGAATCTTGAGGTACAAATCCAAAACCATCTGAACCTATAACAACTCCACT
>CAJJAB010000115.1 GCA_905181895.1 Flavobacteria bacterium MS024-2A | reverse complement strand
GGAGTTGCTACACCTGCAGATGCATATTCTCAACAATGGAATCCGGCTAAATATGCTTTTGTATCTTCTGAAAAAGGGCTGGGATTTAGTTACACTCCTTATCTCAGTAAGCTGGTAGATGATATTTTTTTGGGAAGCATAACTTATCATAATCGTTTAAATGAAAGGAGCTCATGGGCAACAAGTTTAAAATATTTTAGTTTAGGCGATATTCAATTTAATCAATTCATTGGGGGCTCTATAGTTGATCAAGGGCTTGAAAGACCCTCTGAGCTAACTCTTGATTTTTCTTATTCATTAAAACTAAGCCAGACTTTTTCAATGGCTGTAGCTGGTCGTTATATCCGATCTGATTTAAAAATAGCAACAGATGCTGACACCTCTTCAGCTAATTCTGCAGGTATTGATATTGCCGGATTTTACCAAAGTAATATTTTTGATTTTGGAGAGAATGATGCTATATTTAGAGGAGGTATTAATGTCTCAAATATTGGTCCTCGTTTAGTTTACGATATCGGAGGACAAAAAAACTTTATCCCCACAAACCTTAAAATAGGCTTTGGGTTAGATTTATTTTTTGACAACAGTAATGTATTGGGAATTTATACCGAATTCAATAAATTATTGGTTCCTACACCTGTAGCAATATTTGATGATAAATCAATTCTTTTAGGATATAATCAACCGGATATAGACTTTTTCAAAGGAATTTTAGTGTCTTTTAACGATGCACCAGGGGGAACTGCTGAGGAGCTCAAAGAAGTTACTGCTGCACTTGGCCTAGAATATCGTTTTGAGGATTCATTTTCTATTCGAACTGGATATCTAAACGAAAGCCAAGAGAAAGGCTCTAGAAGATACCTTACAATGGGTGCTGGATTTAACATTAAAAGTTTAGACATAGATATTTCATATTTATTTTCAACTTCAAGTATTCGAAACCCACTGGAGAATACCGTACGTTTTTCTTTAGCTTTCGAAATAGGGAAGAACTCTTTTGCCCCAATAGAAGAAGTTCAATAATAGAGATATCAAATTTGAAGTAATAATTAATTAGGATTATTTCCCCTGTAGAACATAATTGAGTAATTTTGGCATTCTATAATAGAAATATTTAGTAGATTTTTATGAAGAAAATAACAAAACAAACTTATTTAGATTGGTATGAAAATATGCTTTTTTGGAGAAAGTTTGAAGATAAACTAGCTGCAGTTTATATTCAACAAAAAGTAAGGGGCTTTTTGCATTTATATAACGGTCAAGAAGCTGTTCTTGCGGGATCTCTTCATGCAATGGAGATTGGAAAAGACAGAATGATTACAGCTTACAGAAACCACGTACAGCCAATTGGAATGGGAGTAGATCCCAAGCGAGTAATGGCAGAGCTTTATGGAAAATCTACTGGGACTTCCCAAGGATTAGGAGGGTCAATGCATATTTTCTCTAAAGAATTTAAATTTCATGGTGGTCATGGAATTGTTGGGGGTCAAATTCCCTTAGGTGCAGGAATGGCTTTCGGAGACAAATATTTTGAACGCGATAACGTTACCCTATGTTTTTTTGGAGATGGTGCTGCCCGTCAAGGATCGCTTCACGAAACATTGAATTTAGCAATGTTATGGGAGCTACCAGTTGTTTTTGTTGTTGAAAATAATGGCTATGCAATGGGTACTTCTGTTGCAAGAACATCTAACCATGAAGAAATTTGGAAGCTGGGATTAGGATATAACATGCCTTGCGAACCTTGTGACGGAATGGATCCTATTCAAGTCGCAAAAACTATGGATAAAGCCATAAGTCTTGCTAGATCTGGAGGCGGACCTTCCTTTATAGAAATGAAAACTTACCGCTACCGAGGGCATTCAATGTCAGACGCTCAACAATATAGAACGAAAGCAGAGGTTGAGGAGTATCGAAAAATTGATCCTATATCTCAAATTAAAGAAGTCATTTTATCAAAGAAATATGCAAATCAAGGAGATTTAGATAAAATTGATAAATCCATTAAAGAGCGTGTTTTAGAATGCGAAAAATTTGCAGAATCTTCACCTTATCCGGATTTAAGTTTAATGTACGATGCGGTATATGAACAAGAAGATTATCCTTTTATAAAACATAAACTATAGAATATGGCAGAAATAATAAATATGCCGAGACTGAGTGATACCATGGAGGAAGGAACTGTTGCGAAATGGTTTAAAAAGGTTGGTGATAAAATTAACGAGGGTGATATTCTTGCAGAAATTGAAACTGACAAGGCGACGATGGAATTTGAATCTTTTAACGAAGGTGAGTTGCTTCATATAGGAATTCAAGAAGGAGGAACTGCACCTGTCGATACTCTTTTGGCAATTATTGGAGAAAAAGATGAGGATATCTCTTCTTTAATAAAAAGCGATGGCAATACTACATCTAATGATATAGAAGACTCAGTGGCGATAGTGTCTTCTGAAGAAGTTTCGCCAACTGAAAATACATCTATGCCAGAAGGTGCTGAACTTATAACTATGCCACGATTGAGTGACACCATGGAAGAAGGAACAGTAGCCACTTGGAATAAAAAAGTGGGAGATATCGTAAATGAGGGAGATATTCTTGCTGAAATCGAAACAGATAAGGCAACAATGGAATTCGAATCTTTTCACCAAGGAACGCTTCTGTATATTGGACTTCAAGAGGGTGAATCTGCTCCAGTAGATAGCGTTTTAGCAATTATTGGTGAAAAAGGAACGGATGTTGATACTGTTTTGGCAGTTCATGGGCGTAGCCATAAGTCTGAAATGAATATTATAGAAAGAGTAGATGAAAAAACTCCAATATCACCATCTTTAGATAAGGACATTGAGGTTTCTGTAGCTTTAAACCCCAAAGTATCTTCAGGGAATGGTCGAGTTATTGCATCTCCATTAGCAAAGAAATTAGCCGCGGAAAAAGGGGTAAATTTAAATCAGATTCAGGGTTCGGGGGATCATGGTAGAATTATCAAAAGAGACATTGATAGTTTCCAAACCCACCAAGCTGATCATGGAAAGCCTTTTGCTCCAACTGGTGTAGAGTCTGTCACTGTGATTGCTAATTCTCAAATGCGTAAAACAATTGCTAAACGATTAACAGCTTCTAAATTTTCAGCTCCTCATTATTACTTAGGAGTGGAGTTTGATATGGATAATGCGATCTCATTTAGAGAACAATATAATAGCTTACCTGAAACAAAAATCTCATTTAATGACATCGTTGTTAAAGCGTCTGCACTCGCATTAAAAGAACATCCTCAAGTCAATGCGAAATGGGAGGATAGTCAAATTACACGACATCATCATGTACATATTGGAGTAGCAGTAGCTGTAGAAGATGGTTTAGTTGTTCCTGTTGTCAAATTTACAGACGAACTCAAACTCCCTCAAATTGGGGGAATAGTTAAAGATTATGCAATTCGTGCCCGTGATAAAAAACTTGTGCCTGCCGAAATGGATGGAAGTACTTTCACAATCTCTAACCTAGGAATGTTTGGTATTCAAGAATTCACCTCCATTATCAATCAGCCCAATGGTGCTATTTTATCAGTAGGAGAAATTGTTCAAAAACCGGTTGTTAAGAACGGAAATATAGTAGTTGGAAGTACTATGAAGTTGACTTTAGCTTGTGATCATCGTGTAGTTGATGGCGCAACTGGAGCTAAGTTTTTGCAAACATTAAGAGCATTTGTGGAGAACCCAATAACTATGCTTATTTAATAACTATAATATATCAGCTTAAATTTTATAGACAATTAAGACATGAAAAAGACTTTTTTAGTTACTGGGGCAAGTAGAGGAATAGGTTTTGACTTAGTTAAGTATATCGCAGCTCAAGGGCATAAAGTTTTTGCACTTTCACGAAATACAAATTCCCTTGAGGCTAGTGAAATGATTTTTCCTTTTAATATTGATATTACTGATGAAATTGCACTTGAGAAATTTACTAATGAACTAAAACAGGACGAAGTTATTATTGATGTATTGATCAATAATGCAGGATCACTTGCTAATAAACCCTTTGTCAATACATCAAAAGAAGATTTTGAGAATATTTACAGAGTAAATGTATTTGGACTTGCATCTCTCACGCGATTATTATTGCCCATAATTTTACCAGAAGGTCATGTGATAAATATTAGTAGCATGGGTGGAATTGGAGGAACCTCTAAATTCCCGGGCTTATCTGCCTACAGCAGTAGTAAAGGAGCAGTTAATATTCTTACGGAAATACTGGCAGAGGAATTTAAAGAAACGGGACCTAAGTTCAATGCACTTGCCTTAGGAGCTGTACAAACTGAGATGTTAACTAAAGCTTTCCCTGGCTTTCAAGCACCTATAAGTGCAAGTGAAATGGCTGCATATATTTTTAAATTTTCACTAGATGGCCATCATTTCTTTAACGGAAAGGTACTCCCAGTGTCTTCTTCAACTCCATAATTTAATGGTGATTGAGAAACTACTTACTTATATTCCTAAAGCTGCACATATTCAAATTGAATCCTTACTGAAGGTATCACATGTAGATATATTAGTTACCAAACGACGGCTTACAAAGCATGGTGATTTTAGATCACTACCAAACAAAAACCCCACTATTACAATAAACAATTCCTTAAATCCCTATCGTTTTTTAATTACCCTCCTTCATGAATTAGCCCATTTTAGTGTTTTTCAAAAGTATAGTCATAGGGTTAAACCTCATGGTCTAGAATGGAAACGCGCATATCAGGAAACTCTCTTCCCTTTTTTAAATTCTATTATTTTTCCAGATCCTATTTGTTCGGTTTTAGCGAGGCACATGAAAAATCCAAAGGCAAGTACAGATAGCGATTTTGATTTAATTATGGCATTAAAAGCTTATGACGAGTTAAAGGGGCAGACTTATATTTTTGAAATTGAGGATGGGATTACCTTTACAACATCAAATGGAAGACGATTTATTAAAATAAGAAAGCGAAGAAAGCGAATTGAGTGTAAACAAATTGATTCAGGGAGAATTTATCTTTTTAGCCCTCATGCAGAAATTATACTTCACTAGTTCATTTTTTTAAGTAGACTTCTCTTACTTTTTTAAATAAATCAGAAGAATAAACGAAGTCAGAAACAGACTTGTTGTCAGTATGGAAAATATCTTCTTTAGATCCTTCCCAGGCTTTTTTGCCATTCTTTAAAAAGATGATTTTCTCACCTATTTCCATCACTGAATTCATGTCATGAGTATTAATGACAGTTGTTATATTGTACTCTTCAGTAATTTCTTGAATTAAATTATCAATTAAAATAGCAGTTTTCGGATCAAGACCGGAGTTAGGTTCGTCACAGAATAGATATTTGGGATTCATTATTATGGCACGAGCAATTGCCACTCTTTTTTTCATTCCACCAGAAATTTCATCGGGAAATTTAGAGTTGGCATCGACTAAGTTTACTCGATTTATAGCAATGTTGGCCCTGTCCCTAATTTCACTATCTGATTTTTTAGTAAACATCTGCATTGGAAACATGATGTTTTCTTCAACGCTCATGGAATCAAATAAGGCACTTCCTTGAAAAACCATTCCCATTTCTTGGCGGAGAATAATTCGCTCCTTAATGCTCATTTGTTTAAGCATTTTATTTTCAAAACGAATATTACCTGAATCAATTGTAAAAAGACCAAGGAGACATTTAAGAAAAACAGTCTTACCTGACCCACTTTGACCAATTATCAAATTTGTTTTTCCTTTTTCAAACTGAGTTGAAATGTCTTTTAATATCTCAATATTATCAAAAGATTTTGTTATGTTTTCTACGCTAATCATTTAGGTAAGTAATAATTGAGTTATTAAATAATTTAATAGAATAATTACTACACTGGTCCATACAAAAGAAACGGTACTTGCTTTACCAACCTCCAATGCACCTCCATTCATATAGTAACCATGATAGGCTGGGATTGTTGCTAAAATAAAGGAGAAAAAGGAAGTTTTGATAAATGCATATGTGATATGAAAAGGAATAAAATCCATCTGTATTCCTTCTATATAATCTGCACTAGAAGAAAATCCTCCATATACAGATGCTATATATCCCCCAAAAACTCCTAAAAACATAGAGATACATATGATAAGCGGATATAGTGATAAGGAAATGATTTTTGGAAAGATTAAATAATTATATGTATTGATACCCATTACTTCCAAGGCATCAATTTGTTCTGTAACGCGCATTGTTCCAATACTTGAGGTAATATAAGAGCCTACTTTTCCAGCCATAATAATTGAGATAAAAGTAGGGGCAAATTCTAAAATAATAGATTGTCTTGTGGCAAAACCAATTAAATTTTTAGGTAAGAGAGGGTTTTCTAAATTTAATGCTGTTTGAATAGCAACAACCCCTCCAACAAAAAATGAAATAAAGGATACAATCCCTAAAGAACCGATTATCAATATATCGATATCTTTTAAAATCAACTGCTTAAGGACTTTCCATTTAGTGAATTTACCAAATGTATAGTGAAGCATTAAAAAATAATTCCCAATGTGTGTAAGGATTTTCATACCCTTCCAAAGATAAGGATTTTATGTTTATTGGATCTTCAAGAAAGATGAATTAAGTAGAGTTTAAATACGATAGGTAATTGCATTAATATTCATTCCTGCGCCTACAGAGGCGAAAATTACTAGATCACCTTTTTCAACTTTATGACCTTGATAATTTTCTTTACGAATCAAATCGAATAGAGTAGGTATAGTAGCTACAGAACTGTTTCCATATTCTTGAATATTCATGGGCAGTACATCTTTGGGTGTAGGTTTTTTATATAGTTTATAAAAACGTTTTACTATAGCCTCATCCATTTTAAGGTTAGCTTGATGAATAAAAATTTTCTTTAGATCCTCTATAGATTCTCCTGAAGCCTCAAGACAATTCTGAATAGCGAGTGGAACTTTACTCAAAGCAAATTCATAGACTCTTCTACCTAACATTTTAATATATTTTGTTCCTTTACCTAAATCGTTTGCATGGCCATAAAAAATATATTCTGCCTCCCCCTCAGAGGTGTAGGTTAAGGTTTTGTGAGAAAGTATGCCGCCTTCTTCTTGGGTTGCTTCGACAATAGTTGCACCTGCACCGTCAGCATAAATCATAGAGTCACGATCGCTTTGATCTAATACACGAGATAATGAATCTGCCCCAACAACCAAACATTTTTGTGCCATTCCAGCCTTTATAAATGCTTTTGCTTGAATTATTCCTTCAACCCAGCCTGGACATCCGAATAATAGATCATATGCAACGCATTCAGGATTCTTAATTTTAAGACCTGCTTTTAGTTTTGACGCTAAACTAGGTAGATTATTTACTTGATTTGAATTTAGCGCTATATCACCTACATTGTGCGCAAATACAATATAATCGATCGTTTCAGAGTCAAGAGAGGCATCATTAATTGCTTTTTGTGCTGCTTCCAACGCAATGTCTGAAATGGTTTGATCTTCTCTTATGTAACGTCTTTGTTTAATTCCAGTAATATCTTGAAACTTTTCAATAATATCTTGATTAGTGTTTTCAATTTTAGATCCAGAGGAGTCAAAAAAAGAATTTGAATTAAAAAGAGCATTAGGTTTCACCCTTTCTGGTATGCTACTTCCGGTACCTGTTATCTTAATATTCATAATATTAACCAAAGGTATTATTTTGATTATCTAGCTATATTTTTTTGTTAAAACCTCTACGACACCCAAAGTATAAGTAATTAAGCGTATAAATAAATATTTTTTTTTAAGTAACTAAATATTAATTATTTACATATAGTCCAATAGGCTTACAGCTACAAATTAAATTACGATCTCCATAGGCTTCATCTACCCTTCTAACGCTGGGCCAAAACTTATTTTCCTTGACAAATTCTAAAGGAAATGCAGCTTTTTGTCTACTGTAGGAAAAGTTCCACTTGTCAGCGCTAATCATGGCCAAAGTGTGTGGAGCATTTTTAAGTAAAGCATGCTCTTTTTTACTTCCTGAAATTTCCATTCTTATTGAGATCATAGCATCGCAAAAGCGATCCATTTCATGTATATTTTCACTTTCAGTGGGTTCTATCATCATAGTTCCAGGTACAGGAAAGGAAACTGTTGGCGCATGAAACCCATAATCCATAAGTCGTTTTGCAATATCGACAACTTCTATTCCTATTTCTTTAAAGGGTCTACAATCAATAATGAACTCATGAGCTGCTCTTCCCTTGATACCAGTATATAAAACATCATAAGCTCCTTCAAGACGTTTTTGAATATAGTTGGCATTTAAAATAGCAATTTCTGTAGTTTTTCTTAAGCCTGGACCTCCAAGCATTTTAATGTAACCATATGATATAAGACACGCTAAGGCTGAACCAAATGGAGCACCAGAAATTGCAGTAATAGCATCTTTCCCTCCAGTTTTGATAATAGGATTTCCTGGTAGAAAAGGTGCTAAGTGATCTACTACACAAATTGGACCTACCCCTGGGCCACCCCCACCATGAGGAATTGCAAATGTTTTATGAAGATTAAGATGACATACGTCTGCCCCAATTATAGCAGGACTTGTAAGACCTACCTGAGCATTCATATTGGCACCATCCATATAAACCTGACCTCCACAATCGTGAATGAGTTGTGTTATTTCTTTTATTCTAGTTTCAAAAACACCGTGAGTACTAGGATATGTAATCATTAATGCAGAGAGCTTGTCTTTGTAAAAAAGCGCTTTTTCTTGAATATCATCCCAATCTATATTTCCCTTTTTATCAGTGCCAGTTACCACAACAGTCATTCCGGCCATGACTGCTGATGCTGGATTTGTACCATGCGCTGATGCCGGAATTATACAAATATTTCTATTAAAATCATTTCTTGACTCATGATAAGCACGAATAGTCATCAAGCCAGAATATTCACCTTGTGCTCCCGAATTGGGTTGAAGAGAAGTAGCGGCAAACCCTGTAATAACGTTCAGTTGTTCTGTAAGTTCAGAGAGCATTTTTTGGTATCCATTTGCTTGGTCAATTGGAACAAAAGGATGTATTGCTCCCCAATTGGGATCACTTAGCGGAAGCATTTCTGAGGCTGCATTTAGTTTCATTGTACAAGAGCCAAGAGATATCATTGAATGGTTTAGAGCTAAATCTTTTCGTTCTAACGATTTTATATAACGCATCAAAGCTGTCTCCGAGTGGTAAGAATTAAACACGGGATTTGTTAAAAATAGACTTTTTCTTACGCCTTCCTTTGGAAGTTTAATGAAAGCTTTTTCATCTGAAACCGGAAGATCTCCTTTTTTAAGATATTCTAAAAACACTCCAATAATTTGATCAAGTTCTAGGCTTGAAGTGGTTTCATTGATTGAAATACAAACACGATTTTTATGAGGGTAGTAGAAGTTTATCTCTTTTTTTTCTGCTATTTTTTTAATTGCAATTGAATCAGCTTCAATAGAAAGTGTATCGAAAAAGAATTTATTTTTTTGAGTTAGTCCAAGGTCTGTTAATTTTTCATCAAGTGACGAAGTTTTTTGGTGGATTTTTTTAGCGATGAACTGTAGTCCTTTTGGACCGTGATAAATAGCGTACATTCCAGCCATTACTGCCAATAAAACTTGAGCAGTACAAATATTAGATGTAGCACGATCTCTTTTAATATGCTGCTCTCGAGTTTGAAGTGCCATACGAAGAGCAGTTTTTTCATCTAAATCTCGAGTTTGTCCTATAATTCGTCCTGGAATATTTCTTTTATAGTGTTCTTTTGTGGCAAAGAAAGCAGCATGTGGTCCACCATAACCTAATGGAATTCCAAAGCGTTGTGTTGTTCCAACGACAACATCAGCACCATATTGGCCTGGGGACTCTAAAAGGACTAAACTCATTATATCTGCAGCAACTACAGTAAATATTCCAAGTTCTTGAACTTTTTTCAGGTACTTTTTTATATTGGGTATTTCACCATATTTTCCAGGGTATTGAAAAATAGCACCAAAAAATCCTTTGCTGAATACTTCATTTTCAGGGTTTCCAACAATCAATTCAATTCCAAGAGGAGTTGACCGAGTTTTTAACAAGGAGAGTGTTTGAGGTAAAATGTTTTCGTCAACAAAAAAAGAGTGAGCTTCATTTTTTTTCTGATCTCTTGTTCGTGAGCTAAATAACATTGTCATAGCTTCAGCTGCAGCTGTGCTTTCATCTAATAAGGAAGCATTGGCCAATTCCATTCCTGTCAAATCACAAATCATGGTTTGAAAGTTGAATAAGGCTTCCAATCTACCTTGTGCAATCTCGGCCTGATATGGGGTGTAAGCAGTATACCATCCTGGATTTTCTAGTATATTGCGCTGAATCACTGCTGGTGTTATAGTTGCGTGATATCCTAAACCAATATAAGTATTGTAAAGTTTATTTTCACGACCTAATTTTTGTATTTTTTTTGAAAAAGCATATTCGCTTATGCCTTTTGGTAAGTTTAATTTAGTGTTAAGACGGATAGCTTCAGGGATAGTTTCTTTGAGTAATTGTTCGATTGACTCTGCGCCGATTGTAGCAAGAATTTTCTTGATTTCCCTTTCGTTTGGTCCAACATGTCTTTCTACAAATTCGTCTGTTTTCATATATTAGAAATTTTGACAAAAATAGAATATATAGAGGATATATTTTTTGTTCTTTTTCTAGTTCTTAAAATATTTTTTAAAAATAATCACCAACTCCCAGAAAGTTTCGATATTTACTTGTGTTAAAAATCTTTAAAAACTGTTTTAATTTTTACATTAAATCCAGTCTTCACGTAGCTTTATCGGTTTCCTCTTTAGGGTTGCTTTCTTTTAATTTATCTACAGGAGCGACTGATAAAAATGTGTTGATATTTATTTTTTTTTGTACTCTTTTTGCTTATAATTTCATAAAGTATTATCCACTTGTTCGCTCTAAATCAACAAGAAAAATATCTACAGGAATCATTGTCCTATCTGTGTCAAGCGCAGTGGTTACTTTTGGATTATTTTTCACTCTTACAATTATTACTAGAGGGATTGTAATTTTAGGAGGATTATTGGTTTTTTTATACACAATCCCCTTTTTTGGTGAGAATTCAAATTGGCGTAATAAAAAGGGTTGGAAAATCAACTTAGTAGCTCTAAGTTGGACATTACTAACTGTTGGAGTTCCTTTAACTTCTTTAACCGATTTTCCCCAAACACTAATTTTGAAATGGTCTTTCATTCAATTTGTTTATGTTTGGGTTGCAACCTTAACTTTTGAGATAAGAGATTTTTCAATTGATACTTTAAGTTTGAGAACAATTCCTCAACAGTTGGGCATACGTAAAACAAAAATAATAGGTTTCTTTTTATTAATCATCGGTTTAATTTTTGCGATTTTTATTTTTCCATTTAATTATTGGACTTTACTTCCTATTATTATTTCTTATTCTTTACTAGGTGTTTCTCTTTATTTTTGTTCAACTCAAATGTCAATTTATTTCACAAATTTTTGGATAGAAGGTATTCCAATTATTTGGTGGTTAAGTTCCCTTCTTATTTCTTATTTTTATTAAAACAATTCCATGAAAAAGCTAGTAATTATTTTATTTATTGCTTGTAGTCAAAACTCTAATACTATTCAGTTAGTCAATAAAGTAAGCTACCTTAAGCTAATAGACCAGCAATTTCAAATAATTGATGTTAGAACTCCTTTTGAATTTTCAGAAGGACACATAGAAAACGCAATTAATGTTAATTATAAAGGAGTTGATTTTATAGAAAATATCTCAAAATTTGATAAAAACAAAATACTTTTAATTTATTGTAGGTCTGGAAATCGAAGTGGAAAAGCCTCAAAAATAATGGATTCTATTGGTTTTGTTAAAATATATGATTTAAAGGGTGGATATATGAATTGGTGATTTAACTTTTTAAAATTAAATAGATTTAATATAAAAATTTAAATAAGACCTGCCCTCCTTAATAAAGCCTCTGGGTCGGGTTCTTTACCCCTAAAGCGTTTATATAATGTCATGGGGTGTTCAGTTCCTCCTTTGGACAAGATATTCTCCACAAAAGAAGAAGCGGTTTGTGTATCAAAGATTCCTTTTTCTAAAAATAGATCAAAGGCGTCTGCATCCAAAACTTCTGCCCATTTATAACTATAATAACCGGCAGCATATCCGCCCTGAAAAATATGAGAAAACGATGTACTCATGCAATTCTCTGGTGTGTCCTTTATAAATTGTAATGGTGCTATTTGTGATTTTTCATGTAATTTAACATCATTAATTAAGTGTGCGTTTTTATCATGAAAAGAAAGATCTAAATAGCTAAAACTTAACTGACGAATCGTTTGTAAACCTTGCTGAAAATATGCTGCTTTTTTAATCTTTTCTATGAGTTTCTGTGGAATGGTTTCGTTAGTTTCGTAGTGTTTTGCAAAGAGCGCTAGAGCTTCTGGTTCATAACACCAGTTTTCCATAATTTGGCTTGGAAGCTCAACGAAATCCCAATAAACACTGGTACCACTTAATCCACTGTAATTTGTATTTGCTAAAATCCCATGCAGGGCATGGCCAAATTCATGAAATAAAGTGGTTACCTCTTGAAAGGTTAATAAAGAAGGTTTTGTTTTTGTTGGTCGTGAAAAATTACAAACAATTGAAACATGAGGTCTTTGATCTTTTTTCTGAGAGCGATAACTGGTCATCCAAGCGCCGTTTCTTTTTCCAGTTCGGGGGAAAAAATCTGTATATAAAAGTGCGTAAAAAAGACCTTCTTTTTTAACTTCATAAATAATTACCTCATCATGATATGGATCTGTTTCTGTTGTTTCATGAAAACTCAAGCTGTACAATCGTTCAACAATTTCAAATAAACCGGATAACACTTTTTTTAATGGAAAATAGGGCTTTAATTCCTGTTCATTTAAATTAAATTTTGCTTGTTTTAATTTCTCAGCAACAAAACTGGTATCCCATTTTTTAAGTGATGTAATTCCGAGTTTATTTGCAGCAAATACTTCCATGTCCATCCATTCTTTTTTTGCTGCAGGATGAGCTTTTTCACTTATGTTGTCCAAAAAGAATTTTACTTTTTTTTCAGATTTAGCCATTCTCTCTTCCAGAACAAAAGCAGCATGTGACTCATAACCAAGTAAGCGAGCCCTTTGTTGACGAAGTTTAATAATATTTAAGATAACTTCTGTATTGTTTTGAGCATTTTCCTGGAAACCTCTTTTGCCAAAAGCAAGCGCCATTTTTTTTCGTAATTCTCTATTTTCCAGATAGGTCATGAATGGAACATAACTCGGATAATCTAGAGTAAAAACCCAACCTTTAAGTCCTTTTTGTTCTGCCATTTGGTAGGCCATTTCAATTATGCTTTTAGGTAAACCCACAAGGTCTCCTTTCTTTTTAACATGCAGATTGAAGGCTTGGGTATCTGCTAAAATATGTTCTCCAAAACGAAGACTTAATTGGGCAAGTTCGGTATCAATAATTCTTAGTTTTTCTTTTGATGTTTTATCAAGTAAAGCGCCATTTCGAACAAAACTTTTGTATTCTTTTTCAAGCAAGGTGAGCTGTTCTTGATTAAGATGATTGCGGTCTTCTTTTTTGTAAACAAATTTAATGCGTTTAAAAAGGGCTTTATTTAGACGAATATCATTTTGAAAATCTGAAAATAAAGGAGCTGCTTCTTGAGATACTTTTTGAATTGCATCAGTTGTTTCAGCGCTATTTAGATTAAATAAAATCGCACTATTTCTTCCAATAAGCATTCCACAATTTTCTAACGCCTCTAGTGTATTCTTAAAGGTGGGAGTTTTATTGTTTTGAACTATGACATCAATTTCTTCTAAAGCAACACGAATATTATGTTTAAAGGCTGGAATAAAATGTTTGGTTTTTATTTTTGAAAAAGGAGCTGCTTCAAAAGGAGTTAAGAAGTTAGATAAAAGAGGATTACTCAAGTTTTTATTTTTTTAGATTTTGACTACTTTCAATTACTTTTATTTTCAAATTTTCTTTGAATGAAATAACTTTTTTTTGAATTTTTAAATCATAACTTCCTAAAATTTGAGCAGCTAATATTCCTGCGTTTTTTGCTCCATTTAGAGCAACTGTGGCTACTGGCACACCACCTGGCATCTGGAGTATAGATAAGACACTATCCCAACCATCAATTGAATTAGTTGATTTGATAGGCACACCAATTACGGGAAGTGGCGTTAGTGAAGCAATCATTCCAGGGAGGTGGGCTGCACCTCCTGCTCCAGCAATGATAATTTTTATACCCCTTTTATGGGCATCAGATCCATAAGCCAACATTTTTTCAGGTGTTCGGTGGGCAGACACGATGTCAACCTCTATGTCAATGTTAAACTCTTTTAAAACTGCAATTGTTTCTTCCATGATGGGCATATCAGATTGACTTCCCATAATAATTCCTACTTGTGCCATATTATTTTGTTATTACTTCAATTGTTTCTTTGATATATTCTGCTATTTCACGTGCTTTACTAAGGTCTTTATTGACGACAGTTATGTGTCCCATCTTACGAAAAGGGCGGGTCTCTTTTTTACCATAAATATGAGGATTTACTCCTTCTATCGCTAAAATATCTTCTAAATTTTTATAATAAACTGGTCCAATGTTCCCTTCTTTACCAACTAGATTTACCATAACTCCAGCAACTTTATTTTCAGTCCTACCTAAAGGAAGATCGAGTATGGCGCGAATATGTTGTTCGAATTGTGAAGTATAGGAAGCTTCAATGCTAAAATGCCCACTGTTGTGGGGACGAGGTGCAACTTCATTGACGATTAACTCTCCATCTTTAGTTAAAAATAACTCTACAGCTAAGAGCCCTACATGTTTAAAGGATTTTGAAACGAGTGTAGCTAATTCTATTACTTTTTTATTTAATTTATTTGAAATTCGAGCAGGACTCAAAACATATTCTACTTGATTGGCCGTTGGGTGAAATTCCATTTCTACAGTTGGATAACAGACGGATTCACCCCTAGGACTTCTGCAGACAATGACTCCAAGCTCCTTGTCAATAGGGACTAAATCTTCAGCCATACAGGCCCCTTCATTAAGTTTCTCTATGTCTGAGTTAGATCGAACAATTTGAACACCATAACCATCATATCCCATAGCTTCTGATTTCCAAACAAATGGAAAAGATACTGACCCTTTTCCTATTGCTTGCTTAAGCGCTTCTTTTGAATTAAACAGTTGAAAGGGTGCTGTTGGGATATTATTGGATTTGTAAAATTGTTTT
>CAJJAB010000114.1 GCA_905181895.1 Flavobacteria bacterium MS024-2A | reverse complement strand
GTTCGTGGCCTACATCATTTGGTTTATGAAGTTGTAGATAATTCTATTGATGAGGCTCTTGGTGGATTTTGTGATGAAATTGACGTCACTATTAATGAGGACAATTCAATTACAACCAAAGATAATGGTCGTGGAATCCCAGTGGGAATTCATAAAAAAGAGGGAGTATCAGCTCTTGAGGTTGTAATGACTAAAATTGGAGCTGGAGGGAAATTTGATAAAGATTCTTATAAAGTTTCCGGTGGCTTGCACGGAGTAGGTGTTTCCTGTGTAAATGCACTTTCAGAAAGTTTAACTGCTACGGTATATCGTGATGGAAAGGAATGGGAACAAACCTATGAAAGAGGAAAAGCATTAGCTCCAGTTAGGAGTATTGGAAATTCAAGTGAAACAGGAACTCTAGTTACTTTTAGACCAGATGCTCAAATTTTTACTTTAACAAGAGAATATAATTATGATACCTTGTCATTAAGAATGCGCGAGTTATCTTATTTAAATAAGGGAATTAAAATCACCATCACTGATCGACGTGAAACAAATGATAGTGGTGAATTTAAGTCAGAAACTTTTTTATCTGAAAATGGATTGATTGAATTTATTCACTTTTTAGATGAGTCCCGCGAAGCTATAATTGGGGATGTAATTTCAATGGAAGGTGAGAAAAATGGAGTTCCTGTTGAAGTTGCAATGATATACAATACTTCCTATTCAGAGAACTTACATTCATATGTTAATAATATTAGTACCCACGAGGGAGGAACACATCTAGCTGGCTTTAGAAGAGGCTTAACTTCAACACTTAAAAAATATGCAGACAGCTCCGGATTACTCGATAAATTAAAGTTTGATATCGCAGGAGATGATTTTAGAGAGGGTTTAACAGCAATTATTTCTGTTAAAGTAGGAGAGCCACAATTTGAAGGACAAACCAAAACTAAATTAGGAAACAGAGAAGTTACTTCTGCTGTTTCTCAAGCAGTTTCGGAAATGTTAGAAAATTATTTGGAAGAGAATCCCAATGATGCAAAAATTATTGTTCAGAAGGTTATTTTAGCTGCTCAAGCAAGGCATGCTGCTAAAAAAGCGAGGGAAATGGTTCAGAGAAAAACTGTTATGAGTGGTGGAGGTCTTCCTGGAAAATTATCGGATTGTTCTGAGCAAGACCCAGCACTTTGTGAAGTATTTCTTGTTGAGGGTGATTCTGCAGGAGGAACTGCTAAACAAGGGCGTGATCGTAATTTCCAAGCTATTCTCCCACTAAGAGGAAAGATTTTGAATGTTGAAAAAGCGATGCAGCACAAGGTTTTTGAAAATGAAGAAATTAGAAATATATATACAGCACTTGGTGTCACAATTGGCACAGAAGAAGATAGTAAAGCTCTGAATTTAGAAAAGTTACGCTATCACAAAGTTGTAATCATGTGTGATGCTGATGTTGATGGTAGTCACATTTCCACTTTAATCCTAACATTCTTTTTCCGATACATGAGAGAACTTATCGAGTCGGGTTATATTTACATTGCCACCCCACCTCTTTATTTAGTCAAAAAAGGTCAGAAAAAAGATTATGCATGGAGTGACGATCAACGCGATCGTTTGATGCAAGAATTTGGTTCTGGTTCAAGTGTTCAGCGTTATAAAGGTTTAGGAGAAATGAACGCTGGTCAGCTTTGGGACACCACAATGGATCCTCAGGAGCGAACTTTAAGAAGAGTTAAAATTGATAACGGTGGTGAAGCAGATCGCGTATTTTCAATGTTGATGGGAGATGAGGTGCCGCCTCGAAGAGACTTTATTGAGAAAAATGCAATTTATGCAAATATAGATGTATAATAAAATAAAAAAAAAGAATGAAAGTTACCATAGTAGGAGCGGGAAACGTAGGAGCCTCTTGTGCGGAATATATAGCTCAAAAAAGAATTGCAAGTAAAGTCGTTTTATTAGATATTAAAGAAGGTTTTGCCGAAGGCAAAGCACTTGACCTTCTCCAAACAGCGACCACTCTGGGGTTTAACACTTCTATTAAAGGGGTAACTAACGATTATGCTGCCACTTCTGAAAGTGATGTAGTTGTAATTACTTCTGGAATTCCAAGAAAACCTGGAATGACTAGAGAAGAGCTCATAGGAATTAATGCTGGAATTGTTCAGAGCGTATCTGAGAACATTTTAAAATATTCCCCAAATACAATCATTATAGTAGTTTCAAATCCAATGGATACGATGACTTATTTGACATTCAAATCAACAGGTCTTCCCAAAAATAAAATAATTGGAATGGGAGGTGCTCTTGACAGCTCTCGCTTCAAAACTTATCTTTCTATTGCTTTGGATAAGCCCGCGAATGATATCCACGGTTTTGTTATTGGTGGGCATGGTGACACTACGATGATTCCGTTAACACGATTAGCAAGTTATAATGGAGTACCAGTTTCACAATATTTAGATCAACAATCTCTTCAAAAAGTTGCTGCAAACACCATGGTAGGTGGAGCAACATTAACAAAGCTTTTAGGAACGTCAGCATGGTATGCTCCAGGAGCTTCAGTTGCATACTTGGTTGATAGTGTATTGAGTGATCAAAAACGTATGATTCCATGTTCAGTATATTTGGAAGGCGAATATGGTTTAAATGATATTTGTATTGGTGTGCCATGTATTGTTGGAGCTAACGGAGTAGAGTCAATTGTAGATGTTCAATTAAATACCGAAGAGAAACAACTTATGAGCGAAAGTGCTGAAAAGGTATTAGCAATGAATGCTGCTTTGAGTGATATTCTCTAATTTTCTCATTTTACATATTCATTAATTCTCCATAGAGTTGTCAATTCTTTGGTTTAATTCTATATTTGCTCGCCTTAATTGAGCTAAAATTTTAATTGAAATGCAAAATAATTCATTAATACGAGTTTTCGGTCTTCTATTTGCACTTGTAAGTATATACCAACTCTCATTTACATTCATCGCTAGCAATGAAGAAAAAAAAGCAGATGCTTTTGCTGAACAAAATGTTTCAGAAGATATTAGTAACTATTTAGAAGTTCGTGATCAAAAAGCAATTGCTTACCTAGATTCTATTGGTGATAATAGTTTATATGGTTTCACAACTTATAATGATGCCAAAGATAAAGAGCTTAATAAAGGTCTTGACTTAAAAGGTGGAATTAACGTAATTCTCCAGATTTCTATACGCGATATTCTTGGTGGTTTAGCGGAGAATACCCGAAACTCAGTTTTTAATAATGCATTAGATGAAGCAGATGTGCTTCAGAAGTCAACAGATGAACCTTACATCGAATCTTTTTTCAAAGCCTTTGATGCGGTTAAAACTATAGAAAAGTTAGCTTCTCCAGACATTTTTGCAAATAGAACACTAAGTGACGAAATTAATTTTGAAATGACGGATCAAGAGACTCAAGTCATTATTCGTAGAAAAATTGATGAATCCATTATTTCTGCCTTTGAGGTATTGCGAAAGCGTATTGATAAATTTGGAGTTACACAACCTAATATTCAACGTTTGGGAACTTCTGGAAGAATACTTGTTGAATTACCTGGGGCTAAAGATGTTGAACGTGTTCAAAATTTATTACAAAGTACAGCTCAATTAGAGTTTTGGGAAGCTTATAAAAACGATCAGTTGATCAATTTTTTAGTTGAGGCCAATGAATTAATAAAATTAAAAATAGATAAATCTAAAACGGTTGTTAATGATAAAAATGATGCTGTCTCTGAAATTGAAGATTTATTAGCTGATATTTCTCCTCAAGATTCAATCTCTACTTCAGGTTCAAATCCCATCTTAGATCGAATTGTAGGACAAGGATTTCAAGGAGGCCCCGTTTTAGCTCAGTTTATGGCTCGAGATAGTGAAATGATTTTGGATTATTTAAATCAATCTGATGTAAGGAGGTTATTGCCATCACAATATCGATATATTCGCTTTGCCTGGGGCAAACCTTCATCCAACGGTGATGTTGTTGAATTATATGCATTAAAGTCCAATCGAGACAATCAAGCTCCTTTAAGTGGAGGCGTTGTAGTTGACGCTTTACAAACTTATGACCAAGTTGGTAATGCTGCTGTTTCAATGCAAATGGACTCAAGAGGAGCACGTATTTGGGAAGCAATGACAGCTAAAGCTTTTAAAGAAGCAAGTAACATTGCAATTGTATTGGATAACACTGTTTATTCTGCACCGGGTGTTTCAAATGGTGCTATTGCTGGCGGTCGGTCTGAAATAACGGGAAATTTTACACTCAATGAAGCTATTGATTTAGCCAATGTACTTCGCGCAGGTAAACTTCCAGCTTCTGCAGAAATTATCCAATCTGAAATTGTTGGACCTTCATTAGGTAAAGAAGCAATTGAGGCTGGGATTTATTCCTTCATTATCGCCTTAATGTTTGTTTTAGGGTGGATGATATTCTATTATGGTAGTTCAGGTATTTATGCTGATATTGCCTTAATATTAAATATACTGCTCATTTTTGGAATTTTAGCAGGACTCGGAGCTGTACTAACGCTTCCTGGAATTGCTGGAGTAGTTTTAACTATTGGAATCTCTGTAGATGCGAATGTGCTTATTTTTGAACGTGTACGGGAGGAACTAACTAAAGGGAAAGGGATACGTAAAGCTATTTCAGATGGTTTTAATAATGCACTTTCTTCTATTTTAGATGCAAATATTACAACAGGATTAACTGCTTTAATCCTCTTTATTTTTGGAACAGGTCCGATTAAAGGTTTTGCAACAACATTATTAATAGGTATTGGGACATCATTATTTACGGCGATTTTTATAACACGTATTTTAGTTGACGCTCGTAATGAAAAAGGTAAAGATGTTTCGTTTTCAACAAAAGCAACCAAAGGATTATTATCAAATATTAATATTTCATTCTTACGACGCAGAAAAGTAGCTTATTTCGTTTCTTCACTACTTATTCTAATGAGTTTAATTTCTCTTACATATCAAGGTCTAAATCAAGGAGTTGACTTTGTGGGAGGCAGATCGTATACTGTTCGTTTTGAAAAACCAGTAAACCCTACTGAGATTGGTTCAGTTTTATCTAATGAATTTGGTAGTGCTGAGGCTAAAACATTTGGAGAGGATAACCAATTAAAAATTACAACAAAGTATAAAGTTGATGTTGAAGGCATCGCTGTTGACGACGAAATTCAGAATAAACTTTTTAGTTCTTTGCAACCATATCTTCCTGAAGATATGTCGTACGATAACTTTGTAAATGGAAGTTCTCAAAAAGTAACTGGAATTATGTCCTCTATGAAAGTTGGACCTACTATTGCAGATGACATCAAGAAAAATTCATTTTTAGCTGTTATTGGATCTTTAATTGTAGTGTTTTTATATATTCTTTTGAGATTTCAAAAATGGCAATTTTCATTAGGTGCCGTTGTAGCAGTATTCCACGATGTATTAATTGTATTGGGAATTTTCTCGATCACCTATACTTTCATGCCTTTCAATATGGAAATCAATCAAGCTTTTATTGCTGCAATATTAACGGTAATTGGATATTCTCTTAATGATACGGTAGTTGTATTTGACCGTATTCGTGAATTTGTGGCAGAGCATACTAAATGGGAGTATAGCACTACAGTAGATGCTGCTTTGAATAGCACTTTAAGTAGAACCCTAAACACCTCCCTTACTACTTTAATTGTCTTAATGGCAATCTTTATATTTGGTGGAGAATCTATAAGAGGGTTCATGTTCGCGTTAATTATTGGAGTTTTAGTAGGGACGTATTCTTCAGTTTTTATTGCGACTCCAGTAATGTTTGATACACAAAAAAAGAAGATTCTTGAATAAAGATAAATTAACCCAACTTATCCAAATAAGAAAGCCAAATCATATGATTTGGCTTTCTTATTTAATATCCTTTTTTCTTTGCGTTTTCAATATGAGCAAGATGGTGTTCCCCATGCCAAGCATAGATTAAAATAGTTGTATTCAAAGGATAGTATTTTTTACGCTCAAGATGATAGTAACTTTTAGATAATTCATCATTTGAAAGCGAATTTAAAAAAAGAGTCCAACGTTTATGAAGTGCAGTAATTAAATCTAAGCTATATGATAAGTCAGTATTAATTGAATCTGGGAGCATTGCCCAATTTGCTTCTTTATAGTCTTTAATCGAAGGAGTATCCTCCAATACAGCATGCTTAAAGCGCAAATAGGAATGCATATGACTATCTGCTAGATGATGAATAACTTGAGCGATACTCCATCCCCCTGGACGATAACGGTTTAGTAAAGTCTTTTTAGAAACACCAGAAATAGCTAATTTTAGTTTTTTAGGCAATTCTCCAATTTTTAAAATCCCCTTACTTATTTCATTATTTGTGGGATTTTGATTCCATTCACACTTTCCAATAGGGTAGGCCAATTCAATCAGGTTATTTTTATTCATAGTTCAATATAAATTATTTTTAACTATTTTGATAATTGAATAAATAAGGTATTTCCAATAAACTATAGTTTCTTTTTTGAATTAAATATACCAAAGCGTATGATGGAGGATGTTTTAAGCTTCACTACTTAAAGTTTTTGCTTTTCGGAGCATTAGATATAGTCCTAATAAAATAAAAGGAATACTAAGCCATTGACCAGTTGATAGAATTGGTAGATATTCTTCAAAACCACCTTGACTTTCTTTTAAATATTCAACTAAAAAGCGAATTACAAACATACTTGTGAAAAATACTCCTAATAAATAACCAGTCTTTTCTTTTTTAGATGTTTTGTTCAATTCTTTGAGAATAAAAAATAAGATAAGATACCCAAAGGCTTCATATAATTGTGCGGGATGTCTGGCAGCATTTTCTCCTCTATTTAAAAAGACAACACCAAAGTTTGATCCAGAATATTTACCTACAATCTCTGAATTAAAAAAATTTCCAATTCTCACAAAACTAGCGCCAAGAGCAATTGGAATCGTAACACGGTCCAAAATCCAAATCAGAGGTTTGAATTTATATTTACGTCTATACAAATAAAGCCCAGTAAGACAACCAATAACTGCCCCATGACTTGCTAGACCTCTAAATCCTGTAAAAGTATATCCTGTAGGGGTATCTCGAATTGGTAGAAGTATTTCTATTAAATGATTTTGGTAATAGTCCCAACTATAGAAAAGAACATCCCCCAAACGTGCACCCAAAAGAATAGAAATTATTAGATAGACAAAAAGGGACTCTAAATACTCTAAAGGGATTTTTTCTCGGTCAAATATTTTCTTCATAATGTAGTAACCAAGGCCAAAAGCAAAAATAAACATTAGGCTATAGTAATGTATTCCAAAACTTCCAACTTTAAAGAGAGTTTCACTAGGGGCCCAGTCAATTTTCAAGAAATACATAGATTGTTATTATATTAGTGTAAATGTAATTAAATTCAAGGCGATAATAAATTTTTCCTTAAGGAATTGGATCGTATCCATTGCCCCCCCAAGGATGGCATTTTGAAATACGTTTCATCCCCAACCAACTCCCTTTAAATAAACCATATTTCTTTAGCACTTCAATGGTGTATTGAGAACAGGTAGGTTGATATCTACAACTAGGGGGGAGGAGTGGAGATAAAAATGATTGATATCCTTTTACTAATAAAACAAAAGGGTAAATTAAAATCTTTTTCAATTAATCAATTTATTTTGAAGGTGCTTCCCTCTAGAGAATCATTTATTTCAATATTTAATTCAGACAAAGAATTTCTGATTAAATCAGAAGTATCAAAGTCCTTTGAAGAACGAGCTTTGTTTCTAAGTTCCAATATTAATTTTATAGCTCCATCCAATTTTTGATTTCCTTTTTCTGTTTGAGTTTTCTCTGTATTCAAAAGCCCTAAAACATCGAAAAAGAAAGAATTCATAAGTTTAGAAAGCTTATTTAAATCAGTTTTATTTATTTTTTGAAGTCCATTAGCTAGAGAATTAATATACTTTACAGCATCAAAAAGATGCGCAATAAGTAGAGGACTATTAAAATCATCATTCATTGCTGAATAGCATTTGTTTTGCCATAAATTTAAATCAAACCCTGTGCTTTTATCGCCAATAGTAAGAGTATCTATCTTAGATAATCCTTGAATCAATCTTTGAAATCCTTTTTCTGATGCTACCAATGCCGATTCGCTTAAATCTACAATGCTTCTGTAGTGCGCTTGAAGCATAAAAAAGCGAACCACCATAGGAGAAAATGATTTTTTAAAAAGACTATTCTCACCACTAAACATTTCGGCAGGCAATATATTATTCCCAGTAGATTTAGCCATTTTTTTACCATTTAAAGTAAGCATATTAGCATGAAGCCAATAATTAACAGGTGATTTTTTATGAATGGATTCGGCTTGTGCAATTTCACATTCGTGATGTGGAAATTTTAGATCCATTCCCCCACCGTGAATATCAAATTGAGTGCCTAAATATTTAGTACTCATCGCTGTGCATTCTAGATGCCACCCCGGAAAACCATCGCTCCAAGGGGATGGCCAACGCAATATATGTAATGGTTCTGCCTTTTTCCATAAAGCAAAATCTTGAGGGTTTTTCTTATCGCTCTGCCCCTCTAATGATCTGGTATTATGAATTAAATCTTTAATATTTCTTCCGCTTAATTTTCCATAGGGAATGTCTTTGTTGAATTTAATAACATCAAAATAGACAGAGCCGTTTACTTCATAAGCATATTCTTTTTTAATAATATCTTTGATTAATTCTATTTGCTCTAAGATATGTCCTGTTGCAGTTGGCTCAATACTGGGCACTAAAGCGTTAAATTGTGTCATGGTGTTTCTAAAATCAACTGTATATCGCTGAACAACCTCCATGGGTTCTATAGATTCAAGTCTAGCTTTTTTAGCAATACGATCTTCTCCTTCATCTGAATCATTTTCTAAATGTCCTACATCAGTAATGTTTCTTACATAGCGGACATTATAGCCTAAATGTTGAAGATATCTAAAGATTAAATCGAAAGAAATGAAGGTTCTACAATTTCCTAAGTGTACTTTGCTATAAACAGTTGGTCCACAAACATACATTCCAACATTATTGGGTATGATGGGTTTGAAAGTTTCCTTTTTACCATTTAATGAATTGTATAAAACTAAAGAGGTATCCATTAAAATTCAGTATCTAATTTGAGATAATCTAAAAATTCTCTTTTTTTATTTTCTTTTTTAAAAATACCTCCAAATTCACTTGTAACAGTACTGCTTGCTATATCTCTAATACCCCTGGAGTTAACGCAAAGATGTTTTGCATCAATAACGCAAGCCACATTAGGTGTGTTTAAAACCTGTTGAAGCTCTTGAACAATCTGAAGAGTCAGACGCTCTTGAACTTGAGGACGTTTTGAATAATAGTCAACAATACGATTCATTTTAGAGAGACCAACTACAGTACCATTTGAAATATATGCTACGTGTGC
The DNA here is from genome assembly GCA_905181895.1 of Flavobacteria bacterium MS024-2A. Lineage (GTDB taxonomy): Bacteria > Bacteroidota > Bacteroidia > Flavobacteriales > Flavobacteriaceae > MS024-2A. The sequence continues at coordinate 2,594 of CAJJAB010000114.1, read as the reverse complement.
TTTTCCAACTATGGGAAGTAAATGATGTTCACATGTAGAGTATAGAGTAATATTTTTTTCTACAAGCATTTCCCCATACTTATATGAATTGTCAAATGTCGATGCTTTCGGTTTATTTTTTGGATCTAGTCCACCAAAAATTTCATTTACAAACATTTTTGCTACTCGTAATGGTGTTCCTTTTAGACTATCATCTGAAAGATCCATTCCTAAAGTATTAAGAATTGCATCAACGTGTTTTTGAATTATTGAAATTTTTTCAACATTACTGATTTCAAAAGCGTTTTCTCTTAAAGGAGTTTCGGCATTTTTAGAGAAATGATCTTCTTCTTGTTGAAGACTATCTTCGGACATTATTTTTTCGATTTTCATAAGCAATTAATGAGTGCAAATATACTCAATTTCTAGAGGAAATAATGTTCAGCAAATAGATCAAAGTTTGAAGTTATAACTAATGCTAATTTGAGTGAGCTTTTGAGATAAAGAATAAGTGTCAGTAAGTCCTTCTGAAAAGAGATCAAATTTTTTGTTCTGCTCAAAGTTTACTAATGATATTGAAAGACTACTTGCTCCAAAATCTAGACCCAATCCAAAAGTTAATGCCATGTTTTTTTTACGATTATTATTTTTTTGTACATTTTGATTTAAAATCCCTGCTCTAAAGCTAACATCTTGTAATCTGTATTCAGCTCCAATTCGAAGTGTATTGAAAGTATCAAGCGTTGACTTTATTTCTCCAGTAACATCATTGAGATAATTGCTTTCAGAATCATCACTTAATTTAGTGTTAGCCATATTTTGAGTACTATAATCCACAGAGATTAATCCTTTTACTCCAAAAATGTAGGCAAAGCTAAAAGTTGTTTTTGATGGAATTTTAATTTGATATGGATCATATTGATTGGTTATGTTAGGGATTATTTCGTCTTTAATAATTGATCCTTCTTCATAATGAAAAGAACTTATATTTTGTTTTGTTTCATCATTTATTTGGAGCCATTGTGGACTATAATAAGTAAGACCAATACGAGTGTTTTTTAATATGAAAATAGCGCCTATTTGTGAAGATATTCCTTTACCAAAACTTATTAGATCATTTTCAAAATTAATATTAAAAGTCGGTGATGATAAAGAATGATTAGATTCAAATAAATTTTGAGTATTATTTAAATACAGTTTGTGAAAATTTATATTAACCCCTAAATGAACCTTATTTTTGTAAAATCCACTTAGGTTCAAACTTGTCTTTCTGTGAAATCCTTTATTGATGATGTCTAATTGATGGTTTACTTTATTATATTCTAAATTAGAAACATATTCTGTGTTTGCATCACTAAATACTGATGGGTTTATTACATAACCTTGATATCCTAAAAAAGATTGTTGTGCACCAAAGCCTTTTTCAATTCCCAAAACACGATATACTTCTGAGGTCGATTCATTTTCGTAGAGTGGAAGATTTTCAAAAGCGATACCATTTGCATAATATAGAAAATACTGATCAATACCGTTTACGTTATTTCCATTAACACTAGCTTTTTGATTAAACTGAATGATTTTATGAAAATTAATTCCTGCACTTATTCTGGACCATGAACTTTCTTTATCACTGTTATTAAAAACAAAGACACTACCAAAATGATCTAATTGAATATCGTCGTTTTCTAATGAACGGTTTGAATTAAAATAAGTACTCTGAGATACTTTGTTTTTATAACTTATTGAAGCACCTAACTCTGAATGAAGAAAAACAGATGAACTCGCAGGATTAAAACTAATTGCAGTTAAATCTCCTCCCAAAGCACCAAAGGCACCTGCCATTGAGGTATAACGTGCAGAGCCGTTAAGTTCGGTTGAAACAAAACGATTAACATCATTAACAGTCTGTGCAACAAGTAGTTGAGTTGTGAGTAAGGATATAAGAAAGATTAATATGATCCGCATAATCAAGAAAATTTTTGAGAATTAGTTTCTTCTTCCACCAGAAGATCCTCTTCCTGAACTGGATCTGCCTGAGCTACTTCTTCCGCTGCTACCCGAACTAAATGATCTTGCAGGGGTACTATAGTTTTTTGATCCACTGGAGTTTGATTTTATATAGCTATTATTATTGTATTGTCTTGTAGTATTAGGTCTTGTAATAGTTCTAGTTTTTTGAATTGGGCTTTTTGTTATTGTTGAATTTGTATTTGATCTATTTTTTGGAACGGAAGAGTATCTTGATTGTGAAAAACGACCATTACTCCTTTTCACAGAATTATTTGGACTTATATTACCATTTCCTATAACACTTGTAGTTGCAGAATTTCTTCGATTTACATTAGGTCTTGATGTAATAGAGCCTTCAGAATTTTTAACTCTTAATCTATTATTTCCTAATACAATGTTTCTTCCAAGAGAATTATACCCTCTACCGGAATTAATTCGATATGATGCACCTTGAATCTCAGCATCGTTTGAATTTGATTGGAGATTTTCTTTTGCTTTTGAATTTCTTTCAGATGGTTCATAATTTTTTTCACCTCTTCCTGATTTTATCCGAGCAACAGTTGAGTTGTAATCTTTATTATTATTATAACGATTACCAAAACCAT
>CAJJAB010000113.1 GCA_905181895.1 Flavobacteria bacterium MS024-2A | reverse complement strand
TTCAAAAAGAGCTAATTCTTTGATTAACGATAAAATAGCTGAACTGTCTGAAGCAATAGCAGTGCGAATAATAGCTTTCATTTTTTTAATTTCATTGTAAATGTAGGACATGTAAATCGTATCACCGAATGTTACAATAAATATCACATTTTAAAAGAATAGTGTTAAAATATTACTGTTTTTGCAACCACTCTGTGACCACCTCAAAAAAGAAAGAGGGGTTCTCTGCATGGAGCCAATGTCCTGCATTTGGAACTGTTATTTGCTCTGCATTAGGGAAATGATGCTTAATAATTGAAGTATCTTTTTTTAAAATATAATCTGATTTTTCCCCTTTAATAAATAGACACTGATGAGTTGATTTAGCATTAAGTGGCAATCCCTCCCCTATTAATTCATTCGCGTTTTTCAATACTTCAATATTTAATCGAAGAGCCAACTTTCCTTTACTTTCCCAATATAAGTTTTTCAATAAAAACATTCTTATCCCTTGATCCTTTATGTAATTCGATAAAGAATTGTCAGCATCAATACGTGTCTTAATTTGAGTAAAATCAAAATGACTTAATCCATTTAAAATCTCTTGGTGATTTGGACTATAGGTTTTTGGAGCAATATCTGCTATTATAAAAGCTTTAATATATTTGGGGAAATCAGAAGCTAGACGCATTAAAGTTTTTCCTCCCATAGAATGTCCCAATGCTAAAACTCTTTCTAATTGATGATAATTACAATAATTAATTATATCCTTAGCTAAAATTGAATAGGTAAAATCAGGGCTCCAAAAACTTTTTCCATGATTGCGCTGATCAATCAAATGAACTCGATAGCCCAAAGAGCACCATTGCTTGGCATGTGTTTTCCAATTATCTCCCATTCCCAAAAATCCATGAAGAATTATTAAATCCTTTCCATGGTCACCAATAATGTTACTGTGTAATATATTCAAGAGGATAAACGTTGAAGATACATAGGAATTACATTTTCAAATCCTAAATAAAGACTCTCACACATCAAAGCATGTCCAATTGACACTTCAAGTAGTCCTGGAATATTTTTAGCGAAAAAAGCAATATTATCCAGATTTAAATCGTGACCTGCATTGATCCCTAATCCAATTTCATTAGCTTTATTTGCTGCAGCAATATAAGGTGCGATTGCTTTGTCGGGATCTTTCTGATAATTAGTTGCGTATGCCTCGGTATATAACTCAATTCGATCTGATCCTAAATTCAGTGCGCCTTCAATCATTTCGATATCGGGATCCACAAAAATAGAAGTACGAATTCCAGCATCTTTAAACACTTTTATAATAGGAGTTAAAAACTTTATATTTTTTGATGTATCCCATCCTGCATTTGAAGTTAAAACATCATTCCCATCTGGTACTAAAGTAACTTGATCGGGCTTGATATCTAAAACCATTTCAATAAACTTAGGAATAGGATTCCCTTCAATATTAAATTCTTTAGTTAATCCTTCTGAGAGGGCGAAAGCATCTTCATAACGAATATGCCGTTGGTCCGGACGAGGATGTATTGTAATTCCCTGTGCTCCAAATCTCTGCAAATCTTTTGTAACCTCTAATAAATTTGGGATATTTCCGCCTCTAGCATTGCGAAGTGTAGCAACTTTATTAATGTTAACGCTCAGTAAAGTCATTTTTATTGTAAAAATAAGAGCTTTACAGAATACCTTTCAATAAAAATGGATTTATTTATTGACTTGTACATTTTTTAAACTGACCTATTGTGATTATTTCTACTTTTGTACATTTACCACAAGTATATTTCTATGAATATAGCGATCTATAGCGCATTTTTTTCTCCCGAAACACTGACTTATATAAGAACAGTAATTGCCTATTTGGAATCCCATCAACATAATATATCGTTAGTTAATAGACTCAAGAAATATATGAGTGCTGAGCAAGAGGGTATTTCTTACTTCAGTGATGATGAAATCCTTGCTTCTAATATTGATTTTCTCTTTTCAATTGGTGGAGATGGGACTCTTTTGAGATCCATAACAATAGTTCGTGATTCTAAAATTCCAATTTTTGGAATCAACACCGGAAGACTAGGCTTTTTGACCTCACTCCATCGTGATGTATTAGCCGAAGGCTTAGATTTGTTTTTTAAAAAGAAATACACATTCATTAAACGTTCGTTGCTTGAAGTGAGTACAAAAAATACAATTAGTGCTCTTGAGAAAATTGGTTTTGCTCTTAATGAAGTTAGTATTAATAGAAAAAATACTACATCCATGTTGAGTATTAAAGCTGAATTGGATGGAAAACATCTTACCACCTATTGGGCTGATGGCCTTATCGTTTCTACCCCAACAGGTTCGACGGGATATTCATTAAGTAACGGAGGTCCTATAGTGTCTCCTGATTCCGCTTGTTGGATTTTAAATCCAATAGCCCCTCATAATATTAATATGCGGCCACTGATTGTAACTGATTCTACAGCTATTAAAATATCTGTTGACGGAAGAGATAAAAACCACTTGTTGTCTTTAGACTCAAGAATTTTGACCATTGAAAATGGTAATGATATTTATTTGAAAAAAGCTGCTTTTTCAATTCAAACCGTTCAATTAGAAGGAGCCTTTTTTTTCGATACACTTCGAGAAAAACTTTTTTGGGGACAAGACTCAAGAAATACACAATAAAAAAGGCGTTTTAATGTTTATATAATGCAAGTAATCCTTGCGTATAAACATTCATGATTAAGTTTAAATTACACAAATTATTCTTTACTATTTTTTTCTATTTTTTTGTGATAGCTTTAACAGCTCAATATCATGAAGTAGGAGCTTTTATTGGAGCTAGCAACTATATTGGAGACATAGGGACTGATAAATATATAAATCCAAATTCACCAGCACTTGGATTGACTTATAAATGGAATGCTACTGACCGTTACTCTCTTCGAGCTGGATTTACTTTTACAAAATTAGTGGAAAATGAATACAGAAATAATGACCTAAATCGCTTTCGAAGATCATATAAACTCGATAATAGCATCCAAGAAGCAATGGTAGGTATAGAAATAAATTTTTTTGCTTTTAATTTACATGATGAGACTTTAAGTTTTACTCCCTACATTTTTTATGGAGTTAGTTATTTCAGATACAACCAATTTTACCTTACTCCAAATGGGTCTAATACTCCTGCTACTTATAATAATTATGGTACTGATGAAAATATAGCCTTTCCTTTAATTTTCGGTTTTAAGATAAATCCCAACCCAATTTTTGTTCTTGCCTTTGAGATGGGAGCTCGTTATACATTAACTGATAATTTAGATGGAAGTAATCCAGGAAATGAATTTGAAGATATTCAAGAATATAAATTTGGAAATATTACGAATAATGACTGGTATATTTTTACGGGTTTGACAATTTCATTTACCTTTGGCGATCTTCCATGTTATTGCAAAGAATAAATGAACAAATTACCGCAACATGTCGCTATTATAATGGATGGAAACGGTCGTTGGGCAACCCAAAGAGGTAAACAGCGAGTATTGGGTCATAAAAAAGGTGCTTCGGCAGTCAGAGGGGTGATTGAAGAGGCTGCTCTTAAAGAAATAAAGTATTTGACGCTTTTCACCTTTTCAACTGAAAATTGGAGTCGTCCAGAAGATGAAGTTGGCGTTTTAATGCGGCTTCTTGTCAGCACCCTTAAAAAAGAATTTGATCGATTGATCAAAAATAACATTAAATTAAAGGCTATCGGTGATCTTGATGGACTTCCAAATTTAGTGAAAGAGGAATTAATTTATGTTATGAAGAAAACAGAAAAAAATTCAGGTCTGACCCTAACTCTCGCACTTAACTATGGGGCAAAAGAAGAACTCACACAAGCAATAAAAATGATTGCTAATAAAGTTAAAAATAGTATAATTTCCCCTGAAAAAGTTGACCAGTCCACGATTAATGAGCATCTTTACTCTCGTTATTTACCACCTGTAGATTTACTAATACGAACCAGCGGTGAAAAAAGAATAAGTAATTTTTTGTTATGGCAAATAGCTTATGCTGAACTATACTTTACTAAAACACTATGGCCTGATTTTTCAAAAAAAGATCTAAACAAAGCATTAATAAACTTCTGTAAAAGAGAAAGACGATTTGGAAAAACGAGTAAACAACTCACAACATAAAATGAGATACAAATTTTTATTTGTTGGATTATTATTCCTCATGGTAGGAATCATAAATGCCCAGACAGATAACTTCAAGAAAGGGAGAACCTATGTACTGGATTCTATAATTGTTTCGGGTCTTAAAACCTACAATGCTCAAACTGTAATCTCCTACAGTGGATTACGAAAAGAGCAAGAATTAACAGTTCCTGGTGAAGAAATTAGTGGTTTAATCAAAAAACTTTGGGGACTAGAATTATTTAGTGATATCAATCTTTATGTTGCCAGAGTTATTGGTAATAGGATTACAGTTGAAATAGAAATTGAAGAACTTCCTACCCTTTCAGATGTAAAAATCAATGGGATTAAAAAAGGTCGAAAAGAATCAATTCTAACTGACACTGAGCTAACTGTCGGAAAAAAACTTTCAGAAAGTTTCTTAACCAACACTCAAAATTATATTCAAAACAAATACAAAAAAGACGGCTTTTTAAACACCAAGGTAGTCCTAAACACCATTAAAGACACTGTTGAAGGAAATGCCTTTAAAATGGTTGTAAATATTGATAAAGGACCCAGAGTTAAAATTCAAGATATTCTTTTTGATGGTAACGAGGTTTTTACTGACAAAAAATTACAGTCCAAATTTAAAAATACAAAACATAAAAAATCGATACGCTTTTGGAAAAAATCAAAATTTATAGAGAAGGATTTTAAAGAAGATCTCGCCAAATTGATCGATTTTTATAAAGAGGAAGGATATCGCGATGCACGTATTCTCTCCGATACCTTGATCCAAAATGAAGATGACCTAAGTAACCTTAATTTAAATCTAGATTTAGAAGAAGGAAATAAATATTATTTTGGTGACATTGAATTTATTGGAAATACAATTTATTCCAATTCAGTACTCCAAAGAATCCTAGGTTTAAAAAAAGGAGATGTATATAATGGTGTTTTACTTAAAAAACGGATTGCCGATAACTCTAAACCTGATGGAAATGATATCACCAACTTATATCAAAATAATGGATATTTATTTTCTAATATCAATGCTGTTGAAGTTAGTGCCATAAATGATACTATCAATTTTGAAATTAGAATTACAGAAGGAAAATTAGCCAACTTTAATAAAATTGTAGTGGAAGGAAATTCCAAAACAAATGACCATGTAATTTATCGTGAAATGAGAGCGAAGCCCGGCGATCTTTACAGTAAGGACAAATTGGTGAGAACTGTAAGGGAACTAGGTCAACTTGGTTTTTTTGATGCCGAGCAAATCAACCCTCAAATGGAAAATGTAGATCAAAATGCTGGGACAATTGATGTTCGCTTTGACTTAGTTGAATCAGGTGCCAGTCAGATAGAATTACAAGGGGGATACGGTCAAGGAGGTTTTATTGGAACTTTAGGCTTATCGTTTAACAACTTTTCAATGCGTAATATTTTTGATAAAAAAGCATACAAACCTCTACCTATGGGTGATGGTCAAAATTTAGGCCTAAGACTTCAGGCCAGTCAATTTTATAGTACATATAGTTTTAATTTTGCTGAACCGTGGCTAGGTGGTCAGCAACCCGTTCAGTTTTCTACCTCACTTCAACATACTATACAATACCGTTATGATTACTTTACTGGGTTAGCAGATAAGAGCCAGTCTTTTCAAATTAGTGGTCTCACATTTGGATTAGCCAAACGCCTTACAATTCCGGATGATTTTTTTCAACTGTCTCAGTCGATATCTTATCAATACTACAACCTAAATAACTATTACACTGGACTATTCACTTTTGGAGATGGGCAAGCAAATAACTTAGCTTACACAATAAGTCTTTCTAGAAATAATACACGTGTTAATCCTATTTTCCCAACAGGAGGTTCTTCATTTAATATCACAGGAAAATTTACCCCGCCTTACTCTCTTTTCACAGGAACAGACTATGATAATTTGGGAGATCTTCCTGAATTTCAAGATGATAATGGAAATCCTTTAATTGCTCAAATAGATCAAGAAAAATTCAAGTGGTTAGAGTTTTATAAAATTAAGTTCAACGGAACCTGGTATACTCCAATTTACGAAAAATTAATACTAAAAACTCAAGCTGATTTTGGATTTATAGGTGCATATAATCAAAGTAGGGGAAACATTCCTTTTGAAAGATTCTTCTTAGGGGGGGATGGTATGGTTAGCTATGCTCTTGACGGAAGAGAAACAATTGCATTGAGAGGATATCCAAACCAATCATTGTCAGGTAACGATGGTTCTGTTCTTTATAATAAATTTTCCTTAGAGCTGCGTTATCCTATTACATTAAAACCAAGTGCTTCAATTTATGCACTTAGCTTTTTAGAAGCTGGTAATGGTTATGACAGCTTTAGAGATTTTGATCCTTTTAATTCCAAACGTTCTGCAGGAGTCGGTGTTCGAATATTTATGCCAGCATTTGGCCTCCTTGGAATTGACTTTGGCTATGGATTTGACAACGCAAATGAAAATTTAAATACTTCTAATGGATGGGAAACCCATTTTATTATAGGACAACGTTTTTAATGAATTTAATAAACTTATAATCTAGTATTCTTAAAATAAGTTAAATAAGTTTACGTTATAATAATTATGAAAATAAACCTTCGTAAGATCTTTTTTTTTAATATTCTTATTTTAATGAGTATTAAAGTTAATGCTCAAAGAGGTACTCGAGTAGGTTATATAGATATGAATATAATCTTAGAAAGTGTTACAGAATATAAGGAAGCAAGTCGTCTTTTAGATAAAAATATAGCTGTATGGAAAAAAGAAATTGAACTTAAAAAAATTCAATTAAAACAGGATCAGGATCAGTTAAATACAGAACGAATTTTACTTACCACTGAATTAATTAAAGATAGAGAGTTAGAAATACAAGATTTTGCTTCTGGAATTGTGAACCTCCAAGAAAAACGATTTGGCCCTTTTGGTGATATGATAATTCAACGATCTAAATTAATTCAACCTGTTCAGGATCAAGTGATGAGTATTGTAAAACTGATTGCGGAAGAAAAAAAATATGATTTTATTTTTGATCGATCTTCGAATGTAACTATGTTATATTCCGCAAAAAATTACGATATTAGCGACCTAGTTATTAAAAGAATAAACAGACAACAACGAATTCAAAATAAAAAGAATAAACTGGAGGCTATAAAAACTAAAATATCAACCTCAAAAAATTAATATTTACATCTCACTTTATGAAACATTTAACCAAACTTATTGTTAGCTTATTATTATTAGTTGCACCATTAAATGTTATGGCACAATCTAATGTAGCACATATTAATACACAAGAATTAATCAGTGAAATGCCTGAAGTTATTGCAGCTCAAAAAGAACTCAAAAAACTTGAAGATCAATATGCTAATGAAATGGAAACTTCTGTTAAAGAATTCCAAACTAAAGCACAAAACTACCAGGGTGATGCGCAGAATCAAACTGAATTAATTAATCAGCAACGTCAAATTGAATTACAAGAGATGCAACAACGTATTCAAGAATTTAGAGAAACTGCTTCGCAAGAACTTCAAAAGCGATCTGCTGAAATGATGCGCCCTCTTTATGAAAAAGCACGTGTAGCTATTGAAAAAGTTGCAGGAATTCAAGGATTTGATTATGTTTTAGATTCAAGCCCAGGAGGAAGCGTTATTTCTGCTCTAGGCAAAAATTTAAAATCAGATGTAAAAACTGAATTAGGTTTTTAGTCTAATGAATAATATCAAAAAAAGCTACCTATAAGGTAGTTTTTTTTTGGCCTTATTTAAACCAAGAAGCATACTTTAAATAATTTTGAGCTATTCGCTTAATTTCATTTCCATGTAGATTTGGATCTATCTTTTTAATTCTTTGTGCTGGAATACCGGCATAAATTGACCCAGGAGAAATGATTGTGTTTTTTATTACTACAGCACCCGCAGCGATAATACTATTACTTCCCACTATAGAGTGATCCATTATAATACTTCCCATGCCTACTAAAACATTATCTCCAATAGTACATCCATGTACAATAGCATTATGACCAATAGAGACTTTATTCCCAATAATGGTAGGTGCTGTTTTATATGTAGCATGAATGACAGCACCATCTTGAACATTAACTTCATTACCTATTCTAATAGTATTGACATCACCACGAATAACAGCCTGATACCATATAGAACAATCATTTCCCATAATAAGATCTCCAATTAATGTTGCATTTTCAGCAATGAAACATCTTTCTCCAAAAGATGGAGTGAAACCACGAACTGTCTTTATCAGCATAATATTTGTTTACTCCAAAATACAAAAAGATTTGGCATAAATATCTCTTTGATTTTGAGCTATAAATCTCAATGCTTTCATTATTTTTGAAAAAAAGATGAAGATTTTTAAACTTACAGCAAAATCAAAAAAAGGAGATCATTGGGCACACTTTGAGGTTGATCATGTAATTGGTCCAAAAGAAATAGCTCACTTTAAAAATATTGATGAGGCTAAAGGGGCTCCTTTAATTCAGCAGTTATTTTATTTGCCCTTCGTTAAGTCAGTAAGCCTTTCAGAAACAACCATTACTGTTGAAAGATTTGATATACTCGAATGGGGAGAAGTAATTGAAGAAGTAAAAGAGCAGCTTCAATCTTACCTGAATGAAGGGGGTTTAGTGCTTGAAGTCCAACGAAATGAAAAAATTCCAGTAAGTGTTTATGCAGAGAGTACCCCAAACCCTTCTGTAATGAAATTTGTAGCTAACAAACCACTTGTTACCCATAGTGTTGAATTTAAAAACATTGATGAGGCTAAAAATGCTCCCTTAGCTAAAGAGTTATTTCATCTTCCATTTGTAAAAGAAGTCTTCCTGGATGCTAATTATGTTTCTATTACCAAATTTGAAATATCGGAATGGGAAGACGTAGTAATGGAGGTTCGTGAATTTATTCGTGCTTTTATAGAAGATGGAAATGTCATATTAAGTGAAGCTCCTATCTCGATCGAGATTAATAAAGAAAATCAAACTTTAGTTGATTTAAATTCAACGGAGCAGCAAATCGTTTCTATTTTAGATGAATATATAAAACCTGCAGTTGCGTCAGATGGTGGTAATATCATGTTTGATTCTTACGATGAAGCTGAAAAAGAAGTTAAAGTTATTTTACAGGGCGCGTGTAGTGGCTGTCCCTCATCAACATTTACACTTAAAAATGGCATAGAGACGATGCTTAAAGAAATGATGCCCGGTAAGATTGAAAATGTTGTTGCCGTAAACGGATAAACTTATTTTTTTGAAGGTGTTGAATGAAAATCTTTTAAATAAAAAGGTTCAAAGTAGGCCAAAGATTCAAACTCTAAATTTTTAAAACGTTCTAGAGCCAATGAAAACATTTCACTGGCAGAAGGATAAACAACTTCCTCAGTAAAAAAAGCATTTATTTTAGGATGAAGGTTTTTGAATTTAGTGGCACCATCCCCTATAATTAAGCAAGGTTCATCTCCAACTATATTTTGAAAAGAGACTTCTGATAAAACCATAGACGAAGTTTTATCTACACAATTTTTATCAGAATCAAAAACAGCGGTATAAACTTCCATACGCCTTGCGTCTAGCATTGGAATGATAAAGGTATGTGTTGACACCGAACAAGGCTGAACCATAACTTCTAAAGTGTTAATTGCTATCAAAGGAATGTCTAATGCAAAACAAAGCCCTTTTGCCGCTGCAACACCAATACGTAGGCCTGTAAAGGATCCTGGACCTTTGCTAATCGCGACAGCCTCTAATTGGTTCGCTTCAATTCCGCCCTTATTTAATACTTCTTTAATAAAAACATGTAATTTTTCGCTATGACTAAAAGTGTCTGAAAGAAGCTCCTTTTCAGAACATAACTCGCCATTTAAAGCAAGAGCTACCGAACATTTTTTGGTTGTGGTATCAATATGTAGAATATATGCCATATACTTTAATGGATAATGCAAAAGTAAATAAATGCTATTGATTCTAATTCAACAGAATAAAAACATTCTTATAAAGATTATAACTATTTGTAATTAGGGAAAGAAAAAATGAAATAACTAATTTTAAGATTAGGTTTTAATTTATAGTTTTAGACCAAAATAAAATTCAAGAACTTTTAACTTAAAAATATAATCAAATTTAGCTCTAACATTATCAGAAGCTGAAATTTCATATCGTTGTTTAGCTTGAATATAATCGTAAGAATTCATCACTCCTAATTCAAAACGTTGTTCAGCAATTAAATAAGCTTCACTTCTTGCTATTAATGTTTTCTTAGATGCTTCATAGAATTTGTAAGCTCCCTCTGCGTTATTATAAGCTTGATTTATTGTGTTTTCAAGATCTAGCTTGGTTTGCTCAAAAAGATTTTCAGTACGCTTTAAGTTTAACTTTCTTCTTTTTATATTATTTTTTACGGACAATCCATTGAAAATTGGAATGTTTAAGGACAAACCATAACTTTGCCCATCGTTTTGAGTAAACTGATCTCCAAAAGATTGTGGGCCCGTAATTTCTCTCTCAGGAAATTGAGTAACAACTAGAGAACCATTTTCTTTAACCACTCCAATAGGGGTTTCAATTAAGTTTCCTGTTTCAATAAAACGATCGGTGTAAGAAATACGTGTGTTATAATTAAAAAAAGCAGAAAGTGACGGCAATAAAGCCCCTTTTACTAAATCAATATCTTTTTTAGCAATCTCTATATTTGTTGCTCCCACTTTAATATCATTTCTAATTGTAAGAGCTTTTTCATAGATTTTTTTTGGGTTTTCTAAAAGAATTTGAGAAAATGGGACGTCATAATCTACCTGAGCTATATCAAAGTTTTCGTAATCTGTAATTAAAAGTAGCTGTGCTAAACTAATTCGAGAAAGGCGATAAGAATTCTCAGCTTGAACCAAAGCTTGCTCTTGAGAAGCTAAATTTGCTTCAATTTCATAGATCTCTACTTTGGTTTGAACCCCAGCATTAATTCTTATTTGAGTTCGCTCCAACTCTTGTTGCGCTAATTCTAACTGATAGCGTTGTACCTGTTCTAACTCCTTATTAAACATTACTTGTAAATAAGAATTTGCAACAAAAAGACTAATATCATCTTTCATATCATCCAACTGGTACTGTCTTGAAATGATATTCAAATTAGCACGAGCTAGTTGGTTAATGTTTTGTTTTCCACTAAAAAGAGTAACACCAATATTCCCTCCAAAAGAAGAAAACTGGGTGGTTAAATTTTCAATTAAACCATTTGTAATATTTTGACTTAAACCATTATTCCAGATATGTTGAGATTGAGCGTTTATACGTGGAAGGAAGTTACCGAAGGCGTCTGCCCTATCAATATCTGCACCCTCTAAATCCAATTCAGATTGTTGAATACTGATGTTTTTCTCAAGGGCAATCATTACACACTCTTCCAAGGTATATTCTTTTACTTGAGCGGAAATAAGGAAGGTCGATAGAGAAATTAAAAAGCTTAAGGTTTTTTTCATGTTTCTTTATTATTTTTTAGCATTTCTTTACTAAAAGAGCTTAATGTATATTATTAATTATTTCTGCGTCTACGATTACCGTCTTCGTCATCGTCACCTTTTTTAATGGGCTCTGTTTTATTCCATACCTTGATCAGATCTTCCTGAGAAAGCCCTGAAAGCACTTCAACATTAACACCGTCAGACAATCCTATTTCAATATCTCTACGTTCAAATTTTTGGTCAGCGACTTGAACTTCAACATATGGTATTTCTGTTTCGCGATCAAATTGCAATAGGGATTCTGAAATAGCCATTACATTTTCTTTGCGTTCTAAAATAAGTGAGGCATTAGCACTATATCCAGCTCTTACAAAAATTGAATCATTTATAAATAGATCTGCTTCAATAATGAATTGAACAGCTCCTTGCTCCTCATTCCCTTTTGGAGCAATGAATTTTAACTTGGCCTCTAAGGATTGATCTTCGATAGCACCAAGATTAACCTCCAAGGGCATTCCTACTATTAATTTCCCTACTTCAGCCTCATCTACCTTTCCCTCAAAAATCATTTTATTAAGGTCGGCTATTGTTGCAATAGTTGTTCCAGCATTAAAACTATTACTGGCAATCACTTGGAAACCCTCTTCAACAGGAATTTCTAAAACTGTCCCCGGAACTGTAGCTCGTATATTAGTGTTAGCTGATGCAGCACCTCCCTTTGATCCTAAGCGAATAATTTGTAAGTCAGAAATTGCATTAGATACATCTTGCTTTGACTGATTATAGCGTAATTGAATATTATCGAAATCCTGCTTAGATATTATTCCTTTATCAAAAAGGTCTTTGTTTCTTTTGAAATCAATCTCAGCATTCTTCAATACAATTTTTGAATTAGCTAATCTTCCTTCAGCAGTATTCAAACTTTGCTCATTAGGAACTACTTTTATTTTGGCTAACAAGTCACCTGTATTTACTTGATCACCTTCTTCAACAAAGAGGGTTTCAATAATCCCTTGAATTTGAGGTTTAATCTCGACTTCATCTTCTGGAATTACTTTTCCAGTAACAACTGTCTTATTCTCAATTGATGTTATTATTGCTGTTTGAGTTTCATATTCAATAGCAGACTTACTATTTGTTTTAATAAAATAAGCAGCGGCGAATAAAACTCCACCAATTAAAAGCGTAATTCCTATGTATTTTAAAATTTTCATGTTATTAATTATATTAATTTATTTTATTCTTCTCTTAATGCGTCAATGGGTTTAATACTTACTGCACGTTGTGCAGGAATGAGTCCAATTAATGTTCCAAGGGATACCATAATAAACAAGGCTCCCACAATAAATGGAATAGGAACAGTAGGGTTAGTATATGGAAAATCTTCTAAGTCTTGTGTAGCTATATTTAAGCCAAATAAAACAAAAGCCCCAAGGATAATCCCCATAATTCCAGCAATAATTGTTAAAAACACAGACTCTAAAATAATTTGATTTCTAACTTCTGCTGGTGTAGCTCCTAACGCTCTTCTTACTCCTAACTCTTTAGTTCTTTCTTTTACAGATATTAATAATATATTTCCAATTCCAATTACACCTGCTATAATTGTTGCAATTCCAACAATTAAGGATAATAGCGTCATTCCTTTAGAAAAGCCAACTATTTTATTAAAAATTTCACCTAAGTTAAATCCACCAAAAGCACGCTCATCATCTGGAGAAACTCTATGAATTCGCTTTAATGTTGCTTTGATTTCTTTTTCAACCGCTACGACATCTGCATCATCGAAAGCAGCAATTGTGAACCACTGAACTCTATCCCCAGTATTATATATTTTTCTGTAGGTTTCAAAGGGAATTAAGATATCTCCATCATTATCAAAACCCCCACCTTCAATAAACTTGTGAACTCCGATGACCTGAAAGTAAATATTATCAATTCTTATGTATTGTCCAATTGGATCTTCATCTTTTTCAAAAAGTTCTGTTTGTGTCCTTTCTCCAATTACGCAGACCTTTCGGGTATATTTAATGTCTTCTTCATTTATAAAACGACCTCCTTCGTAAATCTTTTTTGTTGCAATCTTGGAGTATTCAGGAAAATCACCATAGACATTGTAGTTACTTGACTTATTTTTTCGAACTACCAAAGGAACTGATCCATCAAAAACACCTCTAACGTTTCTTGGTGCAATAAACTCTACTTCTGGAATGCGTTTTTTAATATAATCAATATCCGAAAGTTTTAATGTGATCTTTCGTCCAGTTTTAAATCCATCATAAGGTATGCTGGTTTGCTGCGCCCAAACAAACATAGAATTCCTTGCAATATTTTCAAATTGTCTTTCAAAACCATTATCCAACCCTTTGGCTGCACCTGAAAGGGTAATGTAAATAAAAATACCCCAAAGAACTCCAATCACAGTAATGATAGTCCTAGTCTTATTTTTAGAAATTGATCCAAAAATTTCCTGCCAAGTGTCTCTATCAAATATTACTTTTAAACTATTCATCTCTTAAGGCTACTATGGGTTTAATACTTGAAGCGCGTTTTGCAGGAATATAACCCGCTATGGCTCCAAAAATAATTAAAATAATTGTGGCCGATAAGGAGGTTCCTAAATCTATATAAGGATTCTTAATAAAATATTCCTCTAAGTTTAAGCCAATATTTTCTAAAACTAGGATTCCCAAAAATAATCCAACATAGCCTGAAATAGTTGTTATAAAAATTGACTCTTGAAGAATCATTTGAATTACAGATCTAGGGCTTGCTCCCAAAGCTTTTCGTATTCCTAATTCCTTGGTTCGCTCCTTAACAACAAAAACCATAATATTTGATATGCCTATAATTCCAGCTATAAGTGTCCCAAGTCCAACCAAACTTACAATATACTGAAGTACAACAGCAAAGTCCTGACTTTGCTTAATATCATCTGTTGGGTTTTGAATATAAATTCCTTCAGTATCACTAGGATCGATAGATTTCTTCTCTTTAAAGTATTTTTTTAAAACCTTTTCAAATGCTACTGCGCCTGTGTGACCTAACTCTTTTCTGTAGGT
Organism: Flavobacteria bacterium MS024-2A; assembly: GCA_905181895.1. Classification (GTDB taxonomy): domain Bacteria; phylum Bacteroidota; class Bacteroidia; order Flavobacteriales; family Flavobacteriaceae; genus MS024-2A. The sequence goes on along the minus strand of CAJJAB010000113.1, from coordinate 19,278 downwards.
CATTACGATTGAATTTAGTTTATCATTACCTTTTTCAATAAGCTGTCTTGTGGTAAAAGGAATATAAATATTGCGTTCTTCCCTATCTCCTCCTTCATCTTGAAAAACTCCAACAACTTTAAATGTCGTAGATCCTAATTCTATATATTTCCCAATTGGATTTTCAGTTTTAAATAAATCTTTCGCTACAAGTCTACCAATAACTGCACTTTTCCTTTTGCCTTTAATATCAGACTGGTTAATATATCTTCCTTTCATCAAAATAGTTTTCTCAATAAACTGATGGCCAGGTGATATGGCTCTTGTATTATAATTATTACTCTCTTTTTTATAGCTTGATGTAGCATTTCTATCAATGCGGGGAGATAAATATTCTAAAAAAAAGGAAAAATTTTCTTTAATATCATTTAAATCATCATTTTCAAATTCGATTCTTCTATTTGCCTTAAATCCCTTGTAAGGTTTAGAAGTTTTTCCTGAATTTAAAAAAATAGCATTCCCCGCATCATCTAAAAAAAACTCTTGAAAGGTGTTTTTTAAACCATTCCCAAGACCAAATAGTATCACAAAGATGAAAATTCCAAGAGCAACAGTAAAACCAGACAAGAAGGTTCTTAGTTTGTTTTTACTTATTGTTTCAAAAATTTCTATCCAACGATCTCTGTTAAACATAAGATGATGCTAAAACTTGATTTACTTTTTTGTCTTCGATGATTACCCCATCTTTTAGCTTAACAATACGTTTACACATTTGAGCAATATCAGGTTCGTGAGTAACTACTAGAATAGTTTTCCCTTCTTGATTAATCTTCTGAATCAGATCCATAACCTCATAGGATGTTGTAGTGTCTAGTGCCCCTGTAGGCTCATCTGCAAGTAAAACTTTAGGTTTTGAAGCCATTGCCCTTGCTATAGCAACACGTTGCTTTTGTCCACCTGAAAGTTCGCTTGGCAAATGAGTTGCCCAATTTTTTAAACCTACTCGGTCTAAATAATCTAAGGCCGACTCTTGGCGTTCTTTTCTTTTAATACCTTGATAATATAGGGGTAAAGAAACATTCTCTAGAGCAGTTTTATAATTAATCAAATTAAAAGACTGAAATACAAATCCTAGAAATTTGTTTCTGTATTTAGCAGCCTTTGTCTCATTCAGATTTTTTATGGGAACACTGTCCAAAATATAATCACCTTTATCTGCAACATCAAGCATTCCAAGGATGTTTAAAAGGGTAGATTTTCCAGAACCTGATGAACCCATTATGGCAACAAGTTCTCCCTCTTCAATATTCAAATCAATTCCCTTGAGAACATGCAAAGAAGATGTACCCATTTTATATGATTTGTAAAGATTTTTTATTTGAATCATTGTTTATTTTAGTTAAAATTGAATCAATTTTTTTATTGCTAAAAATTAGACTTAATAAGCAGCTAATTGTTACATCGTTCATCAAAAAATAATTTCTATTTTCCATTCTCTTTAAGTGTAATTAAATTAATGAAAAATTCTTCAAATTTAATTTTGCCTTTCTTTGTGATTGAACAAGTTGTATTAGGGTAATTTTTACTGAATTTCTTTTCAATGTGGATATATTTTTCTTCTTTTAATTTTTTAAGTTGAATACTCAAATTACCTTGAGTTGCTTCTGTAACCTTTTTTAGGTGATTAAAATCACATTGACTATTGTTAATTAGAGATGACAAGATTTTTAATCTAACTGGGTTGAATAATAATTTATCCATCAGATTTATTATCGGGCTTAGAATAGAAAAGTGCCAACCCTGGCAATAACATTCCTAAAAAAACTCCAACTACATTGACTACTAGAAGATCAATTCCAGGGTTAAAATTTAGATAGAATGTAAACGTGATAAGAAAAATTCCTCCCAGAGTAATAGGTTTAAATTTAATGATCATCCCAGTAATAATTAATATAAGACCCAAGAGAAATAAAATAGGAGGAACTGGATGGAAATTATTTAAAGTAAGAGAAACAGCGATAATATAAATCCATGCTAAATTAAACACTCCCCAAATAATTTTTATAACCCTACTTAGATAAGTTTCATATCCTATTTTCTTTCTGTGCTTAATATTGTAATAAATAGTTAATATCATTCCAATTAAAGGTAAAACTGTCCAAAATAAAGTCGCTGAATATTGAGTTGCTTGAATAAATGATTCAAAAGCAATGTGAAACAAACTCATTACAATAACTAAACAGCCCCAAAAAATAAAATTAATACTTATTGGTTTTAAATTTTCTCTTGTGTTATTAATTACACTTGATATTGCTTCAATTTGATCTTTAGACGAATTCATACTTATATTTTACACAAATATAAACTAGTTTATTTTATAAACAAGATTTGTATAAATTATTTTTTTAATATCTGAAAAACTTTCCAGCCAACTACTCCAACTAAAAGATAAGGAATAGCCATAAGATAAAGAATTCCATTATTAATTCCTTTAGCTGTTACTTGACCTTCTTCGGACTCAAGTACTGCTCTACACATAGAACATTGTGAATAAACTAAATCAGTAGTGAAAATTATAAACAACAAGGCTGAAAATAAAAATTTAGATTTCATATTAAATATAGTAAGGTGAAATCATAAGATATACAATTACACCGGTAATAGCTATATAAAGCCATATTGGAAAAGTATAGCGGGCAATTTTTTTATGATTTGCAAATTGTTTTGATATAGCCCTTACATAAGTAATTAAAACCATTGGGATGACCCCTATGGATAGGATGATATGGGTAATTAAAATAAAAAAATAAATATATCTCATAAATCCCTCACCTCCATATGGTGTTGAGTCAGAGGTCATATGGTAAGCAACATACATAACAAGAAAAACTAAAGACAATCCAATAGAGATTTTCATCAAGCCTTGGTGTAACACTATTTTTTTATTTTTAATTGCCCATAAAGCAATAATCAAAAATATGGCTGTTAACCCATTAATTGACGCATATATTGGCGGCAAAAAACTTAAAGGTTCAACATTCGGGATACGAACAGTAAAAAGAAATGCAACAAGCACAGGTACTACAATGGAAACAATCCATATATAAATGTTGTATTTACCTTTATTTATCATGATATTATTCATTCAATAATTTTTTTATATCCTCAATTAATAAATCAACATCTTGAACCTCCACTCCTTCTTGATCAAGTCCCATATAATAAACAATAGGATTTCCAAATTGATCGGAACGAGAACGGATAAAGCCTTTTTTATCGATCAAGGCAAAATAGCCTTGATGTTCGAAACCTCCAGCTACTTTCGGATTTATAGAGGCAAATATATTAAATCCAGAATTTGCAAGTTCAAATATAGCTTCTTTTTGGCCTGTCAAAAAATGCCAGTTTTGAGAAAAAACTTCATAATTATTAGCATAATTCTTTAAGACAGATGGAGTATCATGGTCTGGATCAATTGTAAAAGAAGCAATTCCAAAATCGGATCTTATTCCGTAGATAGATTCAATTGTTTTCAAATTTTTATTCATTATTGGACAAATACTAGGACATGAGGTAAAGAAAAATTCTGCTACATAAACTTTCCCCAAAAAATCTTCGTTAGAAATCAAGAGACTGTCTTGATTTTTAAATATAAAAGAAGGTACTTTCTTGGTTTGATTGTTTAAAATAATATAATTTAAAGGGGCAGCTGATTGAGTTCGACTACTATCAATTATTGAGTTTGAATTGATACGTTCAATTATTTTTGGAATAAATAAGATGCCAAAAATCATAATAATCAAAAAAAGACCCACATATTTTAAACTCGGCATATAAATTACTTTTTACGGTTTGTATTATAAATTTTTAAAGCTAGCCTATATTCCGCAAGGATCACCTTGACGTCGTCAATCATTTTTTTATTGATCTGTGCAACAGATCTAGCGTCAAAACCATAAAGAGTTCCTGAATCTTCGTCATCATTTCTTCCTCTTAAGTTTAAATCTTTATCGATTATAAAGACGTACGGTGAGCTTGCCTCTAGACTAAGTTTTAATGGGGTTTGAAGCGAGTTGAAATGTGATTGAATTTCATCTGTAGATACAGGAATAAAATTCCATTTGGAAAGGTCCGTTCCAACCCCTTCTTTTAATGTCCTTTTTAAAATATTTACTTGTGACAAGCTATCTTGATTAACAAAAAATACAAATTGAAAATCTGCAAACTCATAAAAACGCTTGTAGATTTTTTCATTTAGATTGAGAGCTTCGGCTTGCTTATTTTGAAGGCTCCCTCCCCAATAACCCAATATAGTTATATGATCTCTAAGCATTAATTTATTATCTACATTAGACTTAATGGCAAGTATTTCATTAACACCTTTTGATAAAATAGGAAGTTTAGCAAAATTATTTTTTCCCGATGCAAAAAAAAGATAAACTACTATTGGAAATACAAATAATAATCCTAATACTAATTTCTTATATAAATCTTCCTTTTTCATAATACAAAAAAAAAGCGGTTTAAAACCACTTAATTATTTAATACTATTTGTGTTAAAAATTCCAAGAAACAAATCCATCATTCATTACATCAAAAATATAATCAGCCTCAATCAAAAGAATAAAAGCTAAATAGGGAATTAAAATTATAAGCGGAAGTACTATCGCATTTTTAAATCCGCTTCTTTCATCTCTAATGTGCATGAAATCCCAGGCAATGTAATAAGCTTTAACTATGGTAAGGATAATAAAAATCCAATTTAGAATTTTCATTCTAAGAAAACTCCCCATCAATATCTCAGGTTTAATAATCCCCAAAGCAACTTCAATAGTTGTTACTATTGAAAGGAATATTAATACTCCCCAAATTTTTTGCTGATTAGATTTAAATTTTAATAAACCTCTAAAGATGGCTAATTTATGCCCTTCTGCTGCCATTTAATTTGTTTTTAATTATGTTAAACTAGATAGAAAAATGTAAATACAAATACCCAAACCAAATCAACAAAGTGCCAATAAAGTCCAACTTTTTCAACCATTTCATAGTGTCCTCTGCGCTGATAAGTTCCAACAATGACATTGAAAAAGATGATAATATTTATAACTACTCCAGATAAAACGTGGAATCCATGAAATCCCGTGATAAAGAAGAAGAAATCAGCAAAAAGTCTATTTCCATATTCATTACGAATAAGGTTTGCTCCCTCAACAACATAAATTGCCTCATCTATTTTAGTTAAAGACTCTTCTCTTGATAGTACTTTTTTTCGCCCTTTCTCATCTAATTGTTCCGTCCGAATCACTAAATCAGTATTAGAAACAAATCCTTCTTTAACTCCTAATAAAGAGACTGTCGGTAAAGCTGTTTCATTTTCATACCAAATACCATTACTTGACTGATGGGTAGTTCGATCAGTTTCTATACCAACTGCAAATTCTTGTATTGCTGCACGCTTTCCAGTTTCTGCATTTACGAATTGAAGGATTTGACCTCCTTTAGTTTCCAAAGCACCATACTCTCCTTTAATAAAGTTTTTCCATTCCCAAGCCTGAGATCCGACAAAAATCGCACCACCAATAATGGTCAATAACATATAGAAAGTCACTTTAGTCTTCTGCATATGATGACCAGCGTCTACTGCCAATACCATGGTAACAGATGAGAATATTAATACAAAAGTCATTAAAGCTACATAATACATGGGAGCATCCACACCGTGTAAAAAAGGAAAGTGTGTAAATACTTCATCAGCAATGGGCCAAGAATTAATGTTTTTAAATCTTGAAAAACCATAGGACACAAGAAAACCTGTAAATGTCAAGGCATCAGAAACAATAAAAAACCACATCATCATTTTACCATAGCTAGCGTTTAGAGGTTTATTACCTCCAGCCCAAACTTGGCTATCGTCATCAGATGCTTTTACAGTAACTTCCATAGTGTCATATTAGATTCTTTGCAAATTTATTAATTTTTAACCGTAGAATGAAACGAATAAAAATAAATATACCCAGAGAAAATCAAGAAAATGCCAAAAGGTCAAGGCAAGTTCAAATCCTAGGGTACTTCCATCAGTATTACTTTGTCTCATAGTCTTAAAAAAAAGTAATAAAACAACAATTATGCCTGCCGTTAAGTGGACCAAATGAAGTAAAACTAAAACATACAAATAGGATGTAGTTATAGAGCTTTCCGGTCCAGTAAAATAATAACCTTTTTCAATAATATCACCAAACCCTTGAAATTGAAAATAAATAAATCCAATTGCAAGTAATAGTGTTATTAAGAGTAATGACTGAGTAGCTTTTATTTTTTGAGATTGAATCATTTTTAGTGCACTATAAAAACTTGCACTACTCAAAATAATAAGTAAAGTACTTAGAGAGAAAGAAAAGGGCAGCTCAATTTGTTGAATCCAATCTGATCTCGAACTACTAACTACATAGGCACTGGTTAAACCTGCAAAAGTCATACTCATACTTATCATTCCAAACCAGAGCATCATTTTTTTTGCTCGATTATTTTTTACCGTTAAAGAGTCGTTTGTATTCATTTATTTATATTTTTTATTGTATCAAAAATTTATCCAATACATAAACTAATTGTACTCCTGTGATGTATATAATACTTGCCCGTATTAAAAATCGAGCAGCCTGATCTGTTTTTAAAAACATTAATCTTATGGCATAAAACAAAAAAAACAATCCCAAAAGTCCTACTAAAATAGCAGAGGATAATGACAAAAAGAGTGCACCAGTATTATGGAAAGCTGGTAATAATGAAATCACTACAGTCCACAGAGTATAAAAAACCGTTTGAAAAGCGGTAGAATGGTCACGTGCTCCCGAAGGCAACATTTTAAATCCAGCTGCTTGGTATTGATCATGCATTAGCCATCCAATTGCCCAAAAGTGGGGGAATTGCCAAAAAAACTGAATCATAAATAATACACCCGGTTCAATTCCGAACTCATTTGTTGCAGCAACCCAACCCAGCATAAAGGGAATAGCGCCTGGAAAAGCTCCTACAAAAACAGATAATGAAGTTTTTTGCTTCAATGGAGTGTAGAGACAAGCATATATAAAAATAGATAAACTTGCAAAAAAGGCTGTTTTTAAGTTGATAACATATAATGCGCCTACACCTATTAGAGTTAAAATTACTCCAATGAACAAGGCACTATTGGGATTTATTCTCCCTTTAGGGATTGGGCGGTTTTGCGTACGCAACATTAACTTATCTAAATCTTTTTCAAAAACTTGATTAAAAGTATTTGAAGCGCCAACCATTGCATATCCTCCAACAATTAGCAAAAACAAAGTAGGGTAATCTATAGTTTCAACGGCTAAAAAATATCCGGCAATTGAAGAAATAACAACTGTCACAGACAATCTAAACTTAGTGAGTTGAGAAAAATCACTTAAGATTAGCTGAAAGTTAGCTAGAGTAAGGGTATCATTTTGGGGCATCTATATCTGCATCGCTCGGGTTACAAAGATAGTTGAGAATTAGGCAATGGACAATCAAATCACCTATTTAGATATAAAATATTTTACTATTTAATTAATCAATATATTCTTGATTGAAAAGCAGACAATACAGGTTATACGAAAGTAAATTATAGTTTGGTTACTAGAGATTATACTTGATAATTTGGAAACAATGCATTTTGATTGAATTTTAGCATTCTAAAGTTTAATTCAAATTAGATCTTCTATCAATATATAAGTTGTCTTATAAAAGACAAAAACCAGCTTATCGCTGGTTTTCGGGTACTTAATAAAGATGTAATATTATTGTAATCTAAATGTAATAGGAATACTAAAAGGAACACGAACAGGTCTACCCCTTTGCTTTCCGGGTATCATACTAGGTAATTTAGAAATAATACGTTGGGCTTCTTTTTCCAAATTCTTATCAGGTCCACGCATTCTTATGTTTGTGATTTGTCCATCTTTTGCAATGATAAAATTAACATACACCCTACCTTGAATTCCCATTTCTTGTGCAATCTCAGGATATCTAAAATTTTTACGAATATGTTTATTCATTTTCTCTTGAAAACAATCTCTTCTTTCTGATTTCTTAACTTTCTCACAACCAGGAAAAATAGGCACATCTTCAATTACAGCAAAAGGAACATCCACTTCCTCGTATTCTTCTTCTACCTCAACAATCTCTATAATTTCTTCTTCATTAGTTTCTGTAGATTCGATAACGGTTTCTTCTACTTCTTCTTCATCTTCTACTACTTCAATTACCTCAGGAGCAGGAGGTGGAGGTGGTGGTGGTGGTGGTGGTGTTTTTATTTGCTCAGTGATTGGGATTTCCTCATCATCGTCTTCATCAACATTTAAAGCTTCATAGCCATAAAGATCTTTGTCGTATGTTTTCCATTCGATTGCTTGCCATGAAATAAGTAGAACCACAGCTAGACCTATTACAAAGTAAAGGCTGCTGTTTTTACTTAAATCAGCTTTATCATTTTTTTTGGGTTGCATAATAAACCATTATTTAGATAGCTAAACTAAAAAAAAATAGAATAAAAACAAGCTATTACTTTACAGAATAAGAAAAGAAAAGTCGAATTAGTAAAATTCCAAGACATGACCCTGCTAAATTTGCTAATAAATCATTAAAGTCAAAGGTTCGATTGAATATTGAAATGAGCTGAATGAACTCCAAAATAAAACCGACGGAAAAAGATAAAAAAAAGGCTTTTTTAAAAACGGATGTATTTTTAAAAAATGCTGCAAAATATATTCCTGTAAGAAAAAAATAACAGGTAAAATGAAAAACTAAATCTTGTCTAAAATTTAGAAAAGTCCAGTAAGTCATTTGTTGACCAGGAGGTTTAAGGCTCAAATAAATCACACTGAAGGTAGCTAATACTGCAAATACCTTAAAAAAATAATTAGCCTGTAACCAACGAAATATATGCTGTAGCATCTAATAAATTTTCTATTGACCCTGGATCACTAAGTTTCACTTTAATCATCCAACCTGCTCCATAAGGATCTTCATTGACAGTTTCTGGGGTGTCCTCTAAAGTTTTATTAAAAGCGATGACTTCTCCTGAAACGGGCATAAACAAATCAGAAACAGTTTTAACAGCTTCAACAGTTCCAAAAACAACATCCTTCTCCAGTGTCTCGTCTAAAGTCTCTACTTCCACATATACGATATCACCTAACTCACCTTGAGCATAATCAGTAATTCCAACAGTGGCTATGTCTCCCTCAATTTTGATCCACTCATGATCTTTGGTGTATTTTAATTCTACAGGTACATTCATTTTATGAAAAATTCATTTTGACAAATGTAAAAGATTTCTTTTGTGAAAAAACAATTTTAATTTCCAAAGTTATAACGAATTGTAAAACCTGAACGAATACTAGTTTGCGGAAAGGCAGTTGAAATTGCGAATTCTGAGAAATTATGATCATAAAAAAATTGGGCAATCAAATTTTTTGTCAATGCGTAGTCGGCCGTTAGTTTGATAGCTACCAAACGTTGTCCAGCAGTCACCTGGTTGTTATCGTATTCCAAGTTTCTTAAAACAGTAATATTATCTCGATAGGAGACATCTGCTTTTATGTTTAAATCTCCCTTCAAAATAATCCGGCGGCCTCCAAAACTAGTTCTAAATCGTAAATCTTTTACTCTATACCCCATTCCTATAACGTATTCATCACCAGCTGATTCTGTGATTAAATTATTGTCAAGACTTAACGAGATGGCTCTTTCTTTTCTTAGCTCAGCTAAAAATTTAAATGAATTATTCATCTCAATATCAATGCGAACTAAGGGATTAAATTGCTCAACTAAATTTACATTAGAATATAATTTTTGTGGAATTAAATTACCTAACTTATCTAATTGATCGGGAATATTAGTATTAAAATCAAAATTATTTTGAAAGTTAGTCAAGGTATAACTTGCTCGATAAGCATGATTTATTGAAAAACGTTTGAAGATTTTTGATAATGCTTTTATTTCTGAAAGACCTGTGAATTTTATATTCCAATTGGGTAAAGGGTTACTTCTAATTGGATTTAACGAAACTTTTTTTGGGCTAGAACCCGAATATGCTGCTAGAAACGAATGAATCAAAACACCTTGTTGATTTCTCCCGAAGCCAAGGGGATAGCCATCATTATCCTTCACTAGATTTCTATAATTACTATTCTGTGCCAAGCGGTTTGCGATAACTTTTCTGTTATCCCTAAATTTTTCAAAATTTGAACTTGACGAACCGCGAGAATTACTAAAAGTCGTTTGAATCAAAATTGTTGACATTCCAAAATTACCAAACAAACTTGAGTTTTGAGGGAGATAATTTTGATCTTCTACTTTAAAATTTTCAAGTTTATTTTCGGAATAATCACGCTCAGCATTAAAATCAATAATTAAATTTTTTAGAGGAACAACCTGAGCAGATGCTTTAAACTTGCTACTATGTAAACTTGTGAAAGGTTGATTAAAATTTGGATACCTTGTTAACCATCCTTGACGTGCTGCTTCATATCGGATATCTGCCTGACTACCAAAAGTATAGCCCAAGGTTGGTCGCATCCCACCTGCAAAACCGACTGAGGGTAAATAACCGGGTAATACAGAACCATTGTTTTCATTATAACTGGCTTGTACTCTTTTTACAGCTGTCAATACATCAACTAATTGGGTCAAGCCCTTCTTTAAGAAAGAACTCTTTGATTTTGGTACAGAATCTTTAGGAATACTATTTCTTATTTTTTGTGTGAAAGAACTTCTCTTGGATTTTAAACCCAAAATGGAATATAATTTTGCAAATGATAATGCTCCGGTTAAGGTTTTTGTGTTATTATTTTGAATAGTATTTACTATTCCTAGGGGGATACCATCCTGATTTTTTACCTGTGATAGTGCTTCGGAGCCTCTAATCCAATTGAAGTTTCCGGTATAATTGTAAGTTGCATCAATAAAACTTAAAAAAGGGAGATGCTGAAAAGGTAATTTATAATTTACAGCCAGGGACTGAATATGATTATTTGGTTCTCCTGTATTGAGTAATCCCTGCCATAAGATTTGTTTTGAAGGTATAAAAGGATTTACCAAACCAGAGTCAATCGCATCCAGTTGCCTAATTATACTGCTTGTATTTGCATTGAAATTTACACGTAACGAACGACTTAAATTATGAGTAAAGGCATAGTTAAAATCAAACAAAAAGTTTCTTTGTTGTAAATTGGGTAAACTCCGCTGTAGCGTCGCATCTACTCCTTCTAAATATACCTGTCTAAACTTCTGATTATTTAAAATTCTATTAATATTTGCTGATGCCTCGAGGGAGCTTGGTAAAAGATTAAAGTTAATTTTCTGAAGCCACTGCCAGTATTTTTTACGATTAAAAAAAGTTGCTTTTTTAAAAGGTTCAATGGGATTAGAAATGAAAGAATGTCCATAATTAGCGCTCAATAATAAATTAATTTCTTCTTGAGTTTCTATTTCATAATCTCTGTGCAACAATTCATTATAGGCATAGGAAAAATCAAAATTTTCTGGACTGTAAAAATAGTTTTTATCTTCACCTAAATTATTTTTTCTTACTCCAATTAAACTAACACTCTTTCTACTTGTATAGTTAATTGCTTGATCTCTTATTGAATCACGTTGAGATTTTCTTTCTGCCGTATCCAGTCGATCAACTAGTTTTAAATCTTGATAAAAAGGATCATATTCTGGAGTAATCATTGTTTTTCCACTTGCAAAACTCAAAGGTATTTGAAGCCCCCATTTGGAAGGGGTAAGTTGTTCAAGGTTAATATTAGAAACTATATCATATTGCAGCAAATCCTCTCTTGCTCTTTGATTAGGAGTCTGATCTATACTCCCAAAACCAATCGTAGAATACCTTCCTGATGCAGAAAAAGAAGCAAAATCAGCTAAATTAGCATCTAAAGCGCCAATCGCAGCCCAACCCCCTTGACTGTCTATTCCAGAAATCCTTAATTCATTAAACCAAACCTCACCACATAAAGATTCTCCTAAATTAGTTGAGGGATTTTTAACTCCTATCATCAAGGTTCTTATGTCTCCTAAAGAAGGATTTCCTCGAATTGAAAATTTATATTTTTTATCCCCAGGTAGACTGCTGATCGGCGTAAATTCCTCTATTGAGTTTAGTTCTTCATCAAAATATATTGTTTCTCCTAATCCTAATTGTTGAATTGCAAGCGTTTTAAGTTTAGCTAAAAGATCTATGGGAACTTCCAGAGAATTTGAATCAGGGTTCCAAACCTCCTCTGCAGTGAGTCTATTTATAATCTCAGATGAATATTCAGTGGGTTTTAATGGGATCTCTATTTGATAATAATTATCTTGATAATCAGTCCCCAAACGAATAAAAGCAACCAATCTTTTATCAAATTCATCTTCCGAACCCTCCCCTGGAAGCGGCTCATTACCTGGAAGAGACTCGGCATGTAAAAACATACGCAACTTACTGTACTGACGCATGTCAAGATTCAAGTTTTTGTAAATTCCTCTTGAATCCAAAGGCTGTAGATCACAAACTCTAAATGCCAGTGACTGTTCGTTTTGTCTTATTATTGTATTATTATTATTTATCTGTTCTCTTCTTATCTCTGGAGGTAAAACATAATTAATAGGAATTCTATTTTCATTTTCCAAAATATTTACTGTACTGATGTCTACGGTAGTATTTTCATTTACTAAAACCTCTTCATTTAAGGCTTTATTATATCTTCGCCAATCTCCCCTTACTAAATCCAAAGTGCCAAACCGAAAGGTAACTTCTTCTTCAAAACCACTTAAAACCATACGCATAAATCGAATCGATCTTAAATCATTAATTGCGTTTACTGACTTAAAATAATTGTTGAATGAAGTGTTTTCATAATAATCTTTTTGAATTGGAACTTTAAACTGTATCCAACGAACTACTAATTCATCTCCATTAGGTGCGTTAACTTTTATGTTTTCTCGAACATCAGTAACAAATGGATGATTTCCTACTTGCATATTTTTAGCAATAGGAACACGATATTCAAAATAACTATCAATCGTATTCATACTTTGATCTCTGTTAATATCTTCTGCATCTGGCTCTGTAGTATTACCTCGATCAGAATCACTAAAAGCAACAGGAGTATTCCCCTCCAATCCATTGTAATTTTTATATCGATTTAGAATTCCACCTTCTGCTTGTAAAAAATATTGATAGTTGTCCCCAGCCGGATCTTTGATAGGTCCATTAGTGAAAATGTATTGTTCCTCAATATCATTTAATCCATCCAATCCAACATCTTGTAAATCACGGTCTTCTGCTACAGAATTAAAAGCATATACTAACGATTGATTTGCAGGAACTTTTCCCCAATCTGTTTGATAAGTTGGAGAAAGTTCAGTTGATCCAGGCAATCCATTTTCAAATTGTTTTCTTCCATCTCTTAAAACATCCTCCGATATATTCCCTAAATGAAAAACTAACTCACCTAGATCGTCTGAAGAAGATTCATTATTTGAAAATGTATCCAATAACCAAAATTCGATGAATTCTACATTTGATTGTTCAAAGTTTGTAGCATTTAAAGAGCGCATTATGCCCGCCCAATTCTTTTTTATTTTATTACCAAATTGGTCATTTGGAGAATTATTATATGGCCCTTTTTCTTCTGGATAATAGGCTAAATCAAATGTTGGGAGTGTACTTGGCGTCCCTTGAACAATATCTTGTTCTGGAAACAATTCATTAATGAAAATTCGCCGTGTTTCGTTTGAAGATATATCGTTATTATTTATTCCGTTCGGAGGTCTAAAGTAAAAGATTTGATCAATAGAATACCAAGCTAGTTTAGATCTTCCATATCCGCTTTTTAAGCCGTCGTCATTTGCTCCTATAACATCATTTACAGGGACACTTGAAAGATTCCAAGCATTATAGCCTTTAATATCAATATTAGTTTGTGCACCTTCAAAATCATCTATATATACATTTGTTTCACCATTTAATTGGGTATTTCTTGGATCTTGAGCTGCCAAACTTGCCACTTCTGCTCGAAAAGAAATTTGAGAAGGAATATTCGTTTTGATAGTTGGATATTTGTTAACCAAACGAGTTAAAAATGGAATTTCAGTAGAAAAATTGGTATTGAAGCCCATCATCGTATTATTTACGGGTTCAGTTCCATAATTTGCTTTTTGGGTTAGAGGATTTTCACTCAGGTTTAGAAGCGTTCCTCCCACATTAATTTTATCTGTAATTCGATGATTGAGATTGATTCCTGAAAAACGTTTATTTTGTTGATTGAAAAAAGAGTTATTTTCCACAGAAATATCAATTGGAATATTTGACGCTTTCAATCCCTCATCTAAAATTTTAACACGTCCTATTTCATAATTTACAGTATAATCAAGACCTTCTTGCAGAACTCTCCCTCCTGCTGTAACTATAACCGAACCTCTAGGTACGTTAAAAGCACCAATATTGATGCCATCTCCACCTTCTGATTTATAACGTCCTTTTAATTGAAATTTATTTTTTTCGGTAAACTCGAGTGCCGCGGCTTTTGTTGAAGAATACAACTCTTTAAAAACGTATTTTTTTTGATTTTTATTAAAAGTGCTCTCAATATCGTAATCTTCTTTACCCGATTCTGGATTATCTAATAGGTTAAATAAAAATTCTCCAAAAGGCTCAGCTTTAGGAAATATAATTCGCCCATAACGAGGGTCAATTGTAATCCCAGGAATAAAATCAAAAAAACCGTCTCCTTGAGGAACTAAATCTTGATAGGCATTTAAACGGTCTAAATCCATTGTGTTTAATAAAACTTCTTTGCTAAGGTTTTCGGGCCAAATAGATGGATCTACTGGAGTCATGTAATTAATTGGAGAAGGATCTGTGTAAAGTATATTTAATTTAAAGTCTTCTTGGGAAAGCTGAAAAGCTCCTGTATTGTATATGTTTTTCATCATCAAGTTCCAAATTGGTTGACGTATGTCGGTCAAGCTACTTTTAAGCATTTTGATCACTAAATTATTGGTTTGAACTACAGGTGCTAGTTGCGCTTGTTGGGAAGCGTTAGACTGAATTAAAGAAGTACCGGGTACATCTCCATTTGCGAACTCACCAACTTGATAAACTTTTCCTAAATAAGTATATTGAAAAGATACTCCCAGAATTTCATCGTTACTCAAGCGTTGATTTAATGAAATGTAACCTAATTGAGGATGAAAAGTATACTCTTGATCACTTAGTTTTCGAGCGCTTTCCAAAACAGCATAATCATAACCTTCGGTAGTTTTAATAGATCCAAATCCATTTTTAACCGTTGCTATGTCTCTAATGGCATTAGTTAAAATTCCTCCAAAACCTATCCCATCAGGATCCAATCTGTTAATATCATTACTGGGTGGAAATTCAGGGTTTAATACCGTGAAAAAATCAGGAACTCTCTCATCAAGTTTTGTGTTTTCAGCATTGGCTTCTCCTAAATCTTGAAGTGCAATAATATTTCTAACATTATTGGTTTGATAGCCTCTATTTGTAACCCAAACTTCAATTCGAGTAATTTGAACAGGTGAATTTATGTAAGGATAGGTATCTAAAAAAGCATCATAGTTATCTCTAAAATATTGACTCAAAAAATAATGCCGATCTTCTTCATAGTCTAAAGCAAATAAACTGAATTCCTCTAATTTACCTCCTCCCTGTGAAGTGATATTTTGAGATTGGGAACGCTGTTCAGAGAAAATTCCAGAAATGGTTGTGTTCCCAAATTTTAAATCTGCTCGAACTCCAAAAAGACTTTGAGCTCCTTGAATTAAATTACTATTTAAAGGCAAACTAATATTTCCAATATCAATATTTTGTATGATTGCATCCTCAGTTACTTTTCCCTTCAAATAGTCCGCAACTCTATTTCCAACTTCTTCTGAACTATTAGGGAGTTGATTTATATTATTTTTTAATTGATCTATTCTTTGCCGTGCTTGTTTAAGTGTGTTTTTAACTTCTCCAATTTTATTTTGAATGTCTTCAACTTTGGCATTAACATTTTCAATCTTAGAATTAATATTACCTACTTTTCCTTGAATATCATTGATTCTAGAACCAATCTTACCCGGGATTACATCTTTTAATTCGGATAATTGGGGAGGGTTAAATTCAATTTTAATAAGATTTTGAAAATCGAAAGTAGATTCAGTGTCGTAATTAGCAGTTATTTGAAGGCGCTCACCAATTTTTCCCAATAAACTTAAACTAATCCGTTGATCAAATTCAAATCCAGGAGATCTTCTATTTACAGGAGAAGTTATGGGATTATCATTTCTTTGATAACGATATCCCAAGTCAATCCCAATAGATCCTTGCGGCGATATATCAATAGCATTACTACCAAAAATAGATTGAAAGAATTTGTTGTTTACATATAATTCAGGAAGTAAATTTTTCTGGGTATCATCTATATCTAAACCTTTACCACTTAAAGCTTGAACCTTTTTTTTAAAATAATTTTGCATTTGTTCTTTTAGGACTAAAGCCTCATATTCTTTAATAGATAGTATTAGGGGAATTCCAATTAAATAACCTCCTATTTCTTTAGAAAATATATACCGATCTGATTCAGAATCGTAAGTGTATTTTTTAGAAATACTACTTGAATCTGGGAGTGCAATTTCGCCAACATGAGCTTTTTCTTGAGATAAAATGACCCCAAAAGAAGATAATATCCAAAATAATATATGAATTAAAGCTTGGGAATATTTATAAACTACATATCGTTTATTCTCAATCAAAGGTTTTTTATAATTTATTCAGAGCAACCTTTATAAGTTCTTCAACAGAACTCTCTGGAACACTCTGAAATGCGTTATCTACTATTTTTTCAGATTGCTTTCTTGAATAACCAAGAACTTCTAATGCTGATAACGCTTCTTCTTTGATTGTATTGTTAGTAAAAGACTGAATTTCTTCACCATCAAAGAGATTCATCATTTTATCTTTTAGCTCAATTAAAACTCTTTGAGCTGTTTTTAAACCGATACCTTTTATTGATTTTATAGTATTCAAATCTTCCGTAACTATTGCTCGTTGAATTTGATGGGGTTCAAGTGATGAGAGCATTGTTCGTGCAATACTTGCTCCAATTCCAGAAACCGATATTAAAAGTCTAAAAACAGAACGTTCTACAAGAGTATAAAACCCAAATAAAGTGTGAGAATCCTCACGAATTTGAAGATGGGTAAATAGTTTTATATTCTCATCATCTCCTAATTGAGAAAAAGTATGTAAAGAAATATTCAATTCATATCCAATTCCTTGACAATCAATTACTACTTGTGTAGGTGATTTTTCAACTAATTTTCCTGTAATTTGTGTAATCATAGTCTTATTTGTTTTTTGATTGAGCATCAATAACTGCTACAGCAGACATATTTACTATTTCATCTACTGAAGCCCCCAACTGTAAAACGTGAATTGGCTCACTTAGACCCATCAAAATAGGTCCTATAGAAAGGGCATCATTCAGTTCCTTCATTAACTTATAAGTTATATTAGCAGCGTCAAGGTTTGGGAAAACTAAAATATTTACCTTTTTATTTTTCAATACGGAAAAAGGAAATACTTTATTAAGTAAATTTTTATTTATCGCAAAATCAGACTGAATAGGTCCATCAACAACTAAATTGGGATTACTTCTGTGCAAAATTGAAACAGCTTCTGTTACTTTTTTTGCTTGACTAAAGCGAGAAGAGCCAAAATTTGAAAAAGACAATAGAGCGATAACAGGCTCAATACCAAAAAGACCTGCCATATGACTTGTCATTTGAGCAATTTTTGCTAATTCTTTCGAAGTGGGTTCAACATTTATTGTCGTGTCGGTCAAAAACAAAGGACCTGACTTTGTCAACATTAAGTTTGTAGCTGCAACCTTACTTACTCCTTTAGCCTTAGATATTGTTTCTAAAATAGGTTTAACCACTGAACGATAATTTCTAGAATACCCAGAAAGCATTGCATCTGCATCACCATTTTTAACCATCATAGAAGCAAAATAATTTCGCTCCCACATAAGTCTTTCAGTGTCATAGAGCGTATAACCTTTACGTTTTTGATCTTTCCAAAATAACTTTGCATATATTTTACGTTGCTTGTCGTGACTTTGATCTTTTGGATCAATAATTTCAACATCAGCATCAAAATCAATTGCCTTTCGCAAATCATCGATTACAGATTTATTTCCCAACAAGATAGGCTTGGCAATCCCTTCCTCCTGAACAATTTGAGCCGCTTTCAATACATCCATTTGATCCGCCTCAGCAAATACAAGCCGTTTTGGATCAGTTTTGGCACGGTCATGAAGAATACGAACCATTTTCTGACTATTGCCTAATCTATTTTCTAGAGTTTCTTTATATCTATCCCAATCTTCAATGGGTATTTGGGCAACTCCAGAATCCATTGCAGCTCTAGCTACAGCAACTGGAACCGTTGTAATCAATCTTGGGTCGAATGGTTTAGGAATAATATATTCTTTCCCAAAACTTAATCGAGTTTCACCGTATACCAAATTAACTTGCTCTGGCACTGATTCTTTTGCTAAATCTGCTAGAGCTTTGACAGCTGCCATTTTCATTGCTTCGTTAATAGTGGTAGCACGAACATCTAGAGCACCCCTAAAAATAAAAGGAAAACCCAATACATTATTCACTTGATTAGGATTATCAGATCTACCTGTAGCCATTATAATATCATCTCTTGTTTTACAAGCTAGATCATATTGAATTTCTGGGTTTGGATTAGCCATAGCAAAAACTATAGGCTCTTTTGCCATTGAAAGTAACATGTCCGTTGAAAGAACATTAGCCTTTGACAAACCTATAAAAACATCAGAATCGATCATAGCTTCTTCAAGGGTATTTATGTTTCGAGAAGTAGCAAATTCAATTTTCTCTTGACTCAGTGATTCGCGGTCTTTACGAATCACTCCTTTACTATCTAACATGACAACATTTTCAACATTAACACCAAAAGCTCTATATAACTTAGTACACGAAATTGCTGCTGCTCCTGCACCTGAAACTACGATTTTAATGTCTTCAATTTTCTTGTTAGCAAGCTCTAAAGCGTTCAATAATGCAGCAGCAGAAATAATAGCAGTTCCGTGTTGGTCATCATGCATCACTGGAATATCTAATTCCTCCTTTAATCTGCGCTCAATTATAAAAGCCTCAGGAGACTTAATATCTTCTAAATTAATACCGCCAAAAGTTGGTGCAATTGCTTTA
>CAJJAB010000112.1 GCA_905181895.1 Flavobacteria bacterium MS024-2A | reverse complement strand
CAGAAAAAAAAGTCCCTGATTTACTAGATTGTATTCCACAAAATAGCATTGCCACTTTTCAGATCAACGATCAAAATATGCTGGGAAATGCACTTACTAACAATCCCTTTTTAATCGAAATTATTGCTTTAGATTCAAATCTTTATGATGATATAAAAAATGTTGTTCCTTCACATTTTTCTTCAAAATCATTATTATGTTTTACCCCTGAAGGGAAATCAGAAATGGCACTTTCATTTATTTATGAAATCGAGCATTTGGATAGCATCTCCAAACCAATTGGCAAGGAGTTAAACTACAACAATATAGTTATAACAGTTTCCCAAAAGGATGAGAAGAAGACATATAGCGCACAAATAAATGGTTTAAGAATCATTAGTACGTCTCAATTAGTTTTGGAAAATAGCATTAGAAATATACAAAATAAAAAAACTGGAATTCAGAATCATTACTTTTTTAATCTTGCCGAAATTAGTGATGACAACTCACCTATGTCTATTTTATTAAATCAAGACTTCAAAACAGTATTGGAAAGTATTTTTCCTAAAACACCCCTTTTCCCCTTTCTCGGAAGCAGTTGGTTTTCTTTTGATTTTAATACCAGAAAAGACCCTTTTACTTTAGATGGAATAAGTTTCATCAATGATTCTCTACCTGATAAATTAAGCCTCTTGAAGGGTTTAAATCCTCAACGATTATTAAGCCCCTCATTTATTCCTCGAAATTTTGATGCTTTTTTAGCACTTTCATTTGACGATTACAAAACTTTAGAAGATAATTTCAAACAATATAGTCGCTTTAAAAATATTGCTTTACCTAAAATCAATTTCGATCCCCTGAGTGCAATTGATGAAATTGCCTGGCTAAAACTTCAAGATAATAAAGCCCTCTTTTTCCATCTTACGAACAATGAAAATATTAATCCCATTTTATTTTCAGATACTGACCCAAAAGTAACCTACAGAGGGCTAGAACTATTTAATCAAAAATTACCTCAAAATATTTTAGCCCTAATTGAGGTTTATGATTCTCCTACTGAACCAAAATGGGTGGTTCAATTAGACGAGTTTTTAATTTTTACTGAAAATGAAAGCTTTATAAAACAAATCATCAGTGCTCATTTGGATGGAAAAACATTAGCAAATGATCTTAATTTTAAAAATCTAAACGAAGATTTAGCTAACAATAGTACTTTTTTATGGCTTGGACGAACTAAAAACCTGATTTCAATTTGGTCAGAAGGCTCTGAACACTCTAAAAAAATATGGGAGAAAATTAATTTAAAAGAATATCCGCTAATTGCTCTTCAAGGTGTCTCTGAATCTGGATTTATTCAAACTCGTTTTACCGCTCAAAACAACGATCTGGAAGAAAATAAAAGTGGCGTGGTTAATCAATATAGCTTTTCTCTTGACACGACAGCTTCCAGAGTTCCCCAATGGATTAAAAATCATCGAAACAAAACAATGGATATCGTTGTCCAAGATCAAAATAACGTACTATATTTATTTTCAAATACGGGTACTTTGTTTTGGAAGAAACAACTTTCCAGTGCCATTGTAGGAAACATTGTGCAAGTAGATTTGTATAAAAATAGACGCTTACAAATGGCCTTCCAGACTAATGATAGTTTTATGGTTTTAGATCGAAACGGAAAAATTGTAGCTCCTTTTGACATAAAAGTGTCTAAAGAAACACCTAAGCAGTTTTCTGTTTTTGATTACGATTTAAATAGAAATTACCGTTTTCTATTAAGTCAAGGAAAGAAGATTGAAATGTTTGACAACCGTGGTAAAAAAGTCTCTGGATTTAAATTAAAAAATTTACCATACCCTCTTATAAATCCTCCCAAGCATATTCGTATGGGAACAAAAGATTTTATTGTTTTACAAGATATTGATGGGCAGGTAAGGATTTTAAACCGCCAAGGAAAAGATCGAGTTAAATTAAAAAATAATGCCAACACTTCTAATAATCCTGTATTTGAATATAGAAATACATTTGCTACAACCAACAAGAATGGCAATTTTATTCAAATTGACACTAAAGGAAATTTGACTGAAAACAATTTAAATTTTCGCCCAGGACATAAAGTTGATATGACCTCAAAATCATTAGTTAGTTTTTCTGAAAATACTTTATTAATTAAAGGGATCCCCGTAGATCTTCCTTTTGGAAATTATACTTCTCCAAAAATCCACTATTTAAACAATACTATTTACGTGATTCTTACTGATCTTGATACTCATAAAGTTTATGCTTTTTATAGTAATGGATCTTCAGTAAATGGTTTTCCAGTCTACGGCAATTCAAAAGCTGATTTAGCAAATGCTGATAACGACAAAGCGATTGAAATGGTTGTCCAATCAGAAGCCAATAGTTTTTTAATCTATCAAATAAATTAGATATACCCTTCTTTTAGCTTTGCTTCAAATAAGATCGAAAAATGGTGTTTTAGTTTTGTTTTTACCTCTTCAATTGAAATTTTAGCACCAAGTTCTTTTTTCATTGAGGTAACTCCTTTTCCTTGAATTCCACATGGAATAATCCCTTCAAAATAAGATAAATCTGTATTGACATTTAAAGCAAATCCATGCATCGTAACCCAACGACTTGCGCGTACACCCAGAGCACAAATTTTTCGTGCAAAAGGGGTTTCAGCTCCTAGCCAAACACCTGTCTGACCGATAGTTCTAGCGCCTTTAATTCCATAATCTTGAAGAGTTAATATTACTGTTTCTTCAAGTAGGCGGAGGTATTTGTGAATATCAGTAAAAAAATTATCTAAATCTAAAATAGGATATCCTACTATTTGACCAGGTCCGTGAAAAGTAATATCCCCTCCCCGGTTCGTTGCATAAAATTCAATTTCTTTTTGCTTTAAGTCTTCCTTGTCAAATAATAAATGTTCTTGTTTGCCACTTTTGCCAATAGTAAACACTGGAGAATGTTCAACCCACAGTAAGTAATTTTTTGTTGATTCCTGAATTGTATTTTGTCTATTCGCTCTTTTAACTAGAATGATTTTGTTAAATAAATCTTCTTGAATCGCTAAAGCCCTCTTATAAGAAGTGAGTCCTAATTCTATAAGTTCAATCTGTTTATTTTGAGTTGCCATAATAAAATTAAAAAGACGATTTCCAACGGTTTGGATTGTTTAAAATCACCAAAGCTGCAATAATTCCTGGGACCCAACCACAAAGGGTTAGTATAAAAACAATGAGGACAGAACCACAACCTTGATCAATAACTGAAAGTGGTGGAAAAAATATGGCTAATAAAACACGGAAAAATCCCATAATTATTGTCATTAAAGCAAAGATATAAAATTTGATTCCTTAGTTTTTTTTAGTCTATGTATCTTTGCAATAAATTTCTAACTATGGTAAAACTTTCTGAACAGGAACTTGTACGCAGAGAAAAACTTGATGGACTCAGGGAACTAGGGATTAACCCTTATCCTGCATCCCAATTTCCTGTAAATTTTTATGCTAAAGATTTAACAGATTCCTATACTGACGGAAAAGAAGTAATTCTAGCTGGTCGACTGATGTCTAGAAGGATTCAGGGTAAAGCAAGTTTTGCCGAACTATTAGATAGCTCCGGCCGAATACAAATTTATTTTAATCGAGATGAAATTTGTTTAGGTGAAGACAAAACCCTGTACAATCAAGTTTATAAAAAATTATTAGATATTGGAGACATCATTGGAATTGAAGGCACCCTGTTCACAACAATGGTTGGTCAGCAGACGGTTAAAGTAACAGGCTTTAAAGTATTAAACAAAGCTTTGCGTCCCTTGCCACTCCCAAAAACAGATGTTGAAGGAAATAGCTATGATGAATTCAATGATCCAGAATTAAGATACCGTCAGCGATATGTGGATTTAATTGTAAATCCTAGTGTGAAAAACACCTTTTTACAACGCTCTAAAATCACAACAACTATAAGAGATTTTTTGACTGAAAAAGAATACTTAGAGGTTGAAACCCCGATTTTACAACCCATTCCAGGAGGTGCTACCGCAAGACCTTTTGTTACTCACCACAATGCGCTCAACACCCCTTTATACCTTAGAATTGCAAATGAATTATATTTAAAACGGCTCATTGTTGGTGGCTTTGAAGGTGTTTTTGAATTTGCTAAAGATTTTAGGAATGAGGGTATGGATCGAACTCATAATCCAGAGTTTACGGTAATGGAATTATACGTGGCATACAAGGATTATTTTTGGATGATGGAAACGACAGAAACTTTAATTGAGAAAATAGCAATGGATGTTCATGGGAAATCTGAATTAACAGTTGGCGATCACCAAATTAATTTTAAAGCCCCATATCCTCGTATCACCATTTTAGAAGCTATTAATACTCATACTGGAATTGATATTTCAGAAATGAATGAAAATCAACTTAGAGAAACTGCAAAAAAGTTAGGTCTTGAGGTGAATGATACCATGGGAGAAGGAAAGTTAATTGATGAAATTTTTGGTGAAAAATGTGAGCATCATTATATCCAACCCACCTTCATTACTGACTATCCAAAATCCATGAGCCCGTTGACAAAAGAACACCGTTCAAATACGAAGCTTACAGAACGATTTGAATTAATGGTAAATGGAAGAGAATTGGCAAATGCTTATTCTGAGCTTAATGACCCAATAGACCAAAGAGAACGATTTGAAGCCCAACTTAGCTTGAGTGAAAAAGGTGATGATGAAGCCATGTTTATTGATCAAGATTTTCTTAGAGCGCTGGAATATGGAATGCCTCCCACATCGGGTATTGGCATTGGGATTGATCGCCTTGTGATGTTAATGACCAATAACAGTTCGATTCAGGAGGTCCTGTTTTTTCCTCAAATGAAACCTGAGCAAAAAGCTATTCCATTTTCTGAGGAAGAAAAAAGTATCCTAAAAGTGATTAAAGAAAGTGAGATCTCTGATTTAGGTTCTATTAAAACTACTGTTGGTCTGAGTAACAAAAAATGGGATGTTTCTGTTAAAAGCTTAACTCAAAAGAACATAGTTAAAATCACTAAAAATGACGAAGGGCTTTTTATTGAAATCTTATAATACTTAACTTTAACTTTGAACTGTTTAATTTATAAATCAGAGAAAAATAATTTAATAACTACAAAGTATTAATCACTTTTTTGAATGCATTAATTGTAAAATCAATGTCTTCAATTGATAAGGCATCGTTCAAAAAATAACTTTCAAAAGCACTTGGAGGTAAGTAAATTCCTTCATTTAACATTCCATGGAAATACTTATTGAATCTTTTATTGTTTCCAGAGGTTGCCGTTTCAAAATCAATTACTTCATTTTCAGTAAAATGAAGTGAGATCATGGAACCTAATCTATTTATTTGATAAGGTATTTTTGAATCCTTTAAAATAGAAGCTAAACCTTCATGTAAACGAGCTGTTTTAGTTGCCAATCTAATAAAAACCTGATCATTATCATTTAACTCCTGAAGCATCGCTAGTCCTGCAGACATTGCTAATGGATTACCGCTTAATGTTCCAGCCTGATATACCGGCCCTTCTGGGGCTAAGTATTTCATAATATCATTTTTTGCAGCAAAAGCCCCTACTGGCAAACCTCCTCCTAACACTTTCCCGAAAGTAACAATGTCTGCCTTGATCCCTAAAAGCTCTTGCGCACCCCCTTTGGCTAATCGGAAACCCGTCATTACTTCATCAAAAATAAGCAAGGACTCATACTGATCACAGAGTGATCTTAAACCTTCCAGAAAACCGTCTGCAGGAGGAATGCATCCCATATTTCCAGCTACAGGTTCTATGATAATGGCAGCAATCTCATCTGGATACTCTATAAAGAGTTGAGTAACTGCTTCAATGTTGTTGTAAGGTGCTAACAAGGTGTCTTTTGCAGTTCCTATTGTAACTCCAGGACTGCTTGGACTTCCAAATGTAACCGCTCCACTACCAGCTTCTATTAAAAATGCATCAGAATGTCCATGATAACATCCCGAAAACTTGATTATTTTTTCACGCTTAGTTACCCCTCTTGCTAGTCTAACTGCGCTCATACAGGCTTCAGTCCCTGAATTTACAAATCGAATTTTATCAATATTAGGCACCATTGAAATAGCCAACTCGGCAATTTGAGTCTCCAAAGCTGTGGGCATTCCAAATGAGGTGCCCAAATCTGCTCTTGATTTTACTGCATCAATTACAGGTTCGTGTGCGTGTCCCAGAATCATAGGACCCCAACTTGCGATATAATCAATTAACTTGTTACCATCTGCGTCATAAAGATAAGCTCCCTTTGCTCGTTCCACAAAAATAGGAGTTCCTCCTACTGCTTTAAAAGCTCGGACAGGAGAATTAACACCCCCTGGAATTACATTTTGTGCTGCTTTAAAAAGCGCACTACTTCTTTGGTATTGCATATTTTACGGATTGGATGGGATACTAAGGCTTTGTCCTAAATAAATGGTTTTATCCTTAATGTCATTATGTTTTATAAGTTGCTTTAAAGAAACATTGTATTTTTTGGAAACAGAATACAACGTATCTCCTTTTTGAACGCTATGATAGATTGTTTTGTCATTCCCTTTTTCTTTGGTAATCGCTTTAACTACTTTTCCTTTTTTGTTATCAAAACGATTTAGTTCAAAACGTTCTATCAAACTAATTAATTTATCCGAGTATTTAGGATCTGTCGCATATCCAGCCTTTTTCAGGCCTTTTGCCCATGCTTTGTAATTATTCATTTTATAATCAAATAAAAAAGTATAACGCTCTCTATTTGTCAAAAAAAGTGAATGATCTCTATATGAGGTTGCTGGATTATTATAAACTCTAAAGCACTCTCCTTTTTCATCATCATCATGGTAAATGCTTTTTCCATCCCAGCCAATATGACATTTTATGCCAAAATGATTATTCCCCTCCATTGCCAATCTTCCATAGCCCATACCCGATTCTAATATTCCTTGAGCAATAGTAATACTTGCAGGAATTCCGTATATAAACATTTCTTCTTGCGCGATGGAACTGAATTGTTCGATGTATGCTGTAATTTTCTCATTATTAGTCAGCGTCTTTAAAGGGATCTTTGGCTTCTTAGGTTGATTAGAAGTAATAACTATTTCTTTAATTGGAGGTTTCGAAATGGACTCTCGAACAACAATTTTTCGTGAAGTCCCACAGGAAAAAGTAAGAAGGATAATAATTAAAAAGGCAATTCCTTGCCATAGACTAAATGAGGTTTTCCTTTTTTTTGAAGCTGAAGATTCATTCCTTTTACTCCTTGTAGTCCTCCTGTATGAATAATCAAAATCTTCTTTCCCCATTGCCATTTATTTTGCTTAATTATATCAAAAATACCAAAAAGCAACTTTCCAGTGTAAATTGGATCCAATGGAATTTTATATTGTTGATAAAAAGAGTTCATAAATGAGATTAAATCATCATTCACCTTGGCATATCCTCCAAAAATATATCGATCTTCTATATACCAATTTTGTTTTTGAGTGAATTGGGCTATTTTATTTTTTACTGCAGGATTTTTTAATGCATTAAATCCAATTATGGTTTGATTTGGGGCACTCTTGTTTATTAATCCAGCTAAAGTGCCACCCGTCCCAACACTAGAACAAATAACATCAAACTCCGTATCACTTTTTTGTAATATCTCTTCACACCCCTTTACTCCAAGCGTTCCTGTTCCTCCTTCAGGAAGAATTCTTGTACTAGGATTTTGAGTTTGTAAATCTCGAACAACCCCTGACCCTTCTTTTAAATCATAATCTGCTCTTGAAACACAAAACAACTCCATACCCTGACTTTTACTATAACTCAAAGTAGTGCTGGCTTCTATTTTATTTTCCCACTCCTCCCCTCGGACAATCCCTATTGTTTTAATATCAGCTAACTTACCAGCTGCTGCAACAGCTGCAAGATGATTTGAAAAAGCACCTCCAAAAGTTAATATCGTTGTGTCTGATTTCTCTTCAAGAGATTTAAAAACATACTTTAGTTTACGAAATTTATTGCCAGAGACTATAGGATGAATTAAATCTTCCCGCTTAATAATAATTGTATGGCCCTTTAGGGGTTCAAGCGACTGATTTATAGTACTTTTGAAAAAATCAAAAAATTGCATGTCTAAAAATACATTAAAATGACGTTTGGCTCCCTAAATCCTCTTGAAGAAGGAGATTTTTATTTCACGCCAGAAGGATATAAAGTTTTTACAAAACAATACCATTTAAAAAGAGGATCTTGTTGTAAAAGCAACTGCAGGCATTGTCCTTATGATTATGATCCAAAAATTGGATAAGGACTTCGGCATGATTTTTGAAATTAATAATAATTGTAAATTTTTTTTAATGAAATATTTTGTTCTTTTTTTTACATTTTTTCTATTCGCATCCTGTTCATCTATTCGGGTTTTTGCAGATCATGACAGTAGTATCGATTTTTCAAAATACACCACTTTTGCTTTTTTCAAACCCGAAATTGATCAAGTTAAAATCTCTGATTTAGACAAACGTCGAATCCTAAAGGCAATTGATGCTGAAATGAGTATTAAAGGATTATCGAAATCCGAAACTCCAGATTTACTAATCGGTTTTACCACTAAAGCTAAAGAACAAATATATATTAACAACCAAAACAACTGGGGTTGGGGATTTAATCCATGGTTTTGGGGCTCCAATTTTAATTCCGTGAGTACCCGAACAGAAGGAACTTTGTTTGTTAATATTATTGATGCTGCAACCAAACAATTAGTTTGGCAAGGAAAAGGAAAAGGTGGATTACAAGAAAATTATAAAGACAGAGACAAACGCATTGCTCTATTCGTTCAAAGCATTATTTCAAACTATCCACCAGCTGAATAGATTCCTCTAAAAACATACACTTTCTGCAGCAGTCAGGGCATCTTTCATTCCCTCTGATTTTTTACCTCCAGCAGTGGCGAAAAACGCTTGTCCACCACCCCCACCTTGAATGTATTTACCCAGATTTCTAATGATGGCTGCCGCATCCTTGTCTTTTTCTGAGACTAAAGATTTTGATACGTAGCAACTTAACAGAGGTTTACCTGATTTTATTGAGCCTAATACCAAAATAGCATACTCTAGTTGAGATCCAATTTCAAAAGATAAATCCTTCATTCCTTGTGAATCTAAATCCACCTCTAAAGCACAAAATTGAATTCCATTTATTGTTTTTACCTCTTTTAATATCTCTTCTTTTAATACCTGGGATTTCAATTTTGATAAAACATTGAGCTCTTTCTTTAATGCAGCGTTTTCAGACTGTAAAGACTGAATTGCCTTTACAGGATCTTGAGCTTGTTTGAGTAATTGATTCACATTTTCTAATAATGAAGTTTGCTCTTCAAAATAATTTTTTGCTGCATCACCAGTAATGGCCTCGATTCGTCTAATTCCTGAAGCAACAGCACTTTCAGAAGTAATTTTAAAATGCCAAATATCAGAGGTGTTTGCAACATGGGTACCTCCACACAACTCAATAGACTGACCAAAACGAATGGTTCGAACTGTATCGCCGTATTTTTCTCCAAACAACGCCATTGCCCCATCTTTAATTGCCTTTTCGTAAGGAGTATTTCTTCCTTCTTCCAAAGGAATACCCTCTTGAATTCGAGCATTCACATATTGTTCAACAGCTTTAATTTCCTCTGAAGTCAATTTAACAAAATGAGAGAAATCAAAACGAAACACCCCAGAGTGAACCATAGAGCCCTTTTGCTCAACGTGAGTTCCCAATATAGAGCGGAGTGCTTGATGCATCAAATGCGTTGCGGTATGATTACTAGAGGAACGTTGTCTTTGCTTAGCATCGACAACAGCAGTAAATGTAACATCGAGTTTTCTGGGAATACTTTTCGTTTGATGTACAATTAAATTATTCTCTTTTTTTGTGTCTAAAACATAAATAATGTCTCCATTGCTCGCTTCCAAATATCCTTTATCTCCGACTTGCCCTCCTCCTTCAGGATAAAAAGGTGTCAAGTTAAATACCAACTGATAAAAATCACCTTCTTTGGCAGAGGTCATTTTTCTATAACGTGTAATTTTTACTTTTATATTCAAATAATCATATCCAACAAACTCTTCAACATCATCTTCTTGAAGAACAATCCAATCGCCAGCCTTTGAAGCAGCGGCAACACGTGAACGTGTTTTTTGAACTTCCATGGCCTTTTGAAAGCCAACTTCATCAACATTATAGCCTTTTTCATTGGCTATCAATGCCGTCAAATCAAAAGGAAACCCAAAAGTATCATAAAGTTCGAAAATCTTACTCCCCTCAATATTTTTTGTTTTAGAGTTTGTCATTATTGATTCCAATAAAACCAATCCTTGATCTAAGGTCTTTAGGAATGAATTTTCTTCTTCTCTAATTACATTAAACGCTAATTGTTGCTCTCTTTTTAATTCAGGAAAAGCTTCACCCATTTGCTCAGAGAGTGTATTTACCAAACGATGAATAAATGCCTCTTTTTGATTCAGAAAAGTAAAACCGTAACGAATAGCTCGGCGTAAAATTCTTCTAATTACATAACCTGCTCCATTATTACTCGGGAGTTGTCCATCTGCTATGGCAAAATAGACCGTTCTAACATGATCAGCAATGACCCGTATGGCTCGATCAGTTTCTAATTTCTTACCATAACTTGAATTGGTTAAGGCTTCGATTTCTCTAATCAAGGGAGTAAAAACATCCGTGTCATAATTAGATGTTGTATTTTGTAATACCATACAAAGACGCTCAAATCCCATCCCTGTATCAATATGCTTTTCAGGAAGTTTTTCTAAACTACCGTTTGCTTTTCTATTAAATTCTATAAATACTAAATTCCAGACCTCAATCACTTGAGGATGATCTTGATTTACCAAATCAGCACCGGAAACTTTTACTTTTTCTTCTTCTGTACGAACGTCCACATGTATTTCAGAACAAGGTCCGCATGGGCCTTGATCACCCATTTCCCAAAAATTATCTTTTTTATTTCCTAATAAAATTCTTTCCTCTGGAAGAATTGCTTTCCAAAATTTATAAGCCTCATTGTCTTTTTCAATTCCCTCTTCCGGAGAGCCCTCAAAAATTGTTACATAAAGCTTGTTAGGATCAATTTCATAAACCTTTGTTAGTAGTTCCCATGCCCATTCGATTGCCTCTTTTTTAAAATAATCACCAAAACTCCAGTTACCAAGCATTTCAAAAAAAGTGTGATGGTAGGTATCAATACCTACTTCTTCAAGATCATTATGTTTCCCAGAAACACGCAAACATTTTTGTGTGTTCGTAACTCGTTTTGAGGTTGGGGTTGCATTACCTAAAAAATTTTCTTTAAATGGATTCATCCCTGCGTTGGTGAACATAAGAGTTGGATCATTTTTAATGACCATTGGTGCAGAGGTCACCACTGTGTGCTTTTTAGATGCGAAAAATTTTAAAAACTTTTTTCTTACTTCAAGGGACTTCATGTCAAACTTTATTTAAAATAGTTACTGCAGTTTAATTACAGCTATGTTCAAAAAAATAGTATTAGGTCTAATTTTTGTATATTTACTTAACCTTTTTGTAATTGTTAGTACAAAAGAAATGAAAATTTACAATACTTTATGAGTAAAGTTAAGTACTATTTCGATCATGAGACGCTTTCTTATCGTCCAATTAAACTAACTAACAAAAATCGAGTTTCTAATTTTTTGTTATTTATACTCTCCTCTTTTTTTCTTGCCTTTTTTTCTTTGTTTATTTTACTAAATTCAGAATGGATAAACACTCCTGCTGAAATTGCTCAAAAAAGATTAATACAAAATTATGAATTACAATTCGACATTTTAAATAAAAAGTTAACTCAAATAGAAACTGTTGTTGATAATATTGAGGAACGGGATAATAATTTATATCGAGTTTATTTTGAAGCTAGCCCAATTCCTGAGGCACAAAGACGTGCTGGGTTTGGTGGTGTGAATCGCTATAAAAATCTTCAAGGTTATGACAATTCTGAATTAATCATAAATACAGCAAAACGACTAGATATATTATCAAAACAAACAGTTGTCCAATCTAAATCATTAGATGAAATAGAACGTCTGGCTTTAAACAAAGCAGCTTTATTAGAAGCCATCCCCTCTATTCAACCTATTAAAAATGAAGATTTAACAAGAATGGCTTCAGGTTATGGATATCGTATTGATCCATTTACCAAAACCAGAAAAAAACATAATGGCATGGACTTTACTGCTAAAAGAGGTACTCCAGTTTATGCAACAGGTAATGGAATTATAAAACGTGCAGATAATAGATCTTCTGGGTTTGGTAATCACATTCGTATTGATCATGGTTTTGGTTATTTCAGTCTTTATGCACACCTTTCTAAATACAATGTCCGAAGGGGGCAAAAAGTTAAACGTGGAGACGTGATTGGCTATGTTGGAAATACAGGAAGATCTGTTGGACCTCACTTACACTACGAGATTTTGAAAGATAATAAGAAAATAAATCCTCTTAATTTTTACTACGGAAATCTTTCTCCTAAAGAATTTGAAGCCCTGTTGACTATGTCCAAGCAACAGAACCAATCTATGGATTAACTATGCATGTAAATCTTCCGGAAAAACGTTATTACTCGATTGGCGAAGTTGCAAAAGCATTTGATGTAAATCCTTCATTACTACGTTTTTGGGAAAAAGAGTTTGAAGAAATTAAGCCTAAAAAAAAACAAAGTGGTAATAGAAAGTATACCTCTGAAAATGTTTTAATCATTCAATTCATATATCACTTAATTAAAGAAAAAGGTTTAACACTTCAAGGGGCAAAAAAACAACTTCGTCTTAAAAAAAACGGAAACCCTAAGGAGGAAATATTAGCAAAACTGGAAAGAATTAAAGATTCTTTAAACCAATTAATGGATAAACTTTAATTCTTATTTTTTTCTGAAGAAAATCTGAATAGGTATCCCCGTAAAGTCATACTCCTCTCGTAATTTATTTTCTAAAAAGCGACGATAGGGATCTTTTACATATTGAGGTAAATTACAAAAGAAAGCAAATTGGGGATGGGGAGTAGGAAGCTGTGTACAGAATTTAATTTTAACATATTTCCCTTTATAAGCGGGTGGTGGTGTTTTTTCAATTATTGGGAGCATAGTGTTATTAAAGGCTTTTGTCGGGATTCTTCTAGAGCGACTTTTATATACCTCAACAGCTGTTTCTACAGCTTTAAAAATTCTCTGTTTGGAAATTGAAGAAATAAAAACAATAGGCACATCAGTAAAAGGTGAAATCTCTTCTCTAATTTTTGCTTCATATGCTTTTGAGGCATTGGTGTCTTTGTTAACTAAATCCCATTTGTTAACCAAAATAACAATACCCTTATTGTTTCTGTGGGCCAGCCAAAATATATTTTGAACCTGTCCGTCAAATCCTCGAGTACCGTCCACAATAAGTAAACAAACATCACAGTATTCAATCGCACGAACTGATCTCATTACAGAATAAAATTCAATATCTTCTTTTACTTTTGCTTTTCGTCTGATTCCAGCAGTATCAATCAAGTTAAAGTCAAATCCAAAACGATTGTACTGAGTGTCTATACTATCTCTTGTGGTTCCAGCAATGTCGGTGACAATGTATCGATCTTCTCCAATTAAGGCATTAATAAATGAAGATTTTCCAGCATTGGGTCTTCCTACAGCAGCAAAACGGGGTAAAGGATCTTCTTCTCTTTCTTCATCTTTTGGCAATTTTTTGACTAAATCATCTAACAATTCTCCGCTTCCGCTTCCACTTACACTCGATATGGAATAAAATTGCTCAAAGCCTAATGAATAAAATTCGAGTGTTGCCTCAACACGCTGAGCATTGTCTACTTTATTTATTACTAAAAAAATCGGTTTTTGAGAACGTCGTAATAGGTCTGCAATAACTTCGTCCATTCCTGTAACACCATCAGTTACATCTACCATAAAAACAATTACATCTGCCTCTTCAATTGCTAAATTAACTTGTTTATCAATCTCTTTCTGAAAAATATCATCACTCCCCTCTACATATCCTCCCGTATCAATAAGTGTAAAGTTTTGACCATTCCAATCCGACTTGCCATAATGTCTATCTCGGGTAACACCACTAATAGAATCTACAATAGCTTCTCGCTTTTGAATCATTCGATTAAAAAAAGTTGATTTTCCTACATTAGGACGCCCAACAATGGCAACAATACTACTCATGATTTAATTTTGAATGCAAAAGTAAACTATTTATGCGGATCCCATTTCTAAGTTTTAAAATGAATACTATTAGATGTTGCTGGTTGTCGGTTTAATTTGTAAATTTGTCTCTCATATCGCGAGGTAGAGCAGTGGTAGCTCGTCGGGCTCATAACCCGAAGGTCGCAGGTTCGAGTCCTGCCCTCGCTACAATAACCCTCCAATTTGGAGGGTTTTTTTTTAAAAAATAGAATGACATTGGAAGAAAAAAAGCACAAATCTGGATTTATTTCTATCGTTGGCAATCCTAATGTAGGTAAGTCTACTTTGATGAATGCTTTAGTGGGCAAAGAACTCTCAATAATTACTGCAAAAGCTCAGACTACACGTCATAGAATTTTAGGAATCATAAACGGAGATGATTTTCAGATGGTGCTTTCAGATACACCAGGGGTAATTAAACCTGCCTATGAAATGCAAACATCTATGATGAATTTCGTTAAAGAAGCACTAATTGATGGGGATGTTTTGACCTATTTAGTCACTCCGGAAGAGACAGAGCTCAAAGACGAAAAGCTATTTGAAAAAATAAAAAAATCAAAAGCACCTCTACTAATATTAATAAATAAAATTGATCTCATTTCACAAGAATCCTTGGAAGCCTCTGTATTGCATTGGCAAACTGAGTTTCCAAAAGCAATAGTTTATCCTATTTCAGCTCTTACCGGTTTTTTTATTCCTGAATTACTAGAAATTCTAATAGGTCATTTACCAGAATCTCCAGCTTATTTTCCCAAAGATCAATTAACCGATAAACCCGAACGCTTTTTTGTAAATGAAGCCATTCGAGAACAAATTCTTGAGTTATATTCTAAAGAAATACCTTATTCCGTTGAGGTGGTTACAGAAGATTTTGTTGAAGACTCAAAAATTATCAAGATTAGATCCATCATCATGGTTGAGCGGGAAACACAGAAAGGCATTATAATTGGTCACAAAGGAAGTGCCTTAAAACGAGTTGGAATTGGATCTAGAAAATCTTTAGAAGCTTTTTTTGGAAAACAAATTCATATAGAACTTTATGTGAAAGTTTCAAAAAATTGGAGAACTAATAAACAACAATTAAAACGTTTTGGCTACAATAATTAATCTAATCTCAAACGTTTTATTTATCTTTAAATTGAAACTAAAAAATATACTTTGAAAAAGCTAATAACTCTTGTTCTTGTTGTTATTTTTTTTACCTCCTGTAAAAAAAATGAAACACCTCCTAATATTGTTTTTATCATGTCCGATGATCACGCCTATCAGGCTATAAGTGCGTATGGACATGGACTTAATAATACTCCAAATATCGATCGAATTGCAAATGAAGGTGCGCGATTTGATAAAGGGTTTGTTACAAATTCTATTTGCGCTCCAAGCCGAGCTGTTATGCTTACCGGAAAACATAGCTTTGTCAATGGTAAAGTAGATAATATTCAAGATTTCAACTGGGACCAAGATAATTTTGCAAAACAATTGCAAACTGCAGGATACCAAACTGCTATGGTGGGTAAGATTCATTTAAGAGGGCTGCCTCAAGGATTTGATTATTCAGCGGTTTTACCTGGACAGGGGCACTATTATAATCCTGATTTTTTGATTGATGGAATTAGAAAAAGAATTGAAGGATATGTTACGACTATCACAACTAAATTGAGTTTGGATTGGCTGAAAAACAAACGAGATCCAAACAAACCTTTCTTGTTATTGTACCACCAAAAAGCACCTCACAGAAACTGGAAACCAGAAGAAAAATATCTTACCCTTTTTGACAATAAAACATTTGATCCTCCAACAAACTTTTTTGATGATTATTCCAATCGAGGGACAGCAGCTAAAACCCAAGAGATGTTAATCGCAGCTACAGAGGAACAAATCGATTTAGCGCATGGTAATGGTGGTCATGGTCGTTGGGGACATGATTTTAAAATGTTGACTGATCCTTACGGAAATAATACAGGATTTGAAAAAGAATTAGAACGTTTTTCTGCAGAGCAAAAAGCAGCATGGTTAGATGCCTACACTCCAAAAAATGAGGCAATGAAGTCCCAAAATCTGGAAGGAAAAGAGCTTGCATTATGGAAATTTAATCGTTATCTGAAAGACTATTTGCGTACCATTCAATCTGTAGATGACGGTGTGGGTCAAGTTTTAGATTATCTTGATCAAGAAGGTTTGACAGAAAATA
>CAJJAB010000111.1 GCA_905181895.1 Flavobacteria bacterium MS024-2A | reverse complement strand
TACATCCAAATCGTTTGTAGGTTCATCTAACAAAAGAACATTCCCTTCCTCTTTAAGGGTCATTGCCAAATGAAGACGGTTCCGTTCACCTCCAGAAAGTGCTGAAACTTTTTTATTTTGTTCACTTCCACTAAAATTGAAACGACTTAAAAATGCTCTCGAATTAACCTGTCTTCCTCCCAACATAATCAGTTCTTGTTCATCGCTAAAATTTTGCCAGATACTCCTCTCAGGATTAATATTAGAATGTGATTGGTCTACATAAGCCAATTTAACAGTCTCCCCTACTTTGAAGCTTCCTCCATCTGGGGACTGTTCCCCCATTATCATTCTAAATACAGTCGATTTTCCTGCACCGTTAGGACCAATTACCCCTACAATTCCAGCTTGTGGCAAAGTAAAGTTTAGGTCATCGTACAACATCTTTTCTCCAAAAGATTTTGCGACATGAGAAGCCTCGATTACATTAGTTCCCAAACGAGGTCCATTGGGTATAAAAATCTCTAACTTTTCATCAACTTGCTTTTGATCCTGACTCATTAACTTGTCGTAATTTGATAAACGTGCTTTCTGCTTTGATTGACGTCCTTTTGGAGCCATTCTTACCCATTCTAATTCACGCTCTAATGTTTTCTGTCTCTTTGAAGCTTGCTTTTGTTCCTGAGCTAAACGCTTTGATTTTTGATCTAACCAAGAGGAGTAGTTTCCTTTCCAAGGAATTCCTTCTCCCCTATCTAATTCTAATATCCAACCGGCAACATTGTCTAAAAAATAACGGTCATGAGTTACAGCAATTACAGTACCTTGATATTGTGCTAGATGATGCTCTAACCAATGTACAGACTCCGCATCTAAATGATTAGTGGGTTCGTCTAACAATAAAATATCTGGCTTTTGTAATAATAGCCTACATAAAGCTACACGTCTTCGTTCACCACCAGAAAGGATGCTAATCTTTTGATCTCCAGGAGGAGTCCGAAGAGCATCCATCGCAATTTCTAATTGTGTGTCTAATTCCCAGGCATTTGCGGCATCAATTTCATCCTGTAAAATAGCTTGACGATCCATGAGTTTTTGCATCTTGTCTGCATTTTCATAAACTTCAGGCGAACCAAATTGATCATTAATACTATTATATTCATCTAAAATTTTAACAATAGCTGCAGCTCCTTCTTTAACAATTTCTAATACAGTTTTATTTTCATCCATTTGAGGCTCTTGTTCAAGAAAACCAACAGAGTAGTCTTGTGAAAAAGAGACATCGCCCTGAAATCCCATATCAATTCCAGCTATGATTTTAAGGAGTGTTGATTTTCCTGAACCGTTTAGTCCTAAGATCCCAATTTTTGCACCATAAAAAAAGCTTAAATAAATATTTTTTAAAACAGGTTGATTGGCGTTTGTATAAGTTTTACTAACTCCAGTCATTGAGAAAATTACTTTCTTATCATCTGACATAACTATATTCGTCCTCTTAAAGCGTTAAAAGCCCAGGCAAGAGCATAAAAGCCGACTCCTGCAATTGAAAATCCAATAGCATATTCTGGATATTTCAATACTCCAATTAGGATTAATGCACTACCAAGAATAGCCATTATAAGTGCAACGTATCCCATTATCTTATTCTTATTTAAACTCATTTGATATTTTATCTATTCGCAAATATCGAACAAAAAATTAAAATGTTACCTATAGAAATTTAGTACTTTCGTAACTCAATAACAAAAGAATATGAATCTCCAAGATGAAATTAATAAAGATGCTTTGAAAATGGCTTGGGCCCGACTCCATGAGAGAATTCGTAGAATAAAATTAGGAGGTGGAAAAGCGCGATTAAAAAAATTAAATGATCAAGGCAAACTATCTGCTAGAGAGCGTATAAATAAGTTAGTTGACAATCCTAATGAAATTTTTGAAATAGGTGTCTTGGCTGCAGATAAAATGTATGAAGAACACGGAGGATGTCCATCTGCAGGAGTTGTAGTTGTGATTGCTCATGTATCAAAAAAAAGATGTGTTATCGTTGCAAATGATCCAACAGTAAAAGCTGGAGCTTGGTTTCCCATGACTGCAAAAAAGAATTTACGAGCTCAAGAAATTGCAATGGAGAATAAAATTCCCATTATTTATTTGGTAGATAGTGCTGGTATTTATCTACCTCTTCAACATCAAATTTTTGCTGATAAAGATGGTTTTGGTAGGATTTTTAGAAATAATGCTAAAATGAGTAGCATGGGTGTAATACAAATTGCAGCAATAATGGGTAGTTGTGTAGCTGGTGGGGCTTATTTACCAATTATGTCAGATGAGGCTATTATTGTTGATAAAACAGGAAGTCTTTTTCTTGCAGGAAGTTACTTGGTTAAAGCTGCAATTGGTGAAAATGTAGATAATGAATTTCTAGGTGGTGCTGATACTCACAGCAGTATTAGTGGGGTAACTGATTATAAAGTAAAAGACGATCTAGCTGCGCTTAAAAAAATCAGAAGTTTAATTGAAAAAATAGGGGATAAGCCCAATGCTGGATTTCAACGAACTGATGTCAAAAAACCTAAATTTGAATCACTCTCACTTTACAATATACTTCCAAAGTCCAGAAACCAACCATATAATACTCACGATATTCTTGATAGAATTGTAGATGAAGGGTCAATGGATGAATACAAAAAAGAATATGGTCAAACTTTAATTACCACATATGCTAAAATTGAAGGATGGTCTGTAGGAATTATTACCAACCAACGTAAGGTGGTAAAAAGTAAAACTGGTGAAATGCAATTTGGAGGAGTTATTTATGGAGATGCTGCGGACAAAGCCACACGATTTATAGCAAACTGTAACCAAAGAAATATTCCTTTAGTCTTTCTTCAAGATGTAACGGGATTTATGGTTGGAAGTAAAGCAGAACACTCTGGAATCGTTAAGGATGGCGCTAAAATGGTTAATGCGGTAGCTAATTCTGTTGTGCCTAAATTCACCATTATAATTGGAAACTCTTTTGGAGCAGGAAATTATGCAATGTGTGGAAAAGCCTACGATCCGCGATTTATTATAGCCTGGCCGACAGCAAAACTAGCTGTAATGGGTGGAGCACAAGCAGCAAATGTATTATTGGAAATGAAAAAAGCCTCTGCAAAAAAATCATCAACTCATATCGATAAAGTTATGGAAGCTAAATTAAAAGAAGAAAATCAAAATCGTTATGATGAAAAAACAGATATTCTTTATGCTGCTTCTCAACTTTGGATTGATGCTGTAATTGAGCCCGAAGATACACGCTCTTGGATCAGTATGGGAATTGATATTTCTAATAATGCCCCAAGTCAAAAAAAATTTAATATGGGTATTTTACAAGTTTAAAGTTCGTAATGGTTTTTGGGATAACGTTTTTTCGCGTTTTATTTTTCCACTATAAGTTCTTACAAAATCTGCGTAAAAAACAATTCCCTTTGGTATTTCATAAGGGTTTAAACTATTAGATTCCTTTATTTGATTCATTAAATTATGAATGTCTAGAGCTTCATTTTCAACTAAAACTAAAACTACTTTCTGCCCGAAAACAGCATCAGGTAAACTTGCTATAAAATAATGTAATGAAAGTATTTCAGAAAGTTTCCTCTCAATTTGTTCAGGATGTAACTTAATACCACCAGAGTTAATAACATGATCTACTCGTCCTATTAATATAAAGCGATTTTGATCCAATATTTCAACCTCATCATTGGTAACGAGGTTGTTTACGTTCAATTCAGGGGAATTAACAACCAAACACTTTCTTTCATCTTGTGAAATTGAAACATGGGAGAGACAAGTGAATTCAGAAGGTGGATCTTGCATAGAACGAACAGCAATATGAGAGAGTGTTTCTGTCATCCCAAAGGTTTCGAAAGCATTAACCTTACGTTTAATCAACTCATTTTGTAAAGCAACCGAAACATAAGCTCCTCCTATGATCAAGGTTTTAACCTGATTCAGGTTAGGTAATGAATTAAAGGCCTGCATCGGGGTCATTGCAACAAAATCATATACCTTTTTATTTTTATGGAAAGGATTTTTTGAAGGGGAAACTAAGTCCAAAGAAAAACCCAAGATCATTGCACGAATCAACATCATTTTCCCCGCAATAAAATTGGCAGGAAGACAATGCAGCGCTTTATCTCCAATCGTTACTTTGAAAAAATTACCCGTAGCTATGGCGCTATTCACTAGTGCTTGTTTATTGTATTGCATACGCTTAGGTAATGCTGTTGTTCCAGAAGTTTCTAAATAAATGGTGTCTGATTGATCCAACCAGTCCATCAAAAAATCTCCCATATATTGCTCAAAAGTGTCTCCCTCCTTAATAAAACTATAGGCGACTTCTTTTAATTCTGTAAAATCGTAGTAAAAACCATTGAGTAAAAAGCGATTATGGATTTTAGTATAATGAGGTACTTGCATGTTTAAATTTTAGAAGTTAGTTTAGATTTCCATTGAGACCAAGCGTATTTATCACTCATTATTAACAGGAAAAGAGGGTAAAGCACTACAAGAGAAAGAACCAATTCTATACCTAAAGAAGGTTCAGAAATATCAATTAAAATAGACTCTGTTTGAAATGCAGTCCATGAGGAAGTAACGAGTAAAGCGGTAAATAAATTATTAGCTGCATGGAATCCTATGGCTAACTCAATCCCCTCATCCATTAGGGTAAGAATTCCCAAAAAAAGACCTGTACCCACATAATAAATCATAATGCCGTAACCAAGTTTTTCAACCTCAGGATTAAATAAATGTAAACTACCAAAAACAATAGATGACATCAATAAAGGTGCCCAACGGTTCTTGAACATCCCAGCAAAACCCTGCATCAGATAGCCTCTAAAAATATATTCTTCTAGGGTAGTTTGAATGGGAATTAATGCAGCTGCGATGATAAATAGTAAAAAAAAGGATTTGAAATTAAAATTCCATTCATATGATTCAGGTGAAATAAAGTAATCGCCAATGATTAACATTACACTAACCGATCCCCATAATAAAAAAGCATACAACACTCTAGACCAATCTATTTTTGGTCGACTTGTGGTAACACTCAAAAAAGAACGTTTGTTTAGCTTTCTGATTACGAACCAAAATCCTAAAAATCCTGAAGCAAAAGGAATTAAAAGTAAAAACAACTGTAGGTTTTTATCTAAATCTAAATTTCGCAATATCTCCATAGGATCATTACCTGGTGCTGCATGACCTGCTTCAATAACAACATAATTAAGGGGTAATTGTCCAATTACGCTAAAAATAATTATCACAAAAGAACCGAGAAGATACTTCCAAAAAGGATTTTCACTATAATCAACTTGCTTTAAAAACATGCCCTAAAAGATTTTTTTCCAAGATATTAATTTATCGTTCCACAAGCAACCTTTTTTAATTACCATCG
This sequence comes from Flavobacteria bacterium MS024-2A, assembly GCA_905181895.1. GTDB lineage: Bacteria > Bacteroidota > Bacteroidia > Flavobacteriales > Flavobacteriaceae > MS024-2A. The sequence goes on along the minus strand of CAJJAB010000111.1, from coordinate 1,034 downwards.
GTGAATCAATATTGTTTGTGAATAAGGAGCCCGTTCCTAAGCCTTGAGGGATTGATAAGTTATGGGTAAAAGTCCACTGCGCAATTGCATTCAATCCAATATTACTTTCCAACGCACTAGTTATCCACCACCCTACATTATATTGTTGAGCCAAATTTATCCATTGTTGTGTATTAGAAAAACCACCCAATAAACTAGGTTTAAAAATAACATACTGCGGTTGAATTTGGGAAAGAAGCTTGGATTGGATTTCAAGATCAAAAACTCCAATTAATTCTTCATCTAAAGCAATAGGAATTGGACTTTTATCACATAAAGTAGACATGAATTCCCACTGATTGACTTCAATTGGCTGTTCGATAGAATGAATTTGAAAAGCACTCAGTCGATCTAATTTATTTAATACATCTTTAGGTGAAAAAGCACCGTTTGCGTCAACTCTAATCGTTACGGTATTTGCGTCATATCTTTCTCTTATTTTAGCTAACAAGCGCAATTCTTCATCAAAATCTAAAGCACCAATTTTTATTTTGATACACCTAAACTCATGATCTAAAAGGTTATCTATTTGCGTTTTCATATAATCAAAAGAACCCATCCACACTAAACCATTAATGGGAATGGCTTTTTCCCCTTGAGTAAAAAGTGATGGAAACAACTCATAGGGGTTGAGACTTTTCAAAGATAAAAGAGCTGTTTCATAGCCCATTTTAATTGCAGGCCAATGAGTTAAATCCATTTCGAGTTTACCTGAATTTATTTGATTACAAAATTTTTCAAGATAAGCCTCAAAGTTAGGGTGATCGTCATAACTTAATCCTTTTAAAATATTACATTCTCCAATGCCACTCTTGTCTTTTTCAGTTAAAATTATAAACCAACTATCCTTTGTGTTTATTATACCTCTTGATGTAATACTAGGTCTCTTAAAACTTAATTTGTATTTGACAAATCTAGCTTGCATCATCCTATGTAAAGTGTAATAAAAATTAGAACAGACAAGAAAAAAGTAGAAAAAGCTACTTTTTTTAATT
>CAJJAB010000110.1 GCA_905181895.1 Flavobacteria bacterium MS024-2A | reverse complement strand
GAAAATATTTCAAAGCTTGTTAAAGTATATAAGGCTACTTTTTTTGAATATCAACTTCCGGATGAATTCAGACTGGACCAACAATTAAAAGATTTTTGTGATACGCTAACAATACCCTCAGGCTCAGTAGACACTGAACATTTTTTGACTTCAAGAGTTTTTTTAACTTCTTTTTTTGAAGGTAAAAAGCAATCAGTAATGGAGTTTTTTTACCGAAGAATTCGAAAGGACTATAATTTACTAATGGATGGAGAAAATCCTTCAGGGGGTGCCTGGAATTTTGATAAAAATAACAGAAATAAATGGAAAGGAACTCCTGAAATTCCAAAGCCATACAAAGTTGCCCCTAAGAATTTAGAATCCCTATCCCAACTTTTAGAAGATCAAAAAATAGAAACTCTTGGAACGCTAGACTCGAATTTTTTTTTATATCCAGAATCAAGAAAGGAGGCACTTCTTCAATTGGAGTATTTCAATAATCATTTATTAAAGAATTTTGGCAGCTATCAAGATGCAATGCATACTAATGAAGTCAACTTATTTCATTCGAGATTATCTTTTGCTTTAAACACAAAAATGCTTTCTCCCTTAGAGGTTGTTCAATCAGCCATCAATTATTATGATCAGAATGTAGATGAAATTGACATTTCCCAGGTTGAGGGTTTTGTTAGACAGATTATTGGATGGAGAGAGTATATGCGAGGAATTTATTGGAGAGAAATGCCTAATTATCGTGAGAAGAATGCCCTTGACAATCACAATCCACTTCCTGAATTTTATTGGACTGCCAAAACAAAAATGAATTGTTTACAACAAAGTATTCAAAACTCCTTAGATAATGCTTATGCCCATCATATTCAACGTTTGATGATAACAGGAAATTTTGCTTTACTTGCTCAAGTTCATCCTGATGAAGTAGATCGCTGGTATTTGGGTATTTATGCCGATGCTGTAGAATGGGTGCAATTGCCCAATACTCGTGGAATGAGTCAGTGGGCAGATGGTGGAATAGTAGCAACAAAACCCTATGTTTCAGCTGCTGCATATATCAATAAGATGAGCAATTATTGTGATGAATGTAAGTATGATAAGAAAAAAAGAGTCGGTGAAGATGCATGTCCTTTCAACAGTCTTTACTGGAATTTTTTAGATGACAAAAAACATTTTTTTTCTAATAACATTCGTATGGCAATGATGCTACGATTACTCGAAAAAATACCCCCTACAGAATTAATTGCACTTAAAGAGAGAGCCTATAAAATCATTTCCCATCCTGATGAATTCTGAGAAAATAAAACTTTCTGTTGTTTGGCTGAAAAGAGACTTGCGCCTTGCAGATCATGAAGCACTTTACCATGCGTTATCATCCAAAAAGCCTTGTCTTATATTATATGTGTTTGAAGAGATACTTCTAAATGATTTTCACTACAGTTCAAGACATTTTAACTTCATCAAACAATCCCTTATTGATATAAATAATCAATTAGCTATTTTAAACACTCAAGTACTTTGTGTAAAAGGATCGGTTATAGAAGTCCTAGAGGTGCTTTTAAAAAAGTATTCAATTGTTTTGTATTCTCATCAAGAAACAGGAATTGGACTCACTTTTGATCGTGATAAAGAGCTAAAGCTTTGGGCCGATTCTGGAGGTATTCAATGGTATGAGTTTTTACAGCAAGGAGTTTTTAGAAGACTTCCTAATCGAAAAAAATGGATTCATTTATGGACGTCGCATATGAACCGTCCTATTTTTAATTTTTCTCCAATTAATGACCAGCTACTTTCCAAAGCGAGTATTGCTTCGTTGGAAAAAGATTTAGTAGTTATGGATTTACAAACCTCTAAATCAAAGTGGTTTCAGCCAGGGGGAGAGCAAAATGCAAAACGCTATCTCAATTCCTTCTTTGAAGGACGTTATTTAAATTATCAAAAGTATATTTCAAAACCAGATTTGGCAAGAAAAAGTTGTAGTCGTTTGTCACCATACATTGCTTGGGGCAATATTTCTATGCGTCAAGTATTACAAAGAACAGAAGAGGAGAAGGAAAATGGAAAAATAAGTAGTGCACTCTCTCCTTTTGGTTCTCGTTTGCGTTGGCAGGCCCATTTTATTCAGAAGTTTGAAATGGAATGTCGGATGGAGTATGAAAGTATAAATAAAGGTTACCACGCACTTGTTAAAGAGAAAGATCAGGATTATTTAAATGCATGGGAAAAAGGTCAAACGGGAATACCGATGGTAGATGCAGCTATGCGTTGTTTGGTAACTACCGGCTATTTAAACTTTCGAATGCGTGCCTTGGTTGTTTCCTTTGTCATTCATCAATTATGGCAACCATGGCAAGCGATCTCTGGTTTTTTAGCACGTCAGTTTTTAGATTTTGAACCTGGAATACATTTTCCTCAAATTCAAATGCAGGCTGGAGAAACTGGCATCAATACTCTTAGAATATATAACCCAGTAAAAAATGGTATTGAACATGACCCAGAAGGTAAATTCGTCCTTCAATGGATTCCAGAACTAAGTAAATTACCTCAACGTTTTTTGCATACACCCTGGGAAATCACCTCAATGGAGTCAATACTTTATGATTTTAAGCAAGGTGAAGATTATCCTAATCCAATTGTTGATATTGAAAAGACTAGATTAAAGGCAAGTCAAACGCTATGGAATTTAAAAAATAATAGCTTAGTAAAAAAAGAGAGTAAACGTATTTTAAATCGGCATACGCTGCCCAATAGAAGTTAAAATGAAAGTTAAAGTAGAATTAGATGAAGTTCAAATTGATCGAATTATTGAAATGGCATGGGAAGACAGAACACCTTTTGATGCTATATTACTGCAATTTGGTTTAAAAGAACAACAAGTGATTACACTTATGCGAAGGGAATTGAAACCTTCTAGTTTTAAGTTGTGGAGAGCCAGGGTTCAAGGAAGAAAAACAAAACATAGTAAGAGTCGTTCTGAAACGGTCGATCGATTTAAATGCTCAAGACAGCGCAATATCAGTAATAATAAAGTTTCTAAGCGTTAATTTTCCCTAAAGTCATTTTATAAAACTACATATTAAATCAAAGTAGATTTAACATCAGAGTAAAATAAATTGAAAGTTAAACTTTATTCAGATTTATGTTCATGTTCATTGGATTTCTTGAGAAATAAAATGGAGGCAGAGAAGAATTTAGGATTTAATTCGCTTTATTTTTGCTCCAATATTTTTTAATCGATTTTCGATATCCTCGTACCCTCTGTCAATTTGCTCGATATTATGTATTATACTTGTTCCGTTGGCAGATAGAGCAGCAATGAGTAGAGAGACTCCCGCTCTAATATCTGGAGAGGTAAGAGTTGCCGAGCTAAGTTTTGATTCAAAATCATTACCTATTACAGATGCCCTATGCGGGTCACATAAAATGATTTTAGCACCCATGTCAATAAGTTTGTCTACAAAAAACAAGCGACTTTCAAACATTTTTTGGTGTATTAGTACACTTCCCCTAGCTTGGGTAGCGATTACCAAAACAATACTTAGTAAATCTGGTGTAAAACCAGGCCAAGGTGCGTCAGAAATTGTAGGGATGGAGCCATCTATGTAACTCTGCACTTCATATCCTTTAGTATGGGCTGGAATAAAAATATCATCACCATTTTTGGTAAGTGTTATTCCAAGCTTTCTAAAAACACTAGGTATTTGACCTAAATGTTTCCAACATACGTTTTTGATGGTAATCTCACTTTGTGTCATAGCAGCCAAGCCAATCCAACTTCCAATTTCAATCATATCAGGGAGTAAAGTGTGCTCAGTTCCCCCAAGGCCTTTGGCTCCTTTTATTGTTAAC
>CAJJAB010000109.1 GCA_905181895.1 Flavobacteria bacterium MS024-2A | reverse complement strand
TTATTTCAAAACTTGAAATTGAGGGGGCAATACCACTTGGTTATGCACAGCAGCCACATTTATGGAATTATGCCGACGGGGTCGATACTTTACATTTTTTAAATAATTTATAAAAATCAGAATTAATTAATGTTAACAACTCTGAAGAAAAAATAAACATAGGTATACCACTATTTGTTCATGGAATTACAATATTTGCATTGTCAAAAAAAGATTTAAACACAAAGCATTTAATATTAATGTTTGTTTTTCTAAACAAATCATAAAATTATCTAAACCTTATGAAAGTTCATAATTTTAGTGCCGGCCCTTCCATACTTCCTGAGGAAGTAACTCGTCAAGCTGCAGATGCAGTAAAAGAACTCGATGGATCTGGTTTGTCATTACTCGAAATTTCTCACCGCAGCAAAGCCTTTATTGATATTATGGATGAAGCTTGCTCTTTAGCTCTAGAGCTTACGGGACTTCAAAATAAAGGATATAAATCAATTTTCCTTCAAGGTGGAGCAAGTCTCCAATTTTTAATGACTGCTTATAATCTATTAGAAAAAAAAGCAGGCTATGTAAATACAGGAACATGGTCGAATAAAGCGATCAAGGAAGCCAAATTATTCGGAGAGGTTTTAGAGATAGCTAGTTCAAAAGAGGCTAATTTTAATTTTATCCCAAAAGGATATTCGATCCCTGAGGATCTTGATTATCTCCACTTAACAACAAATAACACAATCTTTGGAACACAATTAAAGGATATTCCAGAAACTAATATTCCTCTTGCAGCTGATATGAGTTCTGATATTTTTTCTCGCGTATTTGATTACACAAAGTTTGATCTTTTTTATGCTGGAGCACAAAAAAATATGGGTCCAGCTGGAGCTACTTTAGTAATTATAAAAGAAAACCTTTTTAATAAAGTTACTCGCACGATTCCTTCTATGTTGAATTATCAAATCCATGCAGACGCAGGGAGCATGTTTAACACGCCTCCCGTTTTTGCTGTCTTCACCTCAATGCTTAATATGCGATGGGTTAAAGCACAAGGAGGTATTGAAAAATTAGGAGAAAAAAACATGTTTAAATCTAACCTACTGTATAGTGAGATTGACCGTAACTCTAAATTCATAGGTTTCGCAGCTATTGAAGACCGAAGTGAAATGAATGCAACTTTTAATTTAGTTGATCCAGCCGATGGAGAAGCCTTTGACACTCTTTGTAATAGTGCCGGGATTAGCGGTTTAAAAGGACATCGTTCTGTTGGAGGCTATAGAGCTTCTATGTACAATGCTCTTCCAGTAAAAAGCTTACAGGTTTTAGTTGATTGCATGCAAACTCTTGAAGAAAAAAATTAAAAAATATAACATGAAAATTTTAGCTAACGATGGGATTTCTCAAAGCGGAATCGATGCTTTATCAGCAAATGAATTTGAAGTAATTACTAAAAATATAGACCAAGAACAATTGGCGGAATATATCAATATAAATGATATAAAAGTCCTTTTAGTTCGAAGTGCAACAACTGCACGTAGAGAATTAATTGATGCTTGTCCAGGGCTTAAATTAATTGGACGCGGGGGTGTTGGCATGGACAATATTGATGTAGATTACGCTAAATCCAAAGGCTTACACGTTATTAACACTCCCGCTTCTTCCTCCGCATCTGTAGCCGAATTGGTTTTTGCTCATTTATATGGCGGAGTACGTTTTTTATACGAATCAAATCGAAGTATGCCTTTGGAAGGCGAAACTAACTTTAAGGGACTCAAAAAAGCTTATGCCAAAGGAGTTGAACTTCGTGGGAAAACATTGGGAATTATTGGTTTTGGTCGCATTGGTCAAGAAGTTGCTAAAATTGGTTTAGGAGTTGGAATGAACGTCATTGCTGCTGACACCTATACAGAGGAAGCTACTATAAATGTTACACTTTTCAATGGTGAATCTATTCCCGTTATCATCAAGACACAATCCATGGAAGAAGTTTTGGCAAAATCTGATTTTATCAGTTTACATGTTCCTGCTCAGAAAGAGTATGTAGTTGATGCAATTGCTTTTTCAAAAATAAAAAGAGGTGCAGCCATTGTTAATACTGCTCGAGGAGGTGTTATTGATGAAGTTGCTCTGGTAAAAGCTTTAGATACCGGACAGCTTTCCTTTGCTGCCTTAGATACTTTTGAAAACGAGCCTAAACCTGAAATTAAATTACTCATGCACCATAAAATTTCATTAACTCCTCATATTGGAGCAGCAACTCTAGAAGCGCAAGATCGTATTGGAGAGGAGTTAGCTTCACAAATTAGCACTCTACTTAAATAAATACACTTGTATTATCATCGATTAAAATTAAAATGGGGTATTAAATCCAATCTTCAGTTATTTATTGTTTTTATTGTATTTGGATTGACCGGTTCCTTGAGTATGAGATTAGCTAAACCTGCTTTAGATTTTCTTAATATCAACACTGAGAATTTTCAAACTATTTTTTGGGGAGACTTTTGGTATTGGTTACTTCGAGTCTTAGTTATTTTCCCTATCTATCAACTCCTACTAATTCTTATCGGGACAATATTCTTTCAATTCAAATTCTTTTGGAATTTTGAAAAGAAAATTTTAAGCAGAATTGGATTTAAACGATTTTTTAAGGATCATTAAAACCTTATGATAGCCTTGAACTAATTAATTTCAAAAACTCGTCTCGTGTTTCAGTATTTTTAAACGCCCCTCTAAACCCTGAAGTAGTAGTTGTAGAGTTTTGTTTTTGAACCCCACGCATCATCATGCACATATGCGAAGCTTCAATAACAACTGCCACTCCTTTAGGTTGGAGTGTATTGTTAATACAATCTAAAATCTGCTCTGTTAAACGCTCTTGAACTTGTAATCTCCTTGAAAAAATATCAACAACTCTAGGAATTTTGCTAAGTCCAACAATATAACCATTAGGAATATAGGCAATATGTGCCTTTCCAAAAAAGGGTAAAAGATGATGTTCACATAATGAATATAATTCGATGTCTTTAACAATGACCATTTCATTATAAGTTTCCTCAAACATTGCGCTTTGTAGAATCTGCTTGGGATCTTGATCATAGCCATTAGTCAAGAATTTCATTGCTTTTGCTGCACGCTCAGGGGTCTTTAACAAGCCTTCACGCTCTTTATCTTCTCCTAATAAATGAAGTATATCTTGATAGTTTGTTTTAATTTGCTCCGTAACCGGAAAGGTTTTAATATTGAAATTATCATTCATTTTTTATCGAAATATTATTTGTAAATTCTTTTTTAAGTTTTTCAATTTTTGGATCAATCATAAATGTACAGTAAGGCTGTGATTTATTTTGATTATAATAATTTATATGATCTTCTTCTGCTCTATAAAAGGGCGTGGCTTCTTTAACTTGAGTCACAATTGGTGATTCAAAAATATTTTCAGTAATTAATTGTTTTATGATAGTTTCTGCAATGGATTTTTGTTCTATTTCCGTAAAATAAATTCCAGAACGGTATTGTGTACCTACATCATTTCCTTGTCTATTTAGGGAAGTAGGATCATGTGTATTAAAAAAAATGAGTAAAAGTTCAGCTAGATTAATAACACTTGCATCATATCGAATAGAAATTGCTTCAGTATGTCCGGTTCTCCCGGTACATACCTCTCTATAAGCTGGATTTTTAACCGTTCCATCAATATAGCCAGGAAAAACCTCTATTACTCCATTAATTAGTTGAAAAACTGCCTCGGTACACCAAAAACAGCCTCCTGCTAAATATATTGTTTTAATCAATTTTTTTGACAAATATACGAAGAGCTATGATACTTAGAAAAAATTGTTTTAAAAAGAGGTAGATATAAATTTTATTTAGAAAAACTAGCAGACTCTTATTTGATAATTAAAAACAGTTTATTGAGGAAATATAAAAAATAAGTACTTTAGGCCAATCTATGAAAGAATTATTAACCGCTCAACATATTTTTAAAGATTACGGAGACTTAAATGTTTTGTCAGATATAAGCCTATCAGTTGATCATCACGAAGTCATTGCAATAGTTGGCCCTTCTGGTGCTGGAAAAACATCACTCCTTCATATCTTAGGAACTTTAGATAAACCAAAAAATAATTTTAATACTCAAATTATTATTAATGAAACAGAGATCACATCTCTTTCTGATAAAAAATTAGCCAAATTCAGAAATCAAAATATGGGGTTTATTTTTCAATTTCATGAATTACTCCCTGAATTTACTGCTCTAGAAAATGTTTGCATACCCTGTTGGCTCGGTGGATCTTTTACAAATGAATCCAAAAATAAGGCAATTAAACTACTCAAACGGTTAGGTATAGCCGATCGAGCATTACATAAACCAAGTGCCTTATCAGGTGGCGAACAGCAAAGGGTTGCTGTCGCTAGAGCATTAATAAATGAACCTAAAATAATTTTCGCAGATGAACCCAGCGGAAATTTAGATTCAGAAAATGCTGATCGTTTGCATGATTTGTTTTTTGAATTACGAGAAGAGCTCAGATGTAGTTTTGTAATTGTTACCCATAACAAAGATCTTGCGATGCGCGCTGACAGAATCATAAGTCTTATTGATGGTAAAATAAAGGTTTGAATAAAAAAGAATTAAAAACCTTTTTAGACGAGAAAGCAACAGCCTTTGAAGATCCTTTTTTTTTAGAACAAGATCCAATTCAAATTCCACACCGATTCGATAAAAAGGAAGATATTGAAATTGCCGGTTTTTTAGTTGCAACTATTGCTTGGGGAAACCGGGTAAGTATTATTAGAAGCGGAAACCGTATGATGGATTTGTTGGATAATGATCCATATGCATTTATTGTTGAGCATCAAGACTCAGATTTAAAACACCTCAATAACTTTGTCCATCGAACCTTTAATGGAATTGATTTTATATATTTTATAAAAGCACTTCAAAATATCTATAATAAACATAATGGTTTAGAATTTACTTTTTCTAAAAATGAAAACGCAATGGATATGTATCAGAACATCCATCTTTTCAAAAAGATTTTTTTTGAATTAGAAAATGAAAAAAGAACATTAAAACATGTTTCAGATCCCTTCAATGGTTCTGCGGCTAAAAGATTAAATATGTACTTACGCTGGATGGTTAGACCCTCCAAAATGGGTGTTGATTTCGGAATTTGGAAACAATTAAACCCATCACAACTCTCCTGTCCTCTAGACGTACATAGCGGAAATGTAGCTCGAAGTTTAGGCATTCTAAAACGAAAGCAGAACGATTACAAAGCCCTAGTTGAATTAGATACTGCCTTGCGAAAATTTGATCCAACAGATCCAGTCAAGTACGATTTTGCATTATTTGGCCTTGGAGTTTATGAGGGTTTCAAATGATTTTTTTCTATCTTGTTAACACAAGAATAAAAACAACTTTTTTTATTCAAAATGGTAAAAAAAATTTTTAACCAAACTGGACCTGGTCCTTTAATTGCAGCGGCTTTTATAGGTCCTGGAACTATTACTCTTTGCACTATCATAGGGGCACAATATGGTTTAGAATTAATTTGGGCAATTTTATTGGCTATTATTGCAGCTATTATTCTTCAAGGAATGGCAGTTCGGATTGGTGTCTTGGGACAAAAAAGTATTATTCAAGTTATTAAAGATGAAATTAAAACGCCCTGGATTAAATCAGGATTATTGATTTTAATCTTCTTAGCGATCATGATTGGAAACACAGCCTACGAAGCTGGTAATATCAGTGGAGCTGTTTTAGGCTTAGAAACCTTATTCGGTAAAAAAATATTGAGCGTTTTTGATTATAAAATAAATCTATTTTCTATTGGTATTGGTTTAATTGCAGGGAGCTTACTTGCTGTGGGGAAATATAAAATTATTGAACGAAGTTTGATTATTTTGGTTATTTTAATGAGTATTTCTTTTTTAATCACCGCTATGGTTACGGGACCACCAATATTAAATGTTCTGAAAAATATCATTAGTTTTTCCATTCCCCAAGGAAGTATTTTGAATATCATTGGATTGGTAGGAACAACAATTGTTCCCTACAATCTTTTTCTTCATACTGAGTTAGTTAGAGAGAAATGGGATAAAAAATCTGATCTTCCTTTTGCAATCAAGGACATGCTTATAGCTCTAGTTTTAGGTGGAATTATATCAATGAGTGTAATAATTACAGCAGCGTCTATTAAATCCCTACAGATAGAAAGCGCAGCAGATCTTGCGACAGGTCTAGAGCCTTTATTTGGTTCTTTTGCTAAATATTTCCTCTCTTTTGGCCTTTTTGCTGCTGGTGTAACAAGTACTATTACCGCTCCACTTGCTGCAGCTTATGTTGTTTGTGGATGTGTAGGATGGAAATCTGATTTAAAAAGTTTAAATTTTCAACGGGTTTGGGGGATTGTTATTTTATTTGGGATTCTATTTTCAGCAACAGGATTAAAATTGATTTTTATAATTCAATTTGCTCAAATCACAAATGGAATTTTACTTCCAATTATTGTGGCTATTTTACTTTGGATTATGAATAAAGCTTCATTCTTGGGTAATTCAAAAAATAATTTAAGACAGAATGTTTTGGGCTTATTAATTATTTTAATTTCTGTATTCTTAAGCCTAAGAAGTTTGTGGTCTGTTTATCAAAGTATTTAAAATGATTTATAAACCATTTAATATCAATGCAGATTTGGCTGAGGGCTTCAATATAGAAGAATCCATTATGCCCTATATAGATTCATGTAATTTGGCATGCGGAGGACATAGTGGAGATTTAATTTTAATTAAAAAAGTAGTTGCAATAGCTCAAAAAAATCATGTTAAAATTGGGGCACATCCCTCCTATCCAGACAAAGAAAATTTCGGAAGAAAAGTAATGAAGTTGACTGTATCCGAACTTTATCAAAGTATTCGTAATCAAATAAAATTACTCTTAGAGGTTATTCCCATTCACGAGTTACATCATGTAAAACCTCACGGTGCTTTATATCATAGTTGTATTGCTGATATAAAAACAGCTTCAGTATTTCTTGATGTAATCAAAGAAGTTTGTCCGAAGACAATTATTTTTACTTTACCAAACAGTCAGCTCGAAAAACTAGCCAATAAAAATGGAATTACTGTTTGGCGAGAAGCTTTTATGGACAGAGTCTATCTTGAAGATGGAAAGTTACTTCCTCGTTCTGAAACTGGATCGATTCACAATACCATAGAAAATTTATACCATCAGTTTTATTATTTAATCCATGAACAAAAGGTTCTAACAATTGAAAAGTCATGGATTGACATGAAATCGGACACCATTTGCATTCATGGAGATCATGCCAATTCGGTATCTAATTTAATAACGA
>CAJJAB010000108.1 GCA_905181895.1 Flavobacteria bacterium MS024-2A | reverse complement strand
TAATGGACAAGAAGTATTAGATAGTGTTGCTCAAAATGATATTATTGAAGAAATTATAATTCTCAGAAAAGGTATAGATGCAAAGAAAGTTGATGCTCCAGAAATCTTTAATTCTTATTTTTCAAAAAAAGATGAAATCGCTAAAGAAAAAGAAGCGATACAAGAAGCTATCAAGCAAGAAAACCTTTCTAAATTTGATAAACAAAGAAAAAAAACAACCACCAATAAATCGGGTTTAAGATATATTATAACTTCAAGAGGTAAGGGGGTGCCCGTTAGCTCTTCCAAAAAAGCAATGGTGCATTATGCAGTTTATTTTGAAGACGGTACAATTTTAGAAACGAGTGAGGAAAAGGTTGCAATTACCAACAATATTTTAAACCTACAACGTCAAAATGCTGGCCAATATCAACCCATTGAAGCCTCTGTTGGTGTTGATGCGAAAATGATTGAAGGATTTAAAGAAGGTTTACGCTTATTAAATGAAGGTGATAAAGCCACTTTATTCCTTCCTTATTCCATTGCCTATGGTGCGGAAGGAGTTCAGGGTATTCCACCTAAATCTAATTTGATTTTTGAGGTTGAAATTGTTAAAGTAATTCAATAAAAATTTAAAAAAAAGACTAACCCATTTTGGGTCTTTTTTATTAATGAAAAAGGTAAACTATCTTTTAATAATATTATTACCCCTAAACTGGATTACCTTATTGTGGATTAAAAAGAATCCAGAATGGGTAGAACTTGTTTTCAGTCAAAACTTATATCCTTACATTTTTAAAACACATAGTTTTTTCTTCAGAAATTTACCTTTTTCATTTGGAGATCTCTTTTATGCTATTATTATTGCACTAATAATAAAATTTGTTTTGCGATTAATCAGAAATCCAATAAATTACTTCAAGCCTTTCTTGATTCAAAGCCTTGCAATAGTTTCTATGATCCTTTTGGTTTTCCAAATCACTTGGGGCTTAAATTATTATCGAACACCCTTAAACAAAACATTAAATTACGATCTTAAATATGATGAAGCAGAATTAACAGCAACCCTTGAAAAACTTATTAAAACAACAAATATTCTCCATGAAAGATTAAGTAACTCGGAAACTATTTCTATTCAAATTCCCTATACAAAAAAGAATTTATCAAGGATGATCGAAGAGAACTTTTTATTTAATGAACAACAATATTCAATTAAGCCATTTGTAAAAAACTCACTCTGGAGTACAGTTCTCAGTTATATGGGATATGCGGGTTACTTAAACCCAATCACCCTAGAATCTCAAGTAAATAAACACATCCCTAAACTAAACTATATTACAACAGTTGCTCATGAAATGGCACATCAACTGGGTTTCGCCGCTGAAAATGAAGCAAATTATATTGCCTTTTATACCACCATTAATCATCCAAATCCATTTATTCAATATTCGGGCTATAGTTTTGCATTTCGTTACTGCTATTCAGAGCTATATAAAGCAAATCCAGAAAAATCTAAAGAATTGATTTCATTGCTAAATCCTGGAATCATTAAAGATTTCGAAGTACTTTCTGCATTTTGGAAAAAATATCAAAACCCCTTTGAACCTTATCTAAAAAAAGGGTATAATTCGTATTTAAAAGCTAACGGACAAGCCATGGGAATTGAAAGTTATAATGCTATGGTTGCCCTTGTCATTGCTCATTCTGAAGTAAATAATTATTCTATTGATAAATTATAATATTTTTTTTTGAAATCAGTTAGATTTTAAAATACCTTGTGAGTGTGAAAATATTATCAAGTAATAAGAATCCTGAGCTTAAAAAGCTTCGTTCACTTTTTCAAAAAGCACGCGAACGAAAAAAGCTAAATCTTTTTGTCATTGAAGGAGTACGTGAAATTAAAAAAGCAATTACAGGAGGTTATACTTTTGAGTCAGTATTTATCCACGAAGCTGCTTCAAATGATTTTGATCCTTTGCTTAAGCCAATTCAAAATGTTCTTAAATACAGTATTAAAGCTGATCTTTTTGAAAAATTGAGTATTCGTTCTGGATCAGAAAAAATTATAGCTGTTGCTAAAAATAAATCTCATGATTTATCTGAACTAAAACTTAATGATGACTCTATTATTCTAATAATTGAAGCACCAGAAAAGCCTGGAAATATTGGAGCATTATTTCGTACTGCAACTGCCTCAAAAATGGATGCTGTAATTATTGCTAATCCCAAAACAGATTTTTATAATCCAAATAGTATTCGATCTAGTCTAGGGACTCTATTTTTATTACCAACTGCAATTGCCTCCTCTAAGGAAGTTATTGCCTTTTTAAAAGAAAGAAAAATTATAATTACAACTGCTGCCATCCATCCCCATGCAATGACTTATGATCAATTTGATTATAATCCGCCTCTTGCTATTGTCATGGGTACCGAAAGCACTGGTCTTGACAAACTTTGGATAGAAGAAACGAATCAAAATTTGATTATACCGATGGCAGATGAAGTAGATTCCTTAAATTTATCTGTTTCAGCAGGTATTTTGATGTATGAATCTCAACGGAAAAATAATCGATTTTAAAAAAACTATTTTCTTTAGTAAATTTAAACAGAATGATCGTTGACCAAGAAATAGAAAATAAAGAAATAGCCAAGCAATACAAAGAGTTGCTTCGGATCAGTTATCAATCCTTAAACGATTCAGATAAAAAGATGATTCGTTTGGCTTTTGACACCGCAGTTGAGGCGCACAGTAACCAACGTAGAAAATCTGGTGAAGCTTATGTTTTTCATCCAATCAGCGTTGCAAAAATTGTCGCAAATCAAATTGGTCTTGATGCTACTTCCATTTCTGCTGCTTTATTACATGATGTAATTGAAGACACTCCAATTAAACTTCAAGATATTGAACGTTTAATGGGAAATACAGTTGCAAAAATTGTTTCTGGACTCACTAAAATATCAAGTCTAAAAAAAGACAAAGATATTTCACTTCAAGCAGAGAATTTTAGAAAAATGTTACTAACACTTAATGATGACATTAGGGTAATCATTATTAAAATTGCTGATCGGCTCCATAATATGCAAACCATGGACTCAATGCCAGAGTACAAACAAGTTAAGATTGCTTCAGAAACACTCTATATTTATGCTCCCCTAGCCCACAGGATTGGATTGTATAATATCAAGATAGAACTTGAGGATTTAAGTTTAAAATATACCGAACCCAAACGTTATTATTCTATTAAAGAAAAGGTTGATCAGAGTTTAGAAGCTCAAAATAATTACATCACTTCATTTTCAAAGTTTATTTCACACGAACTAAAAAAGGAACGCCTTAAATACCAAATTAAAGGGAGGAGTAAATCGATTTATTCGATTCACAAAAAAATGTTAGCTCAAAATGTTTCCATTGAACAGATCTATGACAAATTTGCAATTCGAATCGTTTATGATTGCCAAAGAGCAAAAGAAAAATTTATCGCTTGGAAAATATATTCTATTATAACCGATCATTTTACCCCCAACCCTACTCGATTAAGAGATTGGATTTCCGCTCCTAAATCTAACGGATATGAAGCTTTACATATCACCGTAATGGGACCTATGAATAAGTGGGTAGAAGTTCAAATCCGGTCCAGTCGAATGCACGAAATTGCAGAGAAAGGATACGCGGCACATCATAAGTATAAACAAGGGGAACAAAAAGATATTGGAATTGAAAGTTGGTTAAATCGTCTTCAAGAGGTTCTTGAAAACAATACAGGAAATGCTGTTGACTTCGTTGAGGATTTCAAACTCAATCTATATGCTAAAGAAATTTTTGTTTTTACTCCAAATGGAGATTTAAAATCATTACCACAAGGAGCTACTGCCCTCGACTTTGCTTTTTCCATACATTCAGAAATTGGTAAAAAAACAAGAGGAGTTAGAGTCAATGAACGACTTGTTCCTTTGAGTAAAGAACTTAAAAGTGGAGATCAAATTGAGGTCATTACCTCTGAATCAAAAAAAATCTCTAAAAACTGGCTAGATTTTGTAATTACTTCCCGCGCTCGTTCAATAATCAAATCGTCTTTAAATGACGAGAAGAAGGAAAGGGCTGAGGAAGGAAAAGAAATTTTGAGAAGAAAATTAAAACAACTCAAAATTACGATTAACGAAAAAACAATTCAAAGTATGTTGCGTTTTTTTAAGTTTAATTCGAGTCAAGACCTCTATTACAGAGTCGGTATTGGAGCTTTGGACAATAAGAAACTCAAAAAATTCGCAAGTGCTTATAATAATTCCTTATTGAATTTTTTCAAGAAACGTATTCGCTCAAAAAGTACTCAGAAAATTATTACCAATAATGAAATCAATGAAAATTTTGATAAACTTGTTTTTGGAAAAGAAAAAAAAGCCATGGCTCACAGCTTTGCTATATGTTGCAACCCTATTCCAGGCGATAATGTTTTTGGCTTTATTACAATAAATGAAGGGATTAAAGTACATAACAAAGACTGCCCTAATGCCATAGTATTACAGTCTAATTATGCCTATCGAATTATACCTGCAAAATGGGTTGATTCTTCTTCTGAAGAATATTCTGCAGTATTGAAACTATCAGGTATAGACACAAGGGGATTGGTAAATGAAGTAACTCGTATGATTTCCAATAACAGTAACGTAAATATTAATAAAATCAATTTTGATTCTAATGATCAATTTTTTACTGGACTAATTCATGTAAGTGTCCAAAATATTGATATTCTTAATAAATTAGTTAAGAATTTATCACGGGTAAACGGAATTGACAAAATTGTTAGGGAATAAAGCTTTATAACTATATTTACAAAATGATCATAAAAAAATCTAATCAAGATACAGTAAAAGAGGTTTTTATAAAATTCTTAGACTTACAGGGACATCGAAAAACTCCAGAAAGATTTGCCATCCTTTTTGAAATCTATGATAATAAAGAGCATTTTGATATAGAATCTTTATATATCAAAATGAAAAATAAAAATTATAGAGTCAGTAGAGCAACCCTCTATAATACAATTGAACTTTTATTAGAATGTTGTTTAGTTCGCAAACATCAGTTTGAAAAAAATCAAGCTCAATATGAAAAATCATATTTTGATCATCAACACGACCATATTATACTCACAGATACTGGAGAAGTAAAAGAATTTTGTGACCCTAGAATACAACAAATAAAGAAAACAATTGAAGAGGTTTTTGATGTTGAAATTCACAAGCATTCTTTATACTTTTACGGCACTAAAAAGAAATAAAAAAAAATAAAAAAATGGCTGTAGATTTACTTCTCGGACTTCAGTGGGGAGACGAAGGAAAAGGAAAAATTGTTGACGTATTAACCACTTCTTATGATATTATTGCTCGATTTCAAGGAGGTCCTAATGCAGGACATACTCTTGAATTTGAGGGAAATAAACATGTTCTTCATACTATTCCTTCTGGAATTTTTCATCCCAAGGCAATCAATCTTATTGGAAACGGTGTGGTAATCGATCCAGTAATTTTTAAAAAAGAAATCGATAATTTAGCTCCTTACAAAATTAATTTTTCTGAAAAATTACTAATCTCCAAAAAAGCACATCTAATTTTACCAACACACCGTTTATTGGATGCAGCATCAGAGGCAGCAAAAGGAAAAGCTAAAATTGGATCAACCCTTAAAGGAATTGGACCTACTTACATGGACAAGACCGGAAGAAACGGAATTCGTGTAGGTGATGTATTATCCCCAGATTGGGAAGAAAAATACAAACGACTTACTCAAAAACATCTTCGAATGCTAGAATCATATAACTCTTCTATTGAATATGATCTAGATAGTATGGAAGCTACTTTTTCTGAGAGTATCAAAGCACTTAGTAAATTTAAGTTAGTAGACAGTGAGCAATATCTTTTTGAAGCCCAGAAGAAGGGTAAAAATATTTTGGCAGAAGGTGCTCAAGGATCACTTCTAGATGTTGATTTTGGAACCTACCCCTTCGTGACTTCATCTACTACAACAGCAGCTGGAGCATGTACTGGCTTAGGGGTTGCTCCTAACAAAATAAAAAAGGTTTTTGGAATCTTTAAGGCCTACACTACAAGGGTTGGGAGTGGTCCCTTCCCTACCGAACTTTTTGATAAAGATGGTGAAACCATGGGACGAGTAGGAAATGAATTTGGAGCTACAACAGGTCGTTCAAGACGTTGTGGCTGGATCGATTTAGTAGCTCTTAAGTATTCAATTCAGATAAATGGCGTTACGCAATTAATGATGATGAAAGGTGATGTTCTTTCTGGTTTTGAAAGAATAAAAATCTGTACTGCTTACAAAACAGAAACGGGAATTATGGATTATTTCCCTTATGATATTAACTCAAGAATTGAACCAATTTATGATGAAATTCCTGGATGGGAAGAAGATTTAACTAAAATGAGCAAAGTTTCTCAATTCCCTGCTAAATTTCAAGCTTACATAAACTACTTAGAAGAAGCACTAGAAACCCCAATTAAAATTGTTTCAGTAGGTCCTGATCGTAAGCAAACTATTTTTAGATAAAAATATCAAAAAAATATGAGGCTATATTTGCGTTCAATTTTAATTATTATTTGTGGCCTTTATGTTAGTCTTATAATTGCTCAAGAGTCAAAAATTATTGAGATTAGACAAGCAGGGGGTTCTACTCAAGACCAAGAACGCTTTCCGGGGGCTAATATTCTTTTTAAATCACCTGGAAAAAGGGTTATTCTATTTCATGAGGGTGCTCTGATCGAGTCAAACCAAGCCTACTTTTATGCAAAAGATAATTATTTTAGAGCCCTAGGATCTGTTATTTTCACCCAAGGAGATAGCCTAAAAATGACTTGTAATACTATTGAGTATGATGGCGAAACAAAAACCGCAATTGCCATTGGAAATGTTGATCTTCAAAGACCTGATATGAATTTAAAAACAGAAAGGCTAGATCTTGATAGAATTAACGAAACAGCCTTTTACAATTCAGAAGGAATTGTTGTGGATAGTGAAAGCACACTTACAAGTAATCAAGGAATGTATTATATGGATCAAAAAAAATACCGTTTTACTTCAGATGTAACAATAATAAATCCAAGTTATACAGTCAATTCTGAACAACTAGATTATTTTACAGAATTAAACCAAGCTTATCTTTATGGAAATTCAAAAATAGTAGGAGAAGCTTACACAATTTTATGTGAACGTGGTTTTTATGATCTAGATAGAGAAAAAGGAATTTTTAAAAAAAATGCTACTTTATACTATGATAATAAAATCATCAAGGGGGATAGCTTGTATTTTGAAAGTGAACGTGATTATGCGTCGGCAACAAAAAATATTAGCATTTTTGATTCCTTAAATAACTCAATTATTACAGGGAATTATGGGGAAATTTTCAAAGCTAAAGACTCTATAATTATTACTCGAAGAGCAATGGCAATAAATATTGTAGATAAAGATTCATTATTTATTCATGCAGATACACTTGTCGCTACTGGACCTGAGCAGAAAAGAATTTTGAGAGGGTATTACGACGTACGAATTCTCAAAAGTGATATTAGAGGTAGATCAGATTCAATTTTTCTAGATGAATCAATTGGACTAACAAAACTTTTAAATAAGCCTCTTACCAAAAAGCAAGAGCAAGTCTTTACCGAAGCAGACCGAAATGCAAATAATCCTGTTTTGTGGATTGGCAATAGTCAAATGTCAGGGAGTAAAATAGTTTTACTCTCTGATTTAGAAACAAAAAAATTAGACTCTATTAAAATCACTAATAATGTATTTATAATAGAAAAGGATACCCTCAGCGATGATGGCTATCAACAAATAAAAGGTGGCCTTCTGGATGGAGCGTTTAAAGATGGTAAATTAGACAATATAGTGATTACTAAAAACACTGAAATGGTTTATTATCTTTACAATGACGAAGATCTACAGCTAATTGGAATAGATAAAACAACCTGTAGTGCCCTTCAAATGAATTTTGTAGAGGGGAAAATTGATGATATTACTTTTTTAGTAAGTCCTATTGGAGATGTTTATCCGGAGGATAAAATTCCACTAAACGATCGAACCTTAAAGGGATTTATTTGGAGAATAAAAGAGCGTCCAGAAACGATGGAAGATCTATTTGATAAAAATGACAAAGCAGAGCAATTTCCAGATATTTTAAGGTTTAAGTTTCCTGAAAAATCTGAGAAAGAAGAAATTGAAAAAATAACTTAATGGATTTACTTCATGATGATTTTTTAAACTACCAAGCTAAGACAACTCCGCGTCCACTTGGCATTGAAGTTAAAAAAGCAAAGGGTTCATATATAACTGCCCGTTCAGGTAAAAAATATTTAGACTTTGTGGCGGGTGTATCAGCTTGTAACTTGGGGCATTGTCACCCAAAAGTAGTTTCAGCTATCCGTAAACAATCCAAAAAATACATGCATGTCATGGTTTACGGTGAGTTTGTGCAGGAACCCGCTGTAAATCTATCTAAAGAATTAATTGCTTTACTCCCAGAAAATCATCACTCAGTTTATTTAACTAACTCAGGGACTGAAGCAATAGAAGGTGCACTAAAACTAGCCAAACGTGCAACGGGGAGGAGCGAACTTATTGGAGCGAAAAGTAGTTATCATGGCAGTACCCATGGGGCTTTGAGTCTTCTAGGTTCTGAACATCAAAAAATGGGCTACCGGCCCTTACTACCTAATACACGCTTTATTAGTTTTAATTCTGAAAATGATTTATCCCAGATTACAACTAAGACTGCTGCGGTAATATTAGAAACAATACAGGGAGGCGCTGGTTTTATTCTCCCCGAAAACAATTATTTAAAAAAAGTTAAAGATAAATGTGAAGCTGTTAATGCACTTTTTATTTTAGATGAAATTCAACCTGGATTTGGACGAACAGGTCGTTTTTTTGGTTTTGAACATTTCAATGTTAATCCTGACATTGTAGTTATGGGAAAAGGAATGGGGGGCGGACTACCTGTGGGAGCTTTTTCAGCATCGCATGATCTTATGAAACTTTTTGAATACAAACCT
>CAJJAB010000107.1 GCA_905181895.1 Flavobacteria bacterium MS024-2A | reverse complement strand
TGCAAATTGTTCGATTGTATCTCCTTGAATAAAAGCGACATTGTCTTTATAGGCGGACACAATTGAATTGGGATGTTTTTTTGAAGTTTTTTTAATCATTTTAAATAAACTTTCCGCTTCTTTTTTTCCATCAATTATAAAGGTACCATTGAATATTTTATGTCTGCAATGTTCCGAATTAACCTGAGAAAAACCGAAGACTTCTGAATCCGTCAAAGGTCTATCGAGTGAATTTGAAAGGGACTCTAAATAATCAATTTCTTCCGCGTTGAGTGATAATCCCTCTTTAATATTATAATCCCCAATATCTTGAATTTCTTTAATGGGTTCTGGAGTAATCTTAACCTCAAAGATCTTAGGACTCAGACTTTCGTATTTTTCAAAAAGCATAGAATCAAAAGAAGAATCTTTTCTTGATTCATGGTATTGTTCGATTCTAACAATCCCTATGATCCCCATATTTTGAGTAATCTCAACCGCATTTGTACTCCAAGGAGTAATCATTGAAGAACGAGGTCCTATAAAAAATCCTGAAATAAGCTCTTGATTAACCCATGGTGCGTTTAATAGCCAGGTTAATTTTTCAATATCGGCAGGGTTAAGTGAGGTTTTGGTCTGTAGAGCTATTATAGTTGTCTCAGGTGCGCCAAAAAACAGGATCATAAGCATTAAATTGTTGTATAAAAATAATCTATTTTAATCCGATAGTATGAATCAATTGAAGTCGTTTTTAGCTTATTTATTCACAGTTTATTCAGCATTTAATTCTGCGATAAAGAATCCATCAAAACTGGTTTCGTGGGCAAGAAAGGTTTGCTCTCTTACGAGATTAAAGCGTTTTCCAGCCTCGCTTTTTAAAAAGAATTGAATTTGATGATTATTTTCTGATGGAAAAATAGAGCAAGTTGCATAAATTAATTTACCACCCTTTTTAACTAAAGTAGCATTCTTCTGAAGAATATTTAGTTGAAGTTCTTGTAACTCTTTCATTCGGTCTGATTTCATATGCCATTTTGCAGCGGGGTTTCTTCTTAAAGTTCCTAGGCCAGAGCATGGTGCATCGATCAATACGACATCTGCTTTTTTGTAATTGGATTTTAAAACATTTGCCTCATTGGCATCATGTGTTTGAATAATATTAATTCTATTTCGATGAGCTCGTTTAATTAACTGCTCTAATTTTTTAGGATAATTATCTAATGCAATAATGTTCCCTTTATTTTCCATTAATGCTGCCATGTGAAGTGTTTTTCCACCAGCTCCAGCACAAGCGTCAATTACCTTCATGCCAGGCTTAGGATCAGCCCAATGAGAAACTAATTGCGAATTTGCATCTTGGATTTCAAAAAGTCCTTTTTGATAAGGTTCCAGATGCGTGAGTTTTATATGGTTTTCTATAATTAATGCTTCAGGATATGCCTTATTTAGGCTTGAGGAGATATTGAATTTTTTCTCTAGTATTCTCTGAAGTCTTTCAGGAGAAGTTTTTAAAGTATTGGCTCTTAAAACAAGTGAAGCCTCTTCATTCTGTTTTTTTAACTCTTTCTCCCAAGTGTCTTCACCAAAAGTTTCCAGACCCAATTTATCTAGCCAATCTGGAATGGAGTGTCTAATGATTCTATTTATTTTCTTAGGGTCTAAGGGGGGCTTAGAGTGGAGTTCTTTGAGCCCAATAATTTCATCCCACTCTGGAAGTTCGTACTCTTTTAGTAATAGCCATACTCCTAAAAGTTTCCAATTAAAATATTTTGTCTTAACATTTAAATTACCTAGATGGGCATAAGTGTTTTTCCATCGAATACAATCTATAAGTATCTTACCGAGTAATCGACGGTCCCTTGATCCCCATTTTCGATTTAGTTTTAAAAGTCTAGACAGTTCAATTCGAAGAGGGACTTTATTATTAAAAATATTTTGGAGTCCTTCTACTATACCCAATGCTAAATTTCGATGTAATTTCATTGGGATAAAGGTATCCTTTTTATCCTTTCTTTTCTACTTACTTTTTCTTCTTATTCTTATTCTTGCGATTACTAATACGTTTAAACATTTCTTTGTCAAAAAGTTCTTCTTGATACAAAACCAATAGAACTTCTTTTGTTCTAATTTTTTCAAGAAGCTTTTGATTTCTGTAATTCCGAATGTTAATTCCCAGCTTTTCAAGCTCATAATATTGATTGATATAAGATGAAGCACTTGTTGTATTAATGGTGTCAATTGAATTTTCAATTTGCTTTTTAATTTTTTTTTCTTTAATCCAAACGGAGTTATGATATTTATCTTCAGAGCTACCAAAAACACATTGAAAATGTTCCTCTTCCTCTTTATTCATTTTTGTATTATCTAGTATGAAGTTCAACTTCATTTCTTTGAACTCCTTGTATTTAGAGCTCATTTCTTGGGAATGAACATCAATTGTAATGAGGGTAGTTAAAAACATTAATAATATTAATGAAATTATATTTTTCATCCTTTAAGGTTTTTCGGTTGAATTATTTAAGTTTGGTTCAGTTTCGTTATTCTCTAACATTGATAAAATTTCATAACCATCCATATCTTCAAGATAGTAACTTTCTATATAATCATTAAAAGCTTGATCTTCTATTAAGGTTTCAGTGTTTTCTGTATTTGGGAGCATTAAAAACAAAGCTAGTGTTGCAGCAATAGAAGTGAGACTTAAAATCAACTTACTTCGATAAGAGTAACTTGATTTTACAGTTTTTTTAAGTACAGTTTCTTCTAAAGTTTTGAAATAATTTTTAGGGATTTTAAAGCCCTGAATTTTTGAAGCATATTGCGTATTCTTCAAAAGCAAATCTTCAAGCTCATTGAAATAATTTTCAGGGATTTTAAATAATTTTTTTGGTTTAAAGTCAGTCATTTAACTTGGATTTTATTTTTGTACTAGCATGGTGGTAGGAAGCCTTTAATGCACCCACACTTGTTTCAAGAATTTGAGAAATAGATTCGTAGTTCATTCCATCAAAATATCTCATATTAAACACAATACGTTGTTTTTCAGGTAACTTTGCAACAAGCTTTTGAAGAATTAAGGCTGCTTCATCACCGTCAAAATAGCTATCTGATTGAAGTCCCTCAGCCTTGGATTCTATCCATTCTTGATTTTGAAGTCCCATTTTGGAACTTTTACTTTTAATGAAATTTATCGATTCATTTGTAGCAATACGATACATCCATGTGAAGAGTGAACTTTCCCCTTTAAATTTATTAATATTTAGATAAACTTTAATGAAGGTGTTTTGAACAACATCATTTGCATCATCATGGTCCAAAACTAATTTTCGGATATGCCAATACAATCGTTCCTTGTATTCCTGAACCAGTCTCTTGAATGCTTTCTCCCTGGTTTCAGGTTCTTGTAGTGAATTAATAAAGATTGATTGCTGTGTTTCCACTTTTTTAGATTGTTTAATTTTGACAAGGTTTACTAAAAAAAGTTTAATCCATCCTTTGAATTTGCACCCAATTGTTATATTGTTTGCTAGTAGATAAAAGCTCTTGATGATTTCCGGAAGCAATAATTTCCCCTTTTTCTAATACCAAAATAACATCTGCTCGTTGAATTGTAGACAACCTATGAGCTATGACCAAAGAGGTTCTGTTTTGCATTAGTTTTTCTAAAGCAATTTGGACTTGTTGTTCAGCTTCAGTATCAAGGGCTGAGGTAGCTTCGTCGAGGATCATAAGGGAAGGATCTTTCAGTAAAGCTCTTGCTATCGTAAGACGCTGTTTTTGACCTCCAGATAATTTATTTCCTGAATCTCCAATTATCGTGTTGTAATTTTCGGGTAAGGCCATAATGAAATCATGGGCATTAGCTGATTTAGCGGCACTAATAATTTCTTCCTTACTCGCCTTGTATTTCCCTAATTTAAGATTATTAAAGACAGTATCATTAAAGAGAATTGATTCTTGAGTAACCATTCCAATATGCTCATAAAGACTCTTTTTTTGAATTTTGTCAATTGAAATACCGTCCCAGGTAAGGGCTCCACTTTTTATATTATAAAAACGGTTTAATAAATAGGTAAGAGTAGTTTTCCCACTACCAGAAGGTCCTACCAAAGCAACCATTTGACCTTTTTTGATTTCGAAGGAAACTTCATCCAAAACAGTTGTTTCTTCATAGCTAAAGGAAACTTTATCAAAAATAATTCTTTCGTTAAATGAATTGATCTTTTTAGCACCATTAGCGTCTTTTAGGTCATCTTTTGCATTAAGAATTTCTAAAATTCGATCGGCTGCGGCATTTCCTTTTTGAATACTATAACTTGCCTTGCTTATTGATTTTGCTGGAGTTAAGATATTGTATGCCAGCCCCATGAAAACTATAAATGAAGTGCCTGAAATACTACCATCCACAAGCACCATTTTTCCTCCAAACCAAAGTAAGCCCCCAATAGCAGTAATCCCTAAAAACTCACTGGTGGGACCTGCAAGACTTGCTCGATGCAGAAGTTGATTGGAAAAATGATAAAAACGTTTTGTAGCATTGAAGAAGTGACTTTTAAAATGGTCTCCAGCAGAAAAGGTTTTAATTATTTTCTGACCATTAACAGTCTCGTCAATAATAGAAAGAAAATCTCCTTGTTCTTCTTGAATTCTAGTAGATTGTTTTTTTAACCGCTTACCGATACCTGAAATGATTAATCCTGAGATTGGAATAAAAAGAAGCACAAAAAGGGTGAGTTTAAAGCTGAAAAGTAACATGGCTGCCAAAGAAAAAAGAATAGTGAGCGGCTCTCTTACTAGAAGTTCTAAAATGGATAAAAAAGACTGCTGAACCTCGGTTACATCACTCGTCATTTTAGCCATTAAGTCTCCTTTCCTTTTTTCGTTAAAGAAAGAAATGGGTAATATTATAATTTTTTTGTAAAGTGCATTTCTTAAATCTTTAAGAATTCCATTTCTAAGATAAGTAATGAAATATAAGGCAAAGTAATTACTAATATTTTTTAAAAAAAATAATCCTAAAACCAAAGCAATAACAAAGATTAAAGTACCTTCAATATCTTGGTCTAATTCCGAGGAAATATAATAGTTCAGACTGTCTCTAATGTAACTCTGAAAACTTAAAATTCCTTCCCATTTTGCTGGATTAAATCGCTTTTCAGTAGTTTCAAAAAGTACATTTAACATCGGGATTAAAGACACGAAAGAGAGTGCGCTAAAAAGCGCGTAAAATGCATTGAAAATGATATTCAAGAAAGCATAACCTCTATAAGGTTTTCCAAAATATAATATTTCACGAAATGATGACATTAAAGTTTTTTAAATGAAGTTTCAAAATCATTTAACCGTTTTTCCATGGTGATTTCTTGATGTTCCCAAGTTTGCTCTGAATTGTATTCCTGATTCACACTAAAGTAGTATTTAATTTTTGGTTCTGTTCCACTGGGACGCAATGCGATTTGAGTGCCGTCTTCTAGCTTAAAAATTAAAACATTTGCTTTGGGCAAATGAATCTTTGTTTCTTTTAATGTTAGTAAGTTTTTGCTGATCCCCTTCTGGTAATCTTCAACATCGATTACTCTTATGCTAGATATTGTTTGGGGACTATTTTGCCTAAACCCATTCATTATAGTATTAATTTGCTCTAAACCTGATTTTCCTGCTTTGGTGATTGAAATCAAACGCTCTTTATATGCCCCATATTTTTTATAACAATCAATAAGAAGTTCGAAAAGATTGGTACCCTTTGCTTTTGCCTCTACTGCTATTTCACAGGCCAAAAGACTAGCAGATATGGCGTCTTTATCCCTTACTGTATCTCCAACTAAATATCCAAAACTTTCTTCCCCGCCTCCAATAAAATGTAGTTCAGGATAATCTTCTACTAATTTGGCAATCCATTTAAACCCGGTTAGACATTTTTTAAATTGAATATTGAAGTGCATTGCCATTTTTTCAATAGCAGGAGTAGAAACAATTGTGGTTGCAATGAAATGCATCGGAGTAAGAACTCCCTGAGATTGATTTTTATTAAGTAGATATTCGGTTAAAATCATCATGATTTGATTCCCATTTAAAAATTTCCATTTATTTTTAGAATCCTTTATAATAATTCCAAATCTATCGGCATCTGGATCAGTTCCAATAACTAGGTCAGCGTTTTTTTCTTTTGCAAGAACTAATGCCATTTGAAGTGCTTGAGGTTCTTCTGGATTGGGAGAACTTACCGTTGGAAAGGAACCATCAGGTATTTCTTGCTCAGGAACTATGTGTACATTTTTATAGCCTGCTTTTTTAAGCACTTGAGGAAGAGCTGTAATAGACGTTCCATGGATAGGAGTGAAAGCCACTTGAAAGTCATCTTTTGACAGTTTATGCATTTGAGCAACCTCAATTACAGTTTGATGATAAGCGTCATCTATTTCTTTGTCAACATAATGAAGGAGATTTGAATTTCCTTTAAAGCGGATGCTATCAAATGTTGTTTTTTCAATGGTTTGGATGATTTTATAATCTAGAGGAGGTACTAACTGTCCTCCATCTTTCCCGTATACTTTATATCCATTATATTCAGGTGGATTGTGAGAGGCGGTTAAAACAACTCCACAATGAGCATCAAGATGTCTTACTGCAAAAGATAATTCGGGTGTGGGACGCAAATCACTAAATAGATAACAATGGATTTTATTAGCCGTAAAGATGTCTGCCACAATCTTTGCAAACTCTCTACTTTGGTGTCTTGAATCATATGCGATGACCACTTTTAAAGTTTCATTTGGATACTCATTTGTCAAAAATAAAGAAAGTCCTTGGGTAGCTTTTCCTAGTGTATATTTATTAATTCTATTAGGACCAACGTTCATTATGCCTCGCATTCCACCAGTTCCAAAACTTAAATCCTTGTAAAATGCATCTTCAAGATCTTCTGGTCTTTTTTTTAGGTTGTTTACTTGATTTTTTGTGATTTGGTCAAAAGGAGGATTGAGCCATTGTTTGACGTTGTCCCGAAAAGTCATGTTGATGAGGTTTGAGTTTTAATATTGTAACGTTTAATCTTCCTTTGATTACGAAGTATTATTTCTCCTAAAAAGCCTGCAATAAAAAATTGACTCCCTAAGAGCATTAATGTAAGTGCTATGAAGAATTCAGGTCGTTCCGTAATTAACCTAGCTTGTATGTTAAAAAATAGTTTGTCAATTCCTAAAAATAAAGTAAAGCCCAGTCCAACAAGAAGCATAATCGTACCCCATAGTCCAAAAAAGTGCATGGGTTGTTTTGCGAAACGGTCAACAAACCAAAGGGTAATTAGATCCAAAAAACCTTTAAAAAAGCGATCGGGTCCAAATTTTGTATTACCATATTGTCTGGCTTGGTGTTGCACAACCTGTTCTCCAATTCGATTAAAACCATTGTTTGCAGCGAGAACAGGAATGTAGCGATGCATTTCACCATGTACATCAATATTTTTAATAACCTCTTTGCGATAAACTTTTAGTCCACAATTGAAATCGTGGAGATGAATTCCAGAAACCTTACGTGCAGCAAAATTAAAAAGTTTGGAAGGAAGATTTTTAAATAATATTGAATCATAACGCTTCTTTTTCCAACCCGAAATTAAATCTAACTTTTGCTCAACTAATTGATTTATTAATCCTGGTATTTCATCTGGAGAGTCTTGTAGGTCAGCATCTAAAGTGACTACATATTTTCCCTGAGCCAATTTAAAACCGGCGTGTAGTGCCTGAGATTTTCCGTAATTCCTGATAAATTGAATTCCTTTGATATTTGAATTTGTTTTGGCAAGTGAGCAAATAGTATCCCAAGAGTTATCAGTACTTCCATCATCAACGAAGATTACCTCATGTGAATGATTGTCTTTTTCAAAAACGTCTGAAATCCATTGGTGTAGGGGAACCAATGATTCTTCTTCATTCAATAATGGAATGACCAACGAAATTTCAATAGAATTTTGCATTTAATACAAAACTACGAAATTTGACTTATTCTGGTCTTGATTTCTTTACGATTAGTCCTCCGATCAATGAGACTATAAATCCAATGAAAAGGGCACCAATTATTTGAACAGCAGAACTAATTAATGGAGTTGACATTTTTTCAGCTATTCCACGTGCCATATCAATTTGATCTTTTGTCATTTCAGGGTTTTCAGAACGCATCTTTTCAAATGCAAAGTCTATCGTTTTATTAATAGTATTTGGGTCTAACACATTTGTTAAGATTAAAGAATATATAACTCCAAAAAGTGCAGAAATTAATGAGATTCCCAAGCCAATCTTTAAAGCTTCAGATAAAGATAGGAAACCTTCATTCTGTTTTTTGTAATGAATAAAAGCATAAACTAGCACTCCTATCATAATAATAATGGAAACAATTCCAGCGGCAGTTGTTTGCTGATAATGCATTTCCAAAAAGAAGAGCATGAGCTGAAAAACAACAGAAACAACTCCCAGT
>CAJJAB010000106.1 GCA_905181895.1 Flavobacteria bacterium MS024-2A | reverse complement strand
TTTTTTATTTGTCTTTGAATTCAAAATTCCTTTTAGCATATACGATTGTAAACCAAATTCTTTAGTGTAACATGCCACAATCAAACTAGAATCTCCATATTTAACACTACTAAGGGAAAGGGCTTCTGTAGATGTGTGCACGAATTTTGATATAATTTAAACTACCCCTTGAGCTAGCATGGCGTCGGCTACTTTGACAAACCCAGCTATATTAGCTCCTTTTACGTAGTCAACAACCCCATTTTGTTCACCATATTTTAAACAAGATTTATGGATGTCAGACATTATACTCTGTAAGCGGCTATCAACTTCTTCTCTTGTCCAGCTATAGCGCAAGGAATTTTGTGCCATTTCTAATCCAGAGACCGCAACACCGCCTGCATTAGACGCTTTTCCTGGTGCAAATAGAATTTTGTTTTCTTTGAATTGAGTAATAGCTTCTGGAGTACATGGCATATTGGCGCCTTCTCCTATACAGACACAACCATTTTTTAATAAAATCGCAGCATCTTTTCCGTCCAGCTCATTCTGTGTTGCGCAGGGTAATGCAACTTGGCAAGGCACTTCCCATGGAGTTTTACCAGGATGAAAAGTGGCTTTTGGATATTGATTTACATATGCACTTATACGACCTCTTTTAACATTTTTTAAATCCATTACGAATGCAAGTTTTTCAGGATTAATTCCGTCTGGATCTGAAATATATCCTGAAGAATCTGATAAAGTCAGTACTTTACCTCCTAATTGTATGCATTTTTCCGTAGCATACTGTGCCACATTTCCAGAGCCAGAAACAATAATGGTTTTGCCTTTGATATTTTTGCCTTGGTGTTCTAACATTTTTTGAGTAAAGTAAACTACTCCATAGCCTGTAGCCTCTGGACGAATTAGTGATCCTCCAAAAGAGGCCCCTTTACCAGTAAGCACTCCTGTAAATTCATTTTGAAGGCGTTTATATTGACCAAACAAATATCCAATTTCTCTTCCACCAACACCTATGTCTCCAGCTGGGACGTCTCGATTTGGACCAATATGGCTATAGAGTTCAGTCATGAAACTTTGACAAAATCGCATAACTTCTGTATCTGACCTTCCTTTTGGATTAAAGTCTGAACCTCCTTTTCCTCCTCCCATTGGAAGAGTAGTTAAGCTATTTTTGAATGTTTGCTCAAAAGCTAAAAATTTTAATACACTTAAATTTACACTAGGATGAAAACGTAGACCTCCTTTGTAAGGTCCAATTGCAGAATTCATTTGTACTCTGTATCCACGGTTGACCTGAATTTCTTCTTTATCATCTATCCAGGCGACACGAAAAGACAAAACGCGTTCTGGTTCCGCCATACGGAGTAATATATTTTGTCCGTAATAAATGTCATGTTGAACAATGTAAGGAATTACCGTCTCTGCAACTTCGGCAACTGCCTGCATAAATTCAGGTTCATTTTGGTTTCTTGCACTTACTTCGTCAAGAAATTGTTTCACAATTTTATCCATTGAGATTAATTTTTTTGCATTCTACAAGGTATTTCTTTTTTTAAAATTAGCAGGAATTAAAAGAGAAATTCAACTAAATTTTCAACTTTAGAAAAGGCTTGAATTTGAATCGATTTAGGGTTGGTTCCGAGTTTAGAAAACTTCGAAATCACAATACTTTCGTAGCCAAGTTTTTCCGCTTCTTGAATACGAATTTCAGCCCTGGCTACAGGACGAATTTCACCAGAAAGACCAATTTCAGCTGCAAAACAAATATTTTGTGCAATTGGGACATCATGATAACTGGAAAGTAAAGCAGCAATTACAGCCATATCGAGCGCTGGATCTTCAACATTAATTCCTCCAGTTATATTAATAAATACGTCCTTACTCCCCAATGCAAATCCGGCTCTTTTTTCTAGCACCGCTAAAAGCATGTTAAGACGTTTGGCATTAAAACCTGTACTGCTGCGTTGTGGTGTTCCATATACGGCTGAACTCACAAGCGCTTGGACTTCAATCATTAAAGGACGAATTCCTTCAACAGTTGCAGCAATTGCATGACCACTCAAAACCTCTTCTTTTTCAGATATCAGTACTTCACTAGGGTTTGAAACTTGACGTAAACCATGAGAAATCATTTCATAAATTCCAATCTCAGAAGTAGCACCAAAGCGATTTTTTTGAGCTCTAAGAATTCGATAAACATGATTTCTGTCTCCTTCAAATTGAAGAACAGTATCGACCATATGTTCCAAAATCTTTGGTCCTGCAATATTTCCGTCTTTGGTAATGTGTCCAACTAAAATAACAGGGGTATTGGTGCTTTTTGCAAATTGAATTAGTTCACCTGCGGTTGCTCTAATTTGAGAAACACTCCCAGCACCACTTTCGATATAATTGCTATGTAAGGTTTGAATTGAATCAACAATAACAAGATCAGGCTTTACTTTTTTAATTTCTTGGAAAATCTTTTGTGTTTCAGTTTGACTCAAAACATAGCAGTTTTCCCCATTCAATTCCATTCGTTCTGCACGAAGTTTGATTTGCTGTTGACTTTCCTCTCCGGAAACATAAAGGACATTAGAATTCAGACTTAAAGAAACTTGTAGTAAAAGGGTTGATTTACCAATACCTGGCTCTCCTCCTAATAGAATTACAGAACCAGGGACAAGTCCCCCTCCAAGGACGCGGTTTAATTCTTCATCTTGGGTTATTATTCTAGGAACTTCGGTAACATCTATAGAATCTATTCGAATGGGACTTGTTATTTCCTTAACTGATTTTGTTAACCATTGTTTAGTAGTCTCTTTTTCAATAATTTCCTCAACTAGGGTATTCCATTCTTTACAGGCACTACATTGTCCTTGCCATTGGGTATGTTGCGATCCGCAATTTTGACAGAAAAACGCTTTTTTTACTTTAGCCATACTCAATTAATATTAACTTTTAATCACGATTGAATAAAGGTAGCACAAAAAAAGAAAGACTACCAAAGACAATGATCATTAAGGTTTGAGAGGTCCACACGATCCATCCAAAGGCAAGACCGGACTCGTTTGAAACCCCAAAAGCCGCTAACATCATGGCTACAGAAAATGGATAGATTCCAATTCCACCATTAGTTGCAGATATGGCTAAACCACCAATTACAAAAGCAGGTAGTAAATCATTCAACCCAAGTATTGAAGTTTCATAGACAGTCCATTTTACGACATAAAACATGGCCAAATACATGGTCCATATAAACAATGTATGCGCAATAAAAATACCCTTATGAGGCATAGTTTTAAGGCTTAAAACCCCTTCTAAAACCCCCTTACAAAAGGTTTTTATTTTGGTGATAAAAGGATATCTTTCTTGTTTAAAAAGAAGACGAACTACAAAAAAGAGAATCGCTAATGATACTAACACCGGCATCAAATGATTAAGAGAAATTCGTTTTTCTTTTAAAATTCCCCAGATAAGTTCGAATTGTAAGCTTAGAGCAATTAAAATAAATCCAATCAAAATTAATAAATCTACTAAACGTTCAGCTATAATTGTTCCAAAGGTCTTTTCGAAAGGAATTTTTTCATAAGAACTCAAGATGGTAGCCCTTAGTATTTCCCCAGAACGAGGAATTCCAAGATTTGCAATATAGGCAATTAAAACAGACAAGATTGAATTGATGAATCTTGGCTTATAGCCAAGAGGAGCAAGTAAAAATTTCCAACGGTATGCCCTTGAGATGTGGCTAAGAATCCCAAAAAAAACAGAGAGCAACAAAAAACGATAATCTGCATTTTTAATGTAACTGAAAATAAGTTCACGCTCTTCTTTATTTGTAAAACTAATTGTTAAATAAATGAAAAACAATCCGATGCTCAAGGGCACAATAGCTTTAAAAAAAGATTTTAACTTACTCAAACCTTATTGAAGTTGATTTGTCGATTCGTTTGGAAAAATAAGTTTAGGTTGGAAATGTTTCGCAGTTTCAAATTCCATTTGAGCATAACTGATGATAATGATGACGTCTCCTTTTTGTGCTTTTCGAGCAGCTGGCCCATTAAGGGTAACTTCTCCAGAGTTTTCAGCTCCCTCTATTACATAGGTTTCTAGTCGCTCACCATTATTTATATTAACGACTTGAACCTTTTCTCCAGCGATCAGATTAGCTGCTCTCATAAGATTTTTGTCTAGTGTGATACTGCCAATGTAATTTAAATCAGCGTCAGTAACTTTGACACGATGAATTTTAGATTTAAGTACTTCTATTAACATTTTGCGAAGGTATTATATTATCTCTAATTCTAGAGTATCGATTAATCTTGTTTTTCCAGCAAATACCGCAACAAATATCCTATAGCATCCACCTTTATCAAGAGCTTTCAAAGGAATCAAATCGTTAGTTTTTGCAATAAAAAAATATTCTGTTCTTAAATGGTATTCGCGTTCAATTGATTTTTTAAAATAAGCCTCCATTTCATTTATATTCCAATTCTCTTGACGAGACTTAATTTCTTTAAGGGTTTTAAAGATAACTGAAGCCGCTTTCCGTTCTTCTAAGGTTAGAAGTTTATTTCTTGAACTTAAAGCTAAACCATCTTTCTCCCTAACGATGGGGCATCCAATAATTTTTATATTCAATCCTAATTGTTTAGTAAGTGCCTTTATAATTTGTAGCTGTTGAAAATCTTTTTCACCAAAGTAAGCCCGATTAGGGAGTAGCTTATGGAATAATGATTCAATTACCGTTGCTACACCATTAAAATGACCCGGACGAAAAGTGCCTTCAATTTGTTTTTCCAGGCCGGCGAAACAAAATTCTTTTGAAATTAAATTTTTGGGGTATAAATCTTTTGATTTAGGAACATAGAGAATAAGTTTTTCCTTAAAAGGAGCAAGCATAATTTTATCCTCAGCTATATTTTTTGGATAATTTGCTAGATCTTCAGGGTTGTTGAATTGCGTAGGATTCACAAAAATACTGACAATTATCCACTCGTTTTCTTGAGCAGCTTTTTCAACCAAAGAAATGTGTCCTTTGTGGAGTGCGCCCATTGTAGGAACTAATCCAACGGATTTCTTTTTATCTTTTAAGAAGGACTGAACCTCACTGTGAGTATTAAACAACAAAATTTAGCATATGATTAACGATGCTAAAGTAGTCAGTTTTTGAGTATATGTGCATTAATTTTGTATTTTTGCAGAACTTTTCCCTACGGAAATCATTTATATGAAAGATAAGAAAGTTTTAATCATTTCTTCTGAGGTAGTGCCTTATCTACCCCAAACAGAACAAGCCATCAATTCATTTCAAATTCCAAAGGCAATAAATGATAACGGAGGTCAAACTCGGATATTTATGCCTCGTTATGGTTTAATAAACGAGAGGAGACATCAGTTACATGAGGTCATTCGTTTGTCAGGAATGAATTTGGTTATAAATGATTTGGACATGCCCCTAATTATTAAAGTTGCATCTATTCCAAAAGAGCGGATGCAGGTTTACTTTATTGATAATGATGAGTATTTCAAACGTCCTGGCCTTTTGCATGACAGTAAAGGTAGCTGTTATGATGATAACGATGAAAGGATGATTTTTTTTACTAAAGGTGTAGTGGAAACAGTCAAAAAGTTAAACTGGTCCCCAGATATTATTCACCTTCATGGTTGGTTTACTGCATTATTTCCATTGTATTTACAAACCTACTATAAAGATGAACCGTTGTTTTCTGAAAGTAAAATAATTAGTTCCATTTATGGCCCTGATTTTAAAGTTCCTTTTGCAAAAAAGTTTTTTGAGAAAGTAGCTTTTGATAAAATTGATGAATCACATCTTAAAGTATTGAAAAAAGCAACATATGAATCTCTCATTTCATTAGCAATTAAATATTCTGATGGATTAATCGTTGCAGCGGAAGATGTTCCCACCAGCGTGGTTGAAGAAGTTAAAAATAGCGAAAAGCCCCAGCTTAGCTTCGATGAATCTAAAAATGAAGAAGTTTATATTGATTTTTACAGCAATAAATTTTAATATAATATCTAGAATGCGTTATAACATTAAACTCATTGCAAGTGCTTCCCTAATAATTTCATTAAGTTCATGTGTCAAAGACTTTCTTCCTATTGGTGAAAATTTGTTTCTTGATCAGAAACTTGAGACTTTATCAGAGAGTTTCCCAGCATTCACATTTCAAAAAAAAATAAATAAAGTCCAAACCAATGGCCTCCCTCTGGTCCAGCTTGGAGAAATAAACCACCCTATTTTTGGTCTAGCAGAAGCGAGTATTACAACTCAATTGACCATCGCAAATAATCCTTTTTTTGGAAATCATAGGCAAGAAGTTGAAGATGATCCAAATATATCAGATCCTAATTTAATTCCAGAAAACGAAACAGTTAAATCAGTTTATTTAGATATCCCATTTTTTACTAATCAAGATGACGCCGACAACGATGGTGTTATTGATTCTTTAGACGCCGATCCAAATGATCCAGAAAGTAATTCAGATGGGGATGAATTGACAGATATTGTTGAGTCTCAAAATAATTTAAATCCATTAAACTCAGATAGTGATGGCGACGGTATTTTAGACCATAATGATGATGATAATGCGGCCTATCAAAGTGAAAATAAAGTATATGAAATAGATTCTATTTATGGAAATCGTGAAGCTACTTTCAATTTGAAAATATATGAGTTGACATCGTATCTCAATGACTTAGATCCAGCAAATAATTTCGAAACTACCCAAGCATATTATTCTACTCAAGATTATTTTGAACAAGGATTTTATAATGCAGTACTTTTTGATGATTTGGTTAGTTTAAATTTTGACGAAATACGGTTTAACTTCAAAGAAGATGATCCTAGTACTGAAAATATTGACGAAACAACTCAGGTTGAAACAAGACTATCTCCAAGATTACGAGTTCCTCTAGATATAAGTTTTTTTCAAGAGAAATTGATAAACAAAGAAGGTTCAATTGACTTGGAAACGGTAATAAATTTTCAAGAAACTCTTAAAGGTTTAATTATCCATGCAGACAACTTTTCTGACGATATATATATGCTTTTAGACATTAACAATGCTGCAATAAATATTGTTTATGAATTTGACGATTATCAAACTAAAGGCACCCCAGACGATGTGTCTGATGATGTAGTTGAAAAAGTTGAAAGGGAATTTTCATTGGGCTTTAATGGAATTACCGTCAACACATTAAAGAATAGTCTTTTTGACGCCGCTATTCAAGAGCAGTTAATTTTAACAAATAGTAATATACCTTCGGAAAGGCTCTATGTAAGAAGCGGAAGTCTATTAGGTAAAGTTCGCCTTTTTGAGAATGAGAACACAGATGATAATCAGCTAATTGAAGGTTTGAGATCTAAGTCTTGGTTAATAAATGAAGCAAACCTTATTTTTTATATTGATCCGGCTTTGGCAAGTTCTAAGGAATTATTAGCACAGCGTTTGTATCTGTTTGATTATAACACAGGCTTCCCCCTTTCAGATTATTTTATCGATGGGTCAGTTTCAAGTTCTGGAAGAAACAGTAATAAAAATGTGTTTGGCGGTTTATTAGAGTATGACGAAAATAATGTACCATACCGTTATAGGTTTAATATAACCGATCATGTTTCTAATATTATCAGAAATGATTCCATTAATTTTGATTTGGGATTAGTAGTCAGTGCTGATATTGACAACCTTACGCCGATCAATGCAATTACTGATTCCGAAGAAGAACTTGTTTACCCTTTAACAGCTTCACTAAACCCCTTAGGAGCGGTTCTTATTGGATCACATCCTGATACTTCTTCAGAGGATAAAAGAGTACGATTAGAACTTGTTTATTCTTCTTACCAATAGTTAGAATAAATTCCAGATCGTATATCCAACAAATATTACGAGTAAACCAACGAAACCCTGAAGTAGGGTTCCAAAAGTATGTGTTTTATACGCCGTCTTGACATCCATACCACTCATTTGTGAAACAATCCAAAAGTAGGAATCGTTTGCATGAGAAACGGTCATTGATCCTACTCCAAGAGCCATTATTGCCCATACTTTCCCCATTTCGCTATCTAGACCCAAAACAGGAAGAAGCGGAAAAATGATAGATGAGGTTGTGATAATAGCTACCGTGGATGATCCTTGAGCTGTTTTGAGTAGGGCTGCAATGATAAAAGGGATTAAAATTCCTAGACTTGAAAAAGTAGAGATTTCTTGGATATAATATTCAAGCGGAATAGTTTGAATAATGCTACCTAAGGCACCTCCCATTCCAGTAATAATTAAAATTGGAGCTGCTTGATTTATTCCTTTAATTACCGCCTTGTTAATTCTTTGTTTCGAATTTAATAACCGAAAGGAAAAAATCATTCCAATGCCTAAAGCCGCCGTTGGCTCTGTTAGCCAAATCAAATATTGAATTCCAGGAAAGTTGGTTAAAAGTTTTATTCCAACACCCAAACACATTAAAAAAATAGGGACAACTATTGGAAGAAAAGATTTAACAAAAGAAGGGAGAGTTATCGGCTTATTTGAAAAGTCTTTTTCTTCAATTTCTATGCTTAATTCTGTGTAAGATTCTTTTTTAGAAAGCAGATTTCCATACCACCCTCCAACAAGAATAAGAATAAAAGCAATACTTCCGCCAACGAGTATGAGTAAAATGAGATTTTCTAAATTCAAATTCGCCGCCGCCGCCAATGGACCTGGTGTGGGAGGGACTAATACATGAGGGGCAAATAAACCTGTAGACAAGGCAACAGTAAGTCCAACAAGAGGTGTTTTCGTCTGTTTGGAAAGGGTTTTGTTTAGTTGGGATAAAATGACGAAAGCGGCATCACAAAATACAGGAATTGAGACTAAATACCCTATACAGCTAACTGCATAGGGTAAAGGAAGTCTATTGAGATGCTTTAAAACCCCTTTAGCTAGTGCAATAGTTCCGTGGGAATGCTCTAGAGCGACTCCAATAATAGTTCCAAATAGAATTAATAAACCAATATTTTGTACGATCGTTCCAAACCCTTTTTGAATTAAATTCATTGACTCTATGGGTGAAATCTCTAAAAGGAACGCTAAAAATAAAGCTGCGGATAGTAACACTAAAAATGGATGTAACTTTGCGAAAGTAGTGCCTAAAACTATCCACAAAACAACTAAAAGAATACTAATTAGCGAGAAAGCCATATTTATTAAATCTGTTTTTTAAATCTGAGTAATACTTCTATTACTTTAGATTCTAGGTTGTGAGATGCATTTTTCATGGCATCCGGAAGGTTAACTATTGCTGGACTTGTTTGATAAATTTTAAGACATGGTAAGTCTGGGAGATTTTTGATAGATGTTTTACCGGCAAAAAGAAAGGTTTTTATTTTGTAACGACACGAAAGTTCAGCTACTTTTAGTGGTAATTTTCCAAAAGTACTTTGTTCATCAAAATGTCCTTCTCCAGTGAGTACAATATCCATTTTTTTTATTTGCTCTTCTAAATTTATTCGTTGAGCTAATAATTCAAAACCCTTTTCTATTTTTGCATTAAATAGACTAAATAAACCAGCACTAACTCCACCAGCAGCTCCCCCTCCAGGAAGATTAAGGATATTTTTATCAAATTGCTTTTTAACAACTCTAGCAAAATTATTGCTTCCTATTTCTAGCTCTTCAATAATTTTTTTAGTGGCTCCTTTTTGTTTGGCATAAGTATGAGCGGCTCCCCTTGGTCCTGTAATTATGTTTTGAACATCACAAGCAATAACCCAATTTACATTTTTCACTCTAGGATCTAGGTTTCTTAAATCAATCCTTTCAATTTTTGATAGATTAGCTCCTATTGGTTCAAGTATTTTATTTTTTTGGTCATAAAACCTACCTCCAAGCGCACTTATTATTCCCGCTCCTAAATCATGCGTTGCGCTTCCACCAATCCCTAAATAGATAGTTTTACATCCTTGATTTAAAGCATGCAATATCATAATTCCTGTTCCCCAGGTAGATGTTTTTAATGGATTTTTTTCGTGCTCTTCCAGTTGTATAAGTCCTGCTGTCTGTGATAATTCAATCCAAGCAGATTGAGAGTCTTCAAACAAAAAGTAAGGCGCTGTTAAGGACCGTTTTAAGCTGTCGGTCGAGTAACAATCAATTATTTTACCTTCAGCTTCATTTTTAAGAACCTCTATTGCGCCCTCCCCTCCATCAGAAAAAGGTGTTATGGTACAGGAAGCATTTGGGAAAACAATTTTTACTGCTTTTGCCATTTGATTGGCAACCTGAGATGCCGTCAAGCTTCCTTTAAATGAATCGGGAATGATGAGTGCTTTCAAAACATTTTGTATATGTTAGAAAAAGTATTTTTTAAACATTACTCTTTATAATTGCTTCCATCGCTTTTATTGCGTGTTCTCTAGAATTTTCAATAAACCATTTATTTGTTTTATAACCACCGCAAACTACACCAGCTAGAAAAACTCTTTTTGAATTTGATTCCATAGTATCAGGATTGTAGGTAGGTGTTCTAAATTTATCATCATGAAAATTAACTTTTAATGTTTCCAACATTTCAAAATTTGGTTCATATCCTGTCATTGCAAGAACAAAATCATTGGGAATTTCATGGATTCCTTTTTGATCTTTAAATTGAATAGATGTTTTCTGAATATCGGTTATTTCAGCTTTAAAATACGCCTTAATACTTCCCTCCTCAATTCTATTTATTATGTCTGGACGGGCCCAATATTTTACATTCACACCCACTTCTTCCTCTCGAACAATCATTGTAACACTTTTGGCCCCCTTACGATAGGTTTCTAAAGCTGCGTCTACGGCAGAATTCGCCCCCCCAACTACAGCGATGTCCATTCCGAAATAAGGATGCGGTTCCGTATAATAATGTTTTACTTTCGGCAAGTCTTCCCCAGGGACATTAAGCAAAAAAGGACGATCATAAAAACCGGTTGCAACCACGATATTTTTGGAATTATAAGTTCCTTTTGTTGTGTCTATTTTAAAGGTTTTTTTAGTATTTGTAATGGTCATGATTTCTTCGTACAAATGCAAATTTAATTTCCAATGCGATGTTACTCTTCTGTAGTATTCTAGAGCTTCAGCGCGAGTTGGTTTAGAGTTGTGAGATATAAAGGGAATATTTCCGATTTCAAGTTTATCAGAGGTAGAGAAGAAGGTCATGTTTAGAGGATAATTATATAAAGAGTTTACCAATGTCCCTTTATCAAATATGGTATATTTCAATCCTCTTTTTTGAGCCTCTATTCCACAGGCAATTCCAATAGGCCCTGCTCCAATAATAATTACATCCTCCATAACGCTAATTTACAAATATGCGATCAAATAACACTACATAAGTCATGCCTATTATTATAATATATACAATAAGTAATAATGATAATTGTCTTATTTATTAATA
>CAJJAB010000105.1 GCA_905181895.1 Flavobacteria bacterium MS024-2A | reverse complement strand
ATTGCAACTGAACTTGCAGTAGAGTTTGGAATAAAGACATATACCATTGGACTTGGAAGTAACGGAACAGCAATGGCTCCTGTTGGAATTTTACCCAATGGCAGTTTTCAATATGCCTTGACGAAAGTCGAGATTGATGAAGCTTTACTTCAAGAAATTGCTTCAGCAACAGGTGGAATTTATTTTAGAGCAACAGATAATAAAAAGTTGGAAGAAATATACGCAGAAATCAATAAGCTTGAAAAAACAGAGGTAGAAGAGTTTAAGTATTACAATTACGAAGAAAAATACCGTTTACTAGTTCTTCTTGCTTTGGCATTAATTGGTTTAGAATGGATTGGAAGAAACACAGTTTTTAAAAGTTTTATTTAAAATGTATCAGATTGACGCTTACGAATACATTTATTTCCTAGCAATACTCCCTGTATTTTGGCTAGCCTTCATTCTAATGCTTAGATGGAAAAGAAAAACCCAAGTCAAGTTTGCCAGCCTCGAACTTTTAGAAGTTTTAAGTCCTAATCGTTCTAAATTTAAGCCAGGACTGAAAATGATTTTTTTAAGTTTTGCCATTACTTTATTAGTTTTAGGATTGATGAATCCTAAGATAGGGACTCAGCTTGAGACAGTAAAACGAGAAGGGGTTGATATAGTTTTCGCAATTGATGTTTCAAAAAGTATGCTTGCTGAAGATATTGCACCCAACAGACTAGAAAAATCAAAGCGATTGGTATCTGCAATTTTAAATCAACTAACTAGTGACCGTGTGGGTATTATTGCATACGCTGCTCAGGCAATCCCACAATTACCTATAACAACAGACTATAGTGCAGCCAAAATGTTTTTACAAGCATTGAACACAGAAATGCTTTCCTCTCAGGGGACGGCATTAGACAGTGCTATTGATTTGTCTGGAACATTTTTTGATGATGAAGATCAAACCAATAGAGTAATTTTTTTAATTTCTGATGGAGAAGATCATTCTGAAGATGCTTCAAGTGCTGCTTCTAGGGCTGCTGCAATGGGGATAAAAATCTTCACCCTTGGTGTAGGTACTGAAGCAGGAGCCCCCATTCCAATAAAAAGAAATAATGTAGTAGAATCCTACAAAAAAGATTTTGATGGAGAAGTAGTTATTACAAAACGGAATCAAGAGATTTTGGAAGCTATCGCAAATGCTACAAATGGTCAGTATCAAGACGGAAATGACACGCAAGCAGTTTTAGAATTTGCCTCAGAACAACTTAAAGCAATGGATAAAAAAGAGTTTGAAGCTAAAAAATTTGTGAGCTACAAAGATCGTTTTCAACCTTTTTTAATTGCAGCTTTACTTTTTCTTATAATCGACCTATTTTTGTTTGAAACGAAAACAAAATGGGTTCAGAAACTGAACTTATTTAATGAGAATGAAAAATAAATTTTTAACAGGACTTTTGTTCTTCTCCTTTACTTTGAGTTTTGCTCAAGATGGCAAAGTGACCAATCATATCTATGAAGGAAATGAAGAAGCTCAAAAGGAGTCTTATATTAAAGCAGAAAAATCCTACAGAAAAGCCCTGTCTCTTGCTCCTGAAAAATCAACAGCTCTTTATAATCTTGGGAATACACATTTTTTAGATAAGAAATATGATGAGGCATCTCAACGTTTTTTCCAGACCCAAAAGGTTGCAAATTCTAAAGAAGATAAACATAAAGCCTTCCACAATATGGGTAATGTTTACATGCAAAAAAAGGAATATCAAAAGGCAGTAGAGGCATATAAAAATGGATTACGAAATAATCCTACAGATGAAGAAACTCGTTATAATTACGCCTTAGCAAAAGAGCTTCTAGAAAACGAAAAACCTCCAGAGGAAGAAGAACAAGATGATAAAAAAGACAAACAAGATAAGGATCAAGAAGACGAAAAAGAAAAGGACCAGGACCAGGAGGGAGATAAAGAAAATAAAGACGAACAGGATCAAGAAAAAGAAGGAGACGAAGGAGATGAATCAAAAGATGAAGGTGAGCCCAAAAAGGAAGGAGATCAAAACAAAGATCCACAACCAAATGAGGGAGAAAATAATTCAGAAAAAAAGAAACAACCCCCTAGACAAGGACAACTATCTCCTCAGCAAGTTCAAAGTCTCTTGGATGCGATGAACAATCAGGAGAAGAAAGTACAAGATAAAGTAAATGCTAAAAAAGTAAAAGGAGTGCCTGTTAGAGGTAAAAAAGATTGGTAATTATGAATCAAATTTTGACATCTCGAGTACTAGTAGTTTTCTTGTTCATAAGCACTTTTATAGTTCAAGCTCAGGTCAGTTTTGATATCAAGGTGAGTAAAAAACGTTTGGGACTTAACGAACGTCTTCGCGTAGATTTTGTTATGAATGAGAATGGAGATAATTTTAATCCTCCATCTTTTAAAGGATTTCAGGTTGTAAGTGGTCCCCAGCAAGCAGTAAGTAGATCATGGGTTAATGGGATGCAGAGTTTTTCCAAAACCTACACTTATTTTTTAACTCCAAAACTAAAAGGAAAAATTACTTTGGATCA
Source organism: Flavobacteria bacterium MS024-2A (assembly GCA_905181895.1). Lineage (GTDB taxonomy): Bacteria > Bacteroidota > Bacteroidia > Flavobacteriales > Flavobacteriaceae > MS024-2A. The sequence continues at coordinate 2,833 of CAJJAB010000105.1, read as the reverse complement.
AGCTCAAATAACGATTAATCGAGAAGTATATAAAACTTCTCCTGTCATTATCGAAGTAACTGAGGCTGTTGAAAAACCAAATGACCCAAATAATATTGATTATATTACAGATGAAAACATTAAGCTTGTCGCTGAAATCTCAAATTCAAACCCGTATTTGAATGAAGGTATTTCTGTCGTTTATAAGCTCTATTTCAGAAATCCAATTTCCATTTCAGATGTTCAAGAACTAGAATCTCCAGGCTATGGAGATTTTTGGAGTCACTTAATTAAAGTAGGTCAAGTTAGAGTGAATAATAAAGGCCAATATAATGGAGAATCTTATAACGAAGTAGTTTGGCGAAAAGTAGTGCTTTATCCACAAAAAACCGGAAAACTCAATTTAGAACCCCTGACTTTAAATTTAAGTTTAACTGTGCCTAGTAGCCGACGTGATCTTTTTGGAAGGAGAATTATGACTCAAGGCCAAAAAACTATTTCTGCAGGAAGAAGAGTAATTAATGTTAAACCTTTACCAGAAAAAAATCAACCTGCAGGATTTACTGGGGCTGTGGGTCAATTTGATTTTGATGTAATTTTAGATAAGGATGCTCTGAAAGCTACAGAGTCTTTTCAGGCGACGCTAAAAGTTAGAGGGAACGGGAATTTAAAATTGTTTAAACTACCCAAAATTAATGTTCCGAATACCTTAGAGGTTTATGAGCCAGAGCATAAAGAGAATGTAAAAATTAAGCTTTCAGGTATGGGGGGGACTGTGGAAGACACTTATACTATTGTTCCTAAATACCAGGGGAGGTATCCTATTCCGGCAGTAGAATTTTTATATTTTGATCCCAAAACAAAGAGTTATAAGAGTGTACGCTCTCAAGATTTACTTGTAGATGTTTTTGATGGACCAATTGCAGGGGATGCTCAAGAGGTAGCCGCAAATTTAACCAAGCAATTAGTCCAAGCCAATGATACTGCTTTTCGCTTTATCCTTTTGGATACTAAATTAAGTCCAATTAAAACACCTTCATTTTGGAAAAGTAAACTTTTCTGGATACTACTGGTTCTTCCAATATTGCTCTTGCTTTTCACCTTTTTATTCAAACGATTTGTATTAGGACGCTCAGAAGATAGTGCGAGCAAAAAACAACGTGAAGCACAATATTTAGCTCGAAAGTATTTAAGTTCTGCTAAAAAAGCATTCCATGATCAAGTAGCGTTTTATGAAGCATTAGAGCGAGCGTTGCACAATTATTTGAAAGCTAAATTAAAAATTGAAACCATTGAATTGAGTAAAGATAAAATTGAAAGTCTATTATTAGATAAAAAAGTGAAGGCCCAAACGGCTTTAGACTTTGTGTCTGTTATTGAAAATTGTGAGCTAGCACGTTACGCTCCAGGCAGGTCTGTCAGTGTAAAAAGAGATTATGAAAAAGCGAGTAGTATTATTGCAAGTATAGATCGGCAATTATGAGAAAGGATATAAATTTTAACTTGTTTTTAAGACTGTTTCAAAATATGCTAATAGCAATTCTTATGATGAATTTTCTTTTTGCTAGCGCTCAAGATTCTTCAGAAAAACTTTTTATAGAAGGAAACACAGCCTATAATGACGGGGACTTTGCAAAGGCAGTTTCTTTTTATGAACAAACACTTGAAGAGGGGCAACATAGCGCTGCTTTATATTTCAATTTAGGGAATGCCTTTTATCGATTAAATAATGTTGCTGAAAGCATCTATTATTTTGAAAAAGCGAACCAACTCGATCCAGATAATGAAGATCTCAATATTAATAGTGCTTTTGCTCAAAACATGACCATTGACGCAATTGAAGCTATTCCAAAATCTCAGTTAGTACAAATTCAACAAAGTATTTTTAGTTTATTTTCTCTTTCTGTTTGGTCTAAGATTACTATAATTTGGATATGGTTATTTGTTTTATTTTTCTTAGCCTATTTGTTTTTAAAAGCAACACAATTGAAACGGATTTTCTTTTTTATATCTCTACTTTCTTTGATTCTTTTTATGATTACTTTTCCGATTACTTTTTCGGTAGATCAACAACAAAAAAACACTCAATACGCAATCCTTTTTTCTAGCAGAGCAGATATTTGGTCAGAGCCCAATCAAAGAGGAGAAATTCAATTTGTATTACATGAAGGGACTAAGATTCAATTACTTGAATCGCTTGAAGAATGGAATAAAATACGTATCGCTAATGGTTCTGAAGGATGGATAAAAAATGCTAATTTTAGAAGTCTGACTGATTAGATCACAATATTTTGCTTCTCTTGAAGTGTTTCAATTCGCATAACCCAATCAAATAAAAAAGCACCTAGTTCTTCAAGAAAGGGATAAGAAATAGATTCGACTAAAATAGTTGGTGACATCAGGGTCATAAAGCCGTTTATTTCTTTAAAAATAAGTGTTAATGCACTTAAAATAATACACCATTTCAAGATTCCAAAAAGCCCTCCTAGAATTCGATTGAGTCCGCCCAACGCCACAACTTTAAGTGCCTTTGTAAGCATTTTTGCTAAAATAGAAATGGAATAAACGATCCCTATAAAAAGTAGGATAAAGCTCACTGCTTGAATTATTTTTGGCCCCCATTCAACATATTGTGTAAGATAATTTCCTGCTAATGAAGAAAATTTAAAAGCACCTATAATACCCAAGAATAAGGCAATCATTCCAGAGATCTCGATAATAAAACCTTTAGTGAGACCTCTAAAAAGCGAATAGGTTAGCAAGATTCCAACCACAATATCAAATGTATTCATGAGACTAAATTACTATTTTAGGATTATAAAACGATCAATTTATTTGGAATATGAATATTTGA
>CAJJAB010000104.1 GCA_905181895.1 Flavobacteria bacterium MS024-2A | reverse complement strand
TATGTGGCTTATTGGTGTTGCTCAACAAGAAATTACTCTTATGGGACAACTACTAGGAATCAAATTAGTTGCTAGTGAATTTGTTGGATACACTCAGTTAGTAGATTTAAAAAATAGCGCAAGTCATCTTCATTTTACGTATCAAAAATCTGTAGTGATGGCCACCTATATGCTTTGTGGATTTGCCAATTTTGCTTCCATAGGGATTCAGGTAGGAGGCATCGGAATTATTGCTCCAAAAACACGAAAACTTTTAACAGAACTCGGATTTAAAGCTATGATTGCAGGCTCATTAGTCTCTTTAATGTCGGCAACTATTGCTGGGATAATTTTAGGCTAAAGCACTGTTGCTTTAATTTTTTTCCACATTTTAACTAAAAAATAAGCAGAAACTACAACCAATCCTGTAAGTGGAAATGCTAGCTGATAATCCCCATAAATATAATATCCTGTAGCAAACATGGTACTGTAAATCATTAAACAGCCCAAAAGCATTGCTATGATTCCAGAGGGAACGCTCCAGCCCTGTTCCCCGTCAATGAGATCAACTGATTCAGCCTTAGCTTCTTTTATGACTTTTGACCAACCTGGACCACCGGGTTGAGTCTTTTTATAAAAAGAGCGTAATACTTCTGAATCTTCTGAGGGTGTAATAAAAGTTACTAAAAGCCAAAGACCAGTTGTTATAAAAACAACAAAAGGAAATTCTGCCCATGAAGGAAAAAGACCTCCCAAACCAAAAAGGAAAGTTTTAATAGAGGGAATAGTTATTAATAAAGAAACTACTCCAGAGGCAACCATTGCGGTAATTTCACTCCAAGCGTTGATACGCCACCAGAACCACCTTAATATAAAGATAAGTCCAGTACCTGCGCCAAATACCAATAATAAATTAAATAACTGCATAGCATTTTGAAGTAATAAAGCCAGTAGTGTGCTTAATACCATAAGAACTATAGTTGAAATTCTACCTACTGCAACCAGACGTTTTTGAGAAGCCTCAGGGTTGATTTGAGTTTTATAAAAATCAAAAACAATATAAGAAGAACCCCAATTGAGTTGCGTGGAAATAGTGCTCATATAAGCAGAAATAAGTGAGGCCAAAACAAGACCTAATAAGCCTGTTGGAAGTTTTGTTAACATTGCAGGATATGCCAAATCATGACCCAGTTTATCAGGAGTTATGTCCGGAAATGCCACTTGAATACTTTCCAAATCTGGAAAAACAACTAAAGAAGCTAATGCCACTAAAATCCATGGCCACGGACGTAAAGCATAATGCATAATATTAAAAAAGAAGGTTGCACCAATGGCGTGGTTTTCATCTTTTGCTGCGAGCATTCTTTGTGCTATATATCCTCCTCCACCGGGCTCAGCACCTGGATACCAGGAACTCCACCATTGTACTGCTAATGGAATAATCAAAAGTGTTATCAACGCCTCTCGATCACCAAAGTCAGGAAGAATATTTATTTTCCCAGCTACATTTTCATTGGCAAGTAAGGCTTGCATTCCTCCAACCTCCGGCATATTTACCAAATAATAAGCCGCTCCAATTGCTCCTCCCATCGCAACAAAGAATAGAACAACATCAGTATAAACAACGCCTTTAAAGCCACCTATAGCGCTAAAAGTAACAGTCACTAAACCCGCAGTTATAACTGTTTGCCATGGTTCGAGACCTAACATTATACCACCAATTTTGATTGCAGCAAGTGTAACTGCAGACATGGTAATGACATTAAAAATAACTCCTAAATAAATCGATCTAAACTGTCGTAAAAAACGAGCAGGCTTTCCGCCATAGCGTAATTCATAAAATTCAAGATCTGTATTTACATTTGATTTACGCCATAATTTAGCATAGACGAATACCGTTAAAAGCCCTGTAATTAAAAAAGCCCACCAGACCCAATTTCCTGAAACACCATTGGTCCGGACGATATCTGTTACTAAATTTGGAGTATCTGTGGAAAAAGTTGTAGCTACCATCGATAGTCCCAATAACCACCAAGGCATATTCCGCCCTGACAAGAAAAAATCATTGGCACTTTTCCCCGAAGTTTTGGAAACATAAATTCCAATCCCCAGGGAGACAGCAAAAAATAAAAGTATAATGATCCAATCTATTGTGGCTAATTGCATAAGTTGATTTGATTCTAAAGGTAAATAAAAAACTATTTTAACCTATAAATTCTTGTTAAATCACTTAAGAATGAACTTAATTCCTACTAGGTTTGCTTAATTATAATACATTTAGGTTTATGATTCGTGTTAAACGTTTTGTTTTTATAGTAATATTTTCCTTCCCTTTTCACTTAGTTTGGGGTCAGCTGCCTGTTGAGACTTCTAAAAAGCCGAAAATAGTCATTCCTCCTCCTGAATATAAAGGGCCGAGCCTTTTGCAGCCTAAAGAAAGAAAAAAATTCCTCTCTGAAGATTTTTTTAATCCTACCATAGAATTTAAAGATCCTAAAAGTGATCTTAACAACCCGCCAATAAATTTTGGTGAAAGCGAGCAGTTTTTGGATGCTGGAAAACGATATTTAAATCGGCTGAACAGAAGTAATGAAAAAAATAAAAATCCAAACCAATTTAAAACCGATCAATATTTAGGTGATTTCAAAAACAATGGCCGTTTTGTTCAAATTGCAGTACGTGATCATGAATCCCCAGATGGTGATTTAATTCGTATTATGTTAAATGATAAAGAGGTTATTCCTAGAATTCTTTTAACAGAGCGTTTCAAAAGTGTATCTGTCGATCTTATAATGGGATTTAATAAAATTGATTTTGTAGCTCTTAATCAAGGCACCTCTGGACCCAATACAGCTGAAGTTCGTGTTTTTGACGATGAAGGTAAATTGGTCGGAGCCAATCGTTGGAATCTAGCTACAGGGGTGAAAGCAACCTATATTATTGTAAAAGAGAAATAAAAGTTAACTCTGGTAAACTTCAAGCATTCCTTTAATAAAAAGATCGACTTCTTCCAATGTGCCCGAACTAATTCTACACCAATCATAAAATGGGGGAAATGGACGGCCAATTCGAATGCCCTTAGATAGCATTGCTGGACCTAACTCTCTGATGTCCTTCTTTGAATGAAAGAATATAAAATTAGTGTGAGACTTAACATAATCTAATTTTAGATGATCTAAAAGCGTATATATCTTTGCTTTAGCTTCTCTGTTTTTTTCTAAAGAAAACTTATAGAAAGCATCATCAACCAAAGCTTCTTTTGCAGCTTCTATTGCCAACACATTACTCATAGCAACAACGTTTTTTCGGATTTTAGCAGCTATTTCAGGTTTAGCAACCAAATAGCCAACTCTTAATCCAGCCATCCCATAAACCTTTGAGAAGGTTTTAGAAACGATAACATCATCTCCCCGTTTTACTGCATCTATCATGCTGGGATAGTTCGGAGTTTCTATAAAATCATAATAAGCTTCATCTGAAAAGACAATAGCTTTTTTACTTGCAACATCACAAAAATCAACTAGCTTTTTAGCAGGAACTAAAGTCCCTGTTGGATTGTTTGGATTACATAAAAAAATCAATTTGGTTTTAGCAGAAATTCGTTTTTCAATTTCGTCTAAATCATACCCTTTATCTTTTCCTACAGGAACCCAATTTATAGTTGCTCCCCACTGCTCTGCATAATCCATCATGGCTAAAAAAGTAGGTTGCCCTGAAATTATTTCGCCTCCATTGGATGCAAAAGTTAATCCCGTGATTCGTAACCCTTCAGTTGAGCCTCCAGTAATTATAATTGACTCTGGAGCAACTCCGTGTTTTTTAGCAAGTTGAGCAGCTAAATCATCTGAGTAAGCATATGGATAGCGACAACCGTGAATAAATGACTGCTTGATTCGCTCTTGAACTTTTTTAGAGGGTCCGTAAGGGTTTTCGTTTGAGCTCAACCGAATGATTGATTCTAAACTACGTGGTTGAAAGTCTACTTTTTCTTGTGCTGAAAGGAGCTCAGAAGGAGTTAATAATAATCCTCCTAATCCTATTGAAGATCGTAACCAATCTCTTCTTGTTTGCATTATGTTTAGTTTTTTATAAAGTTTATGATTTTTAAGTAATTAACAAAATTTAATTGCTATTTTTCAATTATGGATCAATGGATTTCAACCCTTGAAGATATTTTAAAATCCCTTATTAGCCCTTTAGAATGGATTATGCTTATAGCTGTTGTTGGCGGAGGATTATTTTTAACCATTCAAAGTAAGGGCCGCCCCTTTTTAAAAATAAAAACCGCTTTTCGTTTATTGTTTACTAAAGAGGAGGGTAAGGGAATTTCAAGATTTCAAGCCTTGTCGGCTGTCTTAGCCGCAACTGTTGGTTTAGGTAATATCTCTGGAGTAGCGATTGCAATACATTTAGGGGGGCCAGGCGTGCTAGTTTGGATGTGGGTTACGGCAGGTATAGGGATGATTATCAAATTTTATTCATGTACCCTTGCGGTTCAACTCAGAGAAACTAATAGTCATGGAGAGCCTTTAGGTGGGCCTATGTATTATATGCAAATAGGAATGAAAAAATGGGGAAAACCACTTGCAATTTGGTTCTCTGTAGCTGGTCTGTTTGGAGTTTTACCCGCATTTACTGCTAATCAGTTAACCCAGACTTTTATGAATGTGGTTACCCCTAATTCTTTTATTGCATTGGGAGACTTTCAATGGAAATTTATTGTTGGTATGATATTGTCTATTGTTAGTGCCTTTGTAATTTTTGGTGGCTTAAAGTCAATTATTCGAGTCACCTCTAGCCTTGTGCCTGCGATGGTAGGAATCTATTTCATTATGGGGGTTTATATACTTATTGCAAATATAAAAGATGTTTTACCTGCGTTTAATCTAATTTTTTCAGAGGCTTTTAATTTTCAAACAATGGTTGCAGGTGGGTTTTGGGGACTCGTTATTTTAGGAGTAAGAAGAGCAGTGTTTTCTAATGAAAGTGGTATCGGAAACGCTGCCATGTATCATGGACAATCACAAAGTAAAATGGGTACGAATGAAGGTCTTGTGGCCATGCTAGGCCCTTTATTAGACACCGTTTTAGTTTGTACCATCACGGGTTTAATTGTTATTATTAGCGGTGCTTATTTAGTGGATGATTTAAATGGAATTGTATTAACCCTTGAGGCTTTTCGCCGCTTATTCTTTGGGTTTGGAGATGAGCTTTTACTTATTATAGTTTTCGTGTTTGGAATTTCAACACTATTTACTTATTCCTATTATGGGGTGAAATGTTTTGGTTTCTTAACTAAGAATAACTGGGGGAAATACTACAATTATTTTTATATAGGAAGCATCATTTTTTCTGCATTAGTAACCGTAGAGGTTGTCATTGGAATAATTGATTTATCATTTGCCTTGATGAGTATTCCCAATATGATAGCCATTGTTTACCTATCCAAGGGAGTTAAAAAAGAAATGCAAGAGCGTAAATGGTTAGTTTAAATTATTGAATTATTATTTCATTCTTCTCCAATTGGAGGTGGCCCTGGAGGCAATAAGGCTTCATACTTATAATCCCCTTTTCTAATTTTGAATTCTTCCTTAACAGATTTTAGTAAGTCCTTATCTTTAAATAAATCTACCATAGTCATACTTAAAGCCTTAGCGGCATAAACCATTCCTTTGTGACCAATAGACATTCCTCCACAGGCAACTACAGCCCATGAATGCCATGGTGTTCCCTTTGGAGCGGTAGTGACTACCAATCGAACAACGGGAACCAAAAAGCTAACATCACCAACATCCGTAGAACCTCCCATAGGATCATCCGATGTAGATTTTAAAGGGCTGATCGACCCGTCAATTCCTATTTTAGGCTTCAATGTTGCTTCTTGGATTTTATATGCAAAATTTTGTTCTTCTTCAGTATAGTTTATTGAGCCCAACTGTTCTAAGTTTTTTTGAATAGCTGCGCCACCAGAACGATTGGGAAGTATTTCGTGAATCCCAGAAATTAAATTGACTTCATAGTCAACATTCGCCAGAATAGCTGCTCCTTCAGCCATCTTAACAACTTGCTGGTAGACCTCATTCATTCCCTCTCTTTTTGTATCACGAACACGTACCCATAATCTCGAATAATCAGGAACAACATTCACCACTTGCCCTCCATCTTGAATATGATAATGAATTCTAACAGTTGGTTTTACATGTTCCCGATAAGAATTGATTCCATGGGTATATAACTCCAATGCATCAGAGGCGCTTCGACCATTCCATGGATCAGCTGAAGCATGTGCTGACTGACCAAAAAACTCGACTTTAAAATCAACTAAAGCCAGTGAACTTTGCACATCTGCTTCTGTATGATCTTCAGGATGCCAATCCACACAGGCATCTAAATCATCAAATAATCCTGCTCTTGCCATCCATAATTTACCGAAGAATTTTTCTTCTGCTGGTGTTCCAAAAAATTTTACCGTCCCTTTTAATTCTCCTGAGGCTATCAAATTCTTTATTGCTACTGCTGCTCCTAAACTTGCCGTCCCAAAAAGATTGTGACCACAGCCATGTCCTGCGGCACCTGTTTTAAATGGAGTTTTTTCAGGTTCTGCTTTTTGAGAAATTCCAGGCAGCGCATCAAACTCTCCTAAAATACCTATGACAGGTTTTCCGCTCCCAAATGTTGCAACAAATGCGGTCGGAATCTCACCAACACCTTGTTCAACCTTAAAGCCATTAGCTTTGGCATAGGCAATTAATGTCTCTGAAGAAATGGTCTCCTGAAAAGCAATCTCTGCTGCTCGCCAAATAGTATCACTTATTTCAATTAATTCTTTTTTTTGAGTTTCAACATCTTGAATAACTTCCTTTTTAAGTATTTTTTTGTTTTGTGCTTTCAGAGGGTATAGTATCCCTAAAGCAAGGAAAACGTATATGAATTTCTTCATTTTCTTAAGTATTTTAATAATTAGACTTTTTTTTAACTGGAATTGATAATGAAATAAACAGGAAGACAATCCCTCCAATTACGTATGGCCAGTCAATAAATGAAAGCTTTGTATACATAATTACTACTATAACACCACATAAAATAGTGCATAGCAAAAGCGCAATTTTTAAAGCCCACCTTAATTTCATAATTATACTTTGATTCTAAATTACGCATAACAACTTAAAGTTTTTTATTTTTGACTGGGATTTGTATTTATTTGATTTAAATACAATTTTATCTCTTAATCTAATCGTATACAAAACATGACTAGCTCTATAGAATACCTAGGAAATCTGAGAACTACCGCAACACATTTGACTTCAGAAAAAATTATTATTACTGATGCACCTATTGATAATCAAGGAAAGGGAGAGGCTTTTTCGCCCACTGATCTAGTAGCTACTGCATTAGCTTCATGTTTAATTACTATCATGGGAATTAAAGCGAAAAACTTAGGGGTAGATATAAAGGGCACAAGAGCAGAGGTAACAAAAATTATGGGAATAGCTCCACGAAGAATCGTTGAGATTAAAATTGATGTTATACTTCCAAATATATTTGATGAAAAAACACAAATTATTCTTGAAAAAGCTGCAACTACTTGCCCTGTTGCAAATTCATTACATTTAGAACTTAAACAAAACATTCGTTTTATTTGGCCCTCCTAAACCGCCTGACACCGAATAACAAAAAACTGTAGATCATTATTCCTACTGGTCCTAACATAAACGTACAAAGAAGTGGTAAAATAATACCTAAATGAGTAATATCATTTCTTCTGCTGTGACGAATAATCCAAGTTGCAACCCAAAAATCAAAAGCAAGATAATGTAACCAACCTGCAGCGGCTGACTCAGGAGTTGTTTTTTTAAATAAAGTTACAATTCCTTCCAGAGATGAAAAATCAGCTTCGGTCAAACCCCCGGAAACGACAATGAAATAACTATAGAAAAAACTAATCCCTAGGGGAACCCAAGGATAAGAAATTAAGTTTTCTGAGATTTTCCGTTTAGGAACAAACAGAATTAAACCCCACACCAAAAGAATCGATAGGTTACACAAATTGAATAAAATAGTTGTCATAAAAACGAATTGAATTTCTTCAAGCCAATTTAGTATATTTAAATAAGTTTAAAACAATGTTACTATTCAAAGACATTCATGGCAATCGAATTGATCCTGTAAACCATACTTTAGAGGTAATCAAAAATTACCCCTATGCTGAGATACATATTGGTACCGATTCACAAAACATTAATAAAGAGTCAAGATATACAACAGTAATTGCATACCGTCTCGGATCAAGAGGGGTTCATTATATTTTGAGCAAGAAAACAGTTAGTATTATTCGTGATATGTGGACGCGATTATGGAAAGAAGCAGAATTAAGTATTGACTTAGCCGAATGGATTACTGAAAAAATAAGCATTAAAGTTCAAATTGATATGGATTATAATGAAGATGAAAATTTCAAATCCAATAAATTAATTTCAGCTGCAAAAGGTTGGGCAAATTCACTTGGTTATAAGGTAAATGTTAAGCCCAACAATCAAATCGCCACCCGAGCAGCAGATTATCACTGTAAATAGCTATGGGTTCCTGAATACCTGCGTAAAAAAGGCAATACTGTCTTTTGTAAAAGCAACACCTACACCCAACTCTGAATAGTCTCCAATCATATTGGTATAATGCCCTGGGGAATTTTTCCACCCTTCAACCACACAAGATGAGATAGCTTCTGCTGATCTTGTATCTCCACAAGAACTTACGTTTTCAAACCAGGGGACCTGGCCAATATTTTCTGCTATACTTGACCACGAAAAAGATAAATCATTCGCACGATCTGATGGTGCTTTATTTTCATGATCTACATGATCAAAAAAAGCATAAGTAGTCATGTTTTTGCTGTGTAAAGTTGCCAAAACATCCATTTCATCATTTTGAATCAGAACTGATTTCCCTTGAGACTTCCGAATACCATTTGTTTTCTCTAAAATCTTTTGAGCGATTTCAGTATTTAAGCCCTTTTCAATTTCTTGTGCATCAGAGTCTTTGGAGCAGCTCATAATAACAAAAACAAGACCTGTAATGAAAATTTTACTCAAACTTAGTTTCATAGGGTTAGTTTTTTAAAAGGTTAAAAGTACTTAAATTGAATTATCTTTAAATATAAATTATTAAATTAATTATATGTGTTTTGCAATAATAGCGCCACCTGTTCCAACAAAACAATGGAAGGAAGACTTTGAAAAAATAGCACCACATTTTCCCTTGCTTATTGGCCTAGAGACGAGCACTCCTGAGGATATTGAATGTGTTATGGTTTGGAAGCAACCCAAAAACTCACTTATTAAATTTAAAAACTTAAAATTAATTTTTTCAATGGGAGCTGGGGTTGATCATATTTTGACAGATGATAGTATCCCTAAACACATAACTATTTGTAGGGTTATAGATCCTATGATGGCATTTTCAATGACTAATTATATTTTAATGGCAGTTTTGAATCATCAGCGTTCTTTTTATGATTTTCAAAAAGCACAGCAAAATAAACATTGGGCTCAGTTTGAATTTAAAGAAAAAGATCTGGATATTGGGATTCTTGGAACGGGACACCTTGGAATGAATGCAGCAAACAAGCTTAATGGTTTGGGATTTAATGTTTTTGGTTATAGTAATACCCCTAAAAAAACTTCTTTTCCCTCCTACAGTGACGGCGAGCTAGATGTTTTTCTTTCAAAAATCAATGTGCTCATTTGTACGGTCCCCTTAACTCCCAAAACTCACGGCTTATTAAATAAAAATCTATTTGATAGGCTAGAACACCCCACCTATCTTATCAATGTTTCTCGTGGTGCTGTTCAAATAGAAAAAGACATCCTTTCTGCATTAGATTCAAATACACTGTCAGGAGCTTTTCTGGATGTTTTTGAAAAAGAGCCTTTAACTGAATCAAGTCCCTTATGGCATCACCCCAAAGTAAAAATCACTCCGCATATTGCAAGTTTAACTTATCCAAAAGAAAGTGTATCTCAAGTTTTAGAGAGCTTTGACTTAATTAAAAAAGGACTTTCTCCACGTTTTGAGGTCGATAGAGAAAAGATGTACTAGTTCAAAAGTATTTGCTGCCCTATTGGGTCAATACCAAACCTAACAGGATCGGTCACTAACAGACCTGTTTTTTCTGAAGTTGTTTTCA
>CAJJAB010000103.1 GCA_905181895.1 Flavobacteria bacterium MS024-2A | reverse complement strand
TTAGTTAAATTTAAATAAAATTATAATTTGTTTACTTTCAATAGATAAGATTTTATTTCCTTTTAAGCCCACTATTATATCTAATTTGAAAATTCAATAGCGCAATCTTTAATTGTTTATAAAGATGAATTCTAATCAAAGTTATTAGATTTCACTTCACTAAGTATAAAAACTTTAATCTTTGGATTTAAATTAATGGCAGATCAATTTTAATAAATTTAAATATATAATAAACTAATTTTTTTGTAATTCCTAGTTCAGATAAATTGAAAGGATAATTAGTAATAGATACTTTCATATACAATGTTAAATTGTTTTAATATCATATTTACTATTGATAATTGGACTTATTAAAAAAAATATTATTTATTACCAGTAGAAAAATTATTTACGTTTGATTACCTGATGAACTTTATTGATAATTGCATTTTTATCCAAACCATATTTAGTCATCAATTGTGCTGGTGTTCCAGATTCTCCAAAAGTATCCTGTGTGGCAACCATTTCAATTGGTGTGGGATGTTTCAGCCCTAAAAGCCCCGAAATACTCTCTCCCATTCCTCCAAGATAGTTGTGCTCCTCAGCACTAACAAGACATCCTGTTTTTTTAACAGAATTTAAAATAATGTCTTCATCTAAAGGCTTGATAGTATGAATGTTAATCACATCTGAACTAATTCCTTGCTCTTTCAGTACTTCTGCTGCTTGAAGTGCCTCCCAAACTAAGTGCCCAGTTGCAACAATAGTAACATCAGCCCCTGGATTCAATAAAATTCCTTTTCCAATTTCAAAGCCTAATTCTGGAGTGGTGAAATTAGGAACTTTTGGACGGCCAAAGCGAAAGTAAACAGGGCCTTTAAAATCAGCAATAGCAAGAGTTGCTATTTTTGTTTGATTATAATCACAAGTATTTATTACTGTCATCCCAGGAAGCATTTTCATCATTCCAATATCTTCAAGTATTTGATGAGTTGCTCCATCTTCACCCAAAGTTACTCCAGCATGTGAAGCACATATTTTTACGTTTTTCCCTGAATAAGCTATAGATTGTCGAATTTGATCATAAACCCTACCAGTCGAAAAATTCGCAAAAGTTCCAGTAAAAGGAATTTTACCTCCAATAGTTAAACCAGCTGCGATCCCCATCATGTTCGCTTCAGCAATTCCAATTTGAAAGAAACGCTTCGGATTTTCATTTATAAAATCTTGCATTTTTAAAGAACCTATCAAATCGGCACACAAAGCAACAACATTAGGGTTTGTTTTTCCTAATTCCGTTAAACCATCTCCAAATCCTGAACGTGTATCGTTACTTCCTTGGTTTGTATATTGTTTCATAGTATTTATTTTTTAATAATCCCCAAGAGTTTCTTCGTTTTGAGCTAATGCATTTTGAAGCTGTTCGTCATTTGGTGCTTTTCCATGCCAAGCATGAGTGTGCATCATGAAATCAACTCCATTTCCCATTTCAGTTTCCATAAGAATGACAATGGGTTTATGTTTCCCTAATTTTAATTTTGCGGAGGACAGGCTCTCTATGATTAGTTTAATAGAATTTCCTTCTTTAAGCGAAATGACTTCCCAGCCAAATGCTTTAAATTTTTGGGCAATATCTCCCATGTGTAATACATCATCTGTTGTTCCATCAATTTGTTTACCATTTAAATCGACTGTCGCAATAAGATTGTCAACCCCTTTAGCTGCTGCATACATTAATGCTTCCCAATTTTGTCCTTCCTGAAGTTCTCCGTCTCCCAAAAGAACAAATACTGTATTAGGATCGTTATTAAGTTTTTTGGCTTGTGCAGCTCCAATAGCTACTGAAAGTCCCTGACCTAATGAACCTGAGGCAACTCTTATGCCAGGAAGTCCTTCATGGGTTGTTGGATGACCTTGTAAACGTGAATCAATCAAACGAAAGGTATTAAGCTCTTCCACTGGAAAATAACCTTTTCGAGCTAAAACACTATAAAAAACTGGAGAAATATGTCCATTTGAAAGAAAGAATATATCTTCATTTTTTCCATTCATTTCAAAAGGAACTCTAGTTTCCATGAAATTGAAATAAAGAGAAACAAAAAACTCAACACAACCTAGCGACCCGCCAGGGTGACCTGAGTTAACCTTATGAACCATACGAAGTATGTCTCGCCTTACTTGAAAGCTAATATTTTCAAGAGTTTCAATATTTGACATATTTTAAATTTTAAATTTCAACAAAAGTAATGGTTGTGTAAGTATTTTCATAAAAAAGATTTGACAAACTTATAACCAAGCTTTAAGAAATAATTAAGAATGACTATGCTATATTATTTATACTCTATAATACTATCTTTGTATTTAATGGAATTTAAACTTTTAGCTAGCGATCCTAGTACGAATGCTCGAGCAGCAATTCTCAAAACAGATCACGGCACCATAGAAACTCCAATATTTATGCCTGTAGGTACTGCAGCTACTGTCAAAGGTGTCCATCAACGTGAATTAAAAAATGATATCAATCCTGATATTATTTTGGCAAATACTTATCATTTGTATTTACGTCCTGGAATCAAAATTTTAGAAGAAGTTGGCGGACTCCACAATTTTATGGGGTGGCAAGGTCCAGTTTTAACTGATTCTGGAGGGTATCAAGTATATTCTTTGTCTGCTAATCGAAAAATCAAAGAAGAAGGAGTCAAGTTTAAGTCACATATTGATGGCTCCTATCATTTTTTTACTCCTGAAAGAGCGATTGAAATTCAACGTTCGATTGGAGCAGATATTATCATGGCATTTGATGAATGTACACCTTATCCTTGTGATTATCAATATGCAAAAACTTCAATGGAGAGAACTCATCGATGGCTGACACGTTGTATAGAATCTGATCGATCACTTCCATTAAAATACGATCACCAACAAACTTTATTTCCCATTATTCAAGGAAGTACTTACTCTGATTTAAGAAGGATATCTGCTGAATTTGTTGCAGAGCAAGATCTTCCAGGTAATGCTATTGGAGGTCTTTCAGTGGGAGAGCCTTCCGAGGAAATGTATGCAATGACAGATGAAGTTTGCGCGATACTACCCAAAGAAAAGCCACGATATCTAATGGGAGTTGGAACTCCCATAAACCTTCTAGAAAATATTGCACTTGGGATAGATATGTTTGATTGCGTTTTACCTACCCGTAATGCAAGAAATGGAATGTTATTTACAGCAGAAGGAACGATTAATATTAAAAACAAAAAATGGGAAAATGATTTTTCACCCATAGATATCACTGGATATTGTTTTGCAGATTTAGATTATAGTAAAGCTTATTTACGACACCTTTTCACGGTCAATGAAATGCTTGGAAAACAGATAGCTACGCTTCATAATTTGAGTTTTTATCTCTGGTTGGTTCGTGAGGCTAGAAAACATATCTTAGCGGGAACTTTTGGGGCTTGGAAAACAAAAATGGTACGCCAAATGGAACCTAGATTATAAAATGAAACTTGTTGATTTATATATAATCAAGCGCTACATAGGAACTTTTGTAGTGATGATTCTGCTATTTATACCCATAGGTATAATGGTTGATATAGCAGAAAAAATAGATAAATTTAAAGAGAATGAAGCCCCTTTTAGAGAAATTTTAAATTATTATATTGATTTTACTTGGTACTTTGCCAATGCACTTTTCCCTATTTTCTTGTTTCTTTCTGTGATTTGGTTTACTTCTAAATTAGCAAATAATACTGAAATCATTGCCATTTTAAGTTCTGGAATTTCTTTTTTCAGGTTCCTAAGACCTTTTTTATTAGCTGCAACATTTATTGCCATTTCTGCGTTTTTTGCAGGGATGTATATTGTTCCAAAATCTAATTTAGGGTTTAACGATTTTCGTTATAAATATATTATTAAAAAAGAGGCTCGTAATACAGATAAAGTTTTCCAGCAGATTAATGATAATGAGTTTATTTATGTAAACAGTTATGATCCAATTCGAAAACGAGCAAACAATTTCACTTTAGAACACTTTGAGGGTAATAAGCTAACCTTTAAAATTAAAGCAAATAGAATTCGATGGATAGAAAAGGATAGTCTCTTTCGGTTGTCAAATTATACTAAGCGAACTTTCTCAGGTGACTCTGAATTCTTCAAAAGTAATTCTAGAAAGGATACTATTTTTGATTTTGAAATCAACGATTTAGCTCCTGTAAATTATATAGCTGAAACACTTACGTTTTCAGAGTTAAATCAATTTATTAAAGATGAAAAAGAACGAGGTTCTATTTTAATAAACAGTCATTTATTGGTTCGACATAAACGATGGAGTATTCCAATTTCAGCTTTTATACTTACTATCATTGCGGTTGCTGTTTCCTCCTTTAAAAGAAGAGGTGGAATGGGAGTTAATTTAGCTTTTGGAATTAGCTTGGGATTTCTTTTTATATTCTTCGATAAAATTTTTGGTGTACTGGTAAGTAAATCAACCTTTCCGCCTTTAATCGCAGCATGGCTTCCTCTAGTATTATTCGGTTTTTTAGCTTTCTTTTTATTACGTCATGCTAAACGATAGATCAAAAAGTCTACTTCAATATCATTTAATGGTCCTTATTTTTGGATTTTCTTCTGTTTTGGGAGCTTTAATTTCCTTAAGTGCCATTCCGTTAGTTATCTATAGGATGGGTTTAGCTTCTATTGGGCTGGCATTTTATTTTATTTTATATAAACCCCAATATTTTTATCTTTCACGTAAAATGTGGGGCAAAGTTTTCATAGGTGGAATTATTATTGCAATACATTGGGTAACTTTTTTTTATGCAATTAAGATAGCAGGGGTGTCATTAACTCTTAGTATGATGGCTACTGGAGCATTTATTACATCAATTATAGAACCACTCTTAACAAATAGAAAAATTTTACTTTATGAAATTTTATTTGGTGGGTTAACGGCTATTGGAGTTGGCTTGATTTTTAATGCAGAATTTGAACAGTTTGAAGCTATTTTAATAGCCTTGTTTTCGGCTTTCCTTTCAGCTCTTTTTACTATTCTGAACAATCAAATGGTTAAAAAAGTAATTCCCATTACACTTTCCTTTTATCAACTTTTGGTTGGTGCATTAGTGGGAATTATTTATGTATTTTTTTTTGGTGAATATGCATTTAATGACTTTCAATTGAATGAATATGACTGGATATTTATTTTAATTTTATCATGGTTTTGTACCTCTTATGCATTTAATATTTCTATAAAAGTTATGAAACATTTATCTGCCTTTACAATCATGATGATTATTAATTTAGAACCCATCTATGGAATTCTTATATCACTTGCAATTTGGAATGAAAGAGAATATATGAGTCTAACTTTTTATATTGGCCTTTTGATTGTTTTGGGAAGTATTTTATTAAATGGATTATACAAAAACAAGAAAGAAGGTTCAAAAAAGCAAACCTAGTTCTAAAGAATTTTTACATTTGTCTAAGACAGTTTTTTATGGAATATTTAGAATTTGAATTACCGATAAAAGAATTACAAGATCAACTTGATAAATGTAAATTGATTGGTATTGAAAGTAAAATTGATGTAACGGAGACTTGTAGTCAAATTGAACAAAAGCTTAAAATGGCTAAAAAAGATATCTACGGAAATCTTTCTGCATGGCAACGAGTTCAGCTTTCTCGTCATCCATCAAGACCATTTACTTTAGATTATATTAAGGCTATTTGCGGAAAAAATTTTTTGGAATTACATGGAGATAGAAATGTAATGGATGATAAAGCCATGATTGGAGGTTTGGGTAAAATTGATGACCAATCTTTTATGTTTATTGGTACTCAAAAAGGTTACAACACAAAAACAAGACAATATAGGAATTTTGGTATGGCTAATCCAGAAGGATACAGAAAGGCTCTGCGTCTTATGAAGTCTGCGGATAAATTCGGTATTCCTATTGTTACTTTTGTTGACACACCAGGAGCTTTTCCTGGGTTGGAAGCAGAGGAACGAGGTCAAGGCGAAGCTATTGCTCGTAATATATTTGAAATGATGTCGATTTCTGTTCCTATAATCGTTGTAATTATTGGTGAAGGTGCTTCAGGAGGCGCTTTGGGTATTGGAGTTGGAGATAAGATATATATGCTTGAAAATACATGGTATTCCGTAATTTCTCCAGAATCTTGTTCATCAATTCTTTGGCGCAGCTGGGAGCATAAAGAAACTGCTGCTGATTCGTTAAAACTTACATCTAGAGATATGCTAAAGTTAAAGTTGATAGATAAAATTATCAAAGAACCTCTTGGAGGAGCACATTATGATCGCGAAGAAACCTTTAAATCAGTCCGTAAAGAACTTCTTTTGGCATTCAAAAAAATTGAGAAAGAAACTCCAAAAGAGCGTATCAAATCGAGACGTGAGAAATTTCTTGCAATGGGAAATTTTAATGGTTAATAAATTAGCTTATTAACAATTATATTGACTTATAAACAGTCTAATCTTCATAGATAAATTATATTAAATAGTTTATTATTAATTTCAATTTTAGAAATACGAGTACTTTAGTTCTATGGATAAAAATAAAGCACTTGAATACGTAAAAACTCCAAACCCTTCTGTAATTAATTTAAAGCAAGGAAAAATACCTCCTCAGGCTGTTGAGCTTGAAGAAGCTGTTCTGGGAGCTATGCTGATTGATAAAAAAGGTGTAGATGAGGTTATTGATATTTTACAACCTGATGCTTTTTACAAAACTGCAAATCAACTTATTTTTGAAGCAATATATCAGCTTTTTCAAGATTCGCAACCAATTGATCTTTTGACCGTTTCTTCTGAATTAAGAAAAAAGGGTAAACTTGAATCAATAGGAGGTGAATTTTACCTAGTTCAACTTTCTCAAAGGGTTGCCTCTTCTGCTCATATTGAGTTTCATGCTCGTATCATACTACAAAAATTTATTCAGCGTAGTTTAATTAAAATTTCAAACGAAATCATTGAAAGCGCCTATAAAGAATCTACAGATGTTTTTGATTTACTTGACGAGGCGGAATCTAAACTTTATGATGTTACTCAAGGAAATATTAAAAAATCATCACAAACTGCTCAAAGTCTTGTTTTAGAAGCTAAAGCGAAAATTGAAGAGATATCAAAACGTGATGGTTTGAGTGGTGTTAGTACTGGTTTTGAAAAATTAGATAAGCTTACTTCTGGATGGCAACCAAGTGATTTAATTATTATTGCAGCGCGTCCGGGTATGGGTAAAACAGCATTAACATTATCAATGGCGCGAAATATTGCTGTTACAAAACAAATTCCAGTAGCTTTTTTCTCATTAGAAATGTCCTCAGTTCAATTAATTACTCGATTAATTTCTGCAGAAACTGGATTGTCTTCTGAAAAATTAAGAACGGGAAAACTTGCTGATCACGAATGGCAACAGTTAAATGTAAAAGTAACTGATCTTGAAAAGGCTCCCTTGTTTATCGATGACACACCTTCACTATCGATTTTTGACCTGAGAGCGAAAGCACGTCGACTTTCTTCTCAGCACGGCATTAAGCTCATTGTAGTGGATTATTTACAATTAATGACTGCAGGAATAAATTCTAAATCAGGAAATAGAGAACAAGAAATTTCAACTATTTCAAGAAACTTGAAAGCATTAGCAAAAGAACTCAATATTCCTGTTATTGCACTTTCTCAACTTTCCCGTGCTGTAGAAACACGTGGAGGAACAAAACGTCCGATGCTCTCAGATTTAAGGGAATCTGGAGCTATTGAGCAAGATGCTGATATTGTTTCTTTTATATATCGTCCAGAATATTATAATATTGATGAATGGGATGATGATGAAAGATCACCTTCTCAAGGCCAAGCGGAATTTATTGTTGCTAAACATCGAAATGGGGGATTAGATAATATTCGTTTAAAGTTTTTAGGCCATCTTGGAAAATTCGAAGATTTAGATAGTTTTGATTCTCCTTTTGAATTTCAATCAAAAATGAATCCGAATGATAACGCGATTGATCCTTCAAGTCTTCCAAGTCCTGACGCCGCTTTTGGGAGTTTTAA
Source organism: Flavobacteria bacterium MS024-2A (assembly GCA_905181895.1). Taxonomy (GTDB): domain Bacteria; phylum Bacteroidota; class Bacteroidia; order Flavobacteriales; family Flavobacteriaceae; genus MS024-2A. The sequence goes on along the minus strand of CAJJAB010000103.1, from coordinate 3,663 downwards.
TGAAACAGATGACGATTCTCCTTTTTAACAGGATTTACTATTAAAATTCTAATCGTATCAAAATATCTACTTGTAAATTATCGCCTAATTAAAATAAATGACAATCAAAAGGTATCAGATTTTTTTCCTTATAAAATAGAAGAGCTTTTTTATTGTTTTCAATACTTCCAGCCATAACTGTTTATAGCCTTTTTTATTCCCAATATTGATTGATGCATCGAATAGTTCGGAACCAAAGCCATTGCCTTGTTACTCATTTTTTATTTAGATACGTTCAATTTCAAAGGCTTTATTGTTTAAACACTCTCCGTTTGTTCAGAATTGAAATTTAATTTTAAATACCCAATGGTTTGGTTTTGGTAAAATGCAAAATAGAAGTTTGGATCAGTATTTGAAAGCTCTTTATGGACGAAATCAATATTCATCTAATACTCTAAGTACAAACCCATATTCTTTATAGTATTTTGATTTGCAAAATTTTCTTTAAAAGTCTGGACAGCAATATTATGAAGTTTTGTAATTGATGGTGTCTTATTTTATTTAAAATAATGGACATGGATAATCATTATTAAATTTGAATTCCATAACTGTTTAATTCCGTCGTTAGCTGTTCGGAGTTTGAAAAGTGAATTCCATTTATTCCTAGGGCTTTAGCACCTTCTATATTTTTTAAATTATCATCAATAAATACAGCTTTTTTTGGGTGAATTTTGAAACGGTCTAATGTGATTTGATAAATATCAGTAAAAGGTTTTCTAGTTTTCTCCGTACCCGAAACAACTATCCCCTCAAACCAATGTAAAAAAGTGAATTTTTTTAATGCCACCGGAAAAGTTTCTGCACTCCAGTTGGTCAATGCAACAATACGATAGTTTGGATTATTGATGAGTTTTTTTAAAACAGTTACAGTCTCAGAAATTGACTCACCCAACATTTCTTCCCATCTTCCGTAATACATTCGAATCAAATCTTCGTGTTCAGGGAATAATTTAACTCGATTTTCCGTAGCTTGGGCAAGAGGATAGCCTGCATCTTGATTTTCATTCCATTCTACAGTACAGATTTTATCAAAAAACCACTGCATTTTTTTTTTATCTCCTTCAAAAATATCGAAATAGACATATTCAGGATTCCAATCGATAAGGACACCTCCCAAATCAAAGATGATAGTGTCAATATGACTACTTGTTTTCATTTTTTTTCTTCTTTTTGTCCGATACTCATTAAATATGCTTTCAAAAAAGGATCTATTTGACCATTCATTACACCATCAACATCAGTAACCTCAATTTGAGTTTTGACATCTTTGACCAACTTATAGGGATGCATTACATAATTTCGAATTTGTGAGCCCCATTCAATTTTCTTTTTTGAAGCTTCAATTTCATTTCGAGCCGAGAGTTTCTTTTGTAATTCAATTTCATATAATTGTGAGCGCAATAATTGCATAGCTTTTTTTTTATTTTCTAACTGAGATCGAGTTTCTGAGTTTTCTATGATTATCCCAGATGGTTGGTGCCTGAGCCTTACAGCTGTCTCTACTTTATTTACATTTTGCCCTCCAGCTCCACTTGCACGCATGGTTTCCCAGGTATAATCAGAAGTACCGACAATAACCTCAATACTATCATCAACTAAAGGATAAACATAAACAGAAGCAAATGAAGTATGTCGTTTGGCATTACTATCAAAAGGCGAAATACGTACCAATCGGTGGACTCCATTTTCACCTTTTAGCCAACCAAATGCAAAATCACCCTCTAGTTCCAATGTCACGGTTTTAATTCCTGCTACGTCACCTGCCTGATGATTAAGTTCTTTAATTTTAAAATCTTTTTTTTCTCCCCACATGAGATACATTCGCATAAGCATTTCTGCCCAATCACAACTTTCTGTTCCTCCAGCACCTGCAGTAATCTGAAGGACAGCACTTAAGTTATCACCTTCATCGGAGAGCATGTTTTTGAATTCCAATGCCTCCAGATGCTCTAAGGAGGTTTCGTATTGTAAACTTACTTCAGCAGCTTCAGCATCGCCGCTTTTTTCAAATTCTATAAATACTTCAAGATCATCGCTTCCTTGCTTAATTATATTGTAATCAAAAACCCACTTTTTTAGGGTCCTCAATTGTTTCATATGTGTTTCAGCAACTTTGGCATCATTCCAAAAATCGGGAGCTAAAGTCCTTTCTTCTTGGTTTTTAATTTCTATCTCTTTGGCATCAATGTCAAAGATATTGCCTCAAAGCACTGATGCGATCCTTTAAGGACTTGAATTGTTCGTTTGAAATCATAGTATTATTTTGGTTGTAAAAATAAGTAATTCAAAATCGAATTAAACTATTATTTTTAAGCACATTTAAGTTTATCTTAATGAATTTAGAGTAATTCATAAAAACCACTATATTCAATCCCGTAGTTTCCTTACTTTTACGCGAAATAAAAAGAACCTATGAATCTTCTTTCTGTAGAAGGTATTTCAAAATCCTATGGCGAACGTCTCATCTTTCAGCCACTATCTTTTGGAGTTAGTATCGGACAGAAAATTGCTTTAATTGCAAAAAATGGAAGCGGTAAAACTACCTTATTGAAAATAATCGCACAACAAGAGACTCCTGACCTTGGGGAAGTAAATTACAGAAAGGGAACCCATATTTCTTATTTGGCACAAGAGCCGCTTTTAAAACCAAATCTTACTGTTGAAGAAACTATTTTGGGCTCTGGAAACAAGACACTCCAAGTTATCGAAAAGTACGAAAAAGCCTTGTTAAATACTGAAGATGTGGATGCTTACCAAAAGGCATTTGAAGCTATGGAACAACATGAAGCTTGGGATTTTGAAACCCAATACAAACAAATGTTGAGTAAGTTAAAGTTAGGAGATTTAAATTTAAAAGTATCAACCCTTTCAGGAGGACAAAAGAAACGCTTGGCTTTGTGTACTTCTCTATTGGAAAAGCCAGATCTTCTAATTTTGGATGAGCCAACTAATCATTTGGATATGGAAATGATTGAATGGTTGGAGACGTATTTTATTAAGGAAAAATTAACCTTACTTATGGTTACCCATGATCGTTATTTTTTGGAGCGCGTGTGCAATGAAATCATTGAATTAGATGAAGGGGATCTTTATACTTACAAAGGGAGTTATTCTTATTATCTAGAAAAAAGGGCAATACGTATTGCTCATGAAGAATCGGTTTCACATAAAACCAAACGTCATTATATAAAAGAGTTGGAGTGGATGAGACGGCAACCCAAAGCAAGAACTACAAAATCAAAGTCTCGTATTGATGATTTTAAAATAATTAAAGAAAAAACACAGCAACGAAGAAACGATCATGAGGTTCAGCTGGAAATAAATATGGAGCGCTTAGGTTCAAAAATGATTGAAATGCATAAGGTTTCCAAAGCATATAATGATACGGTTATTCTCGATCAATTTGATTACAATTTTCAGCGTAATGACCGCATTGGTATTATAGGAAAGAATGGAACAGGGAAATCGACCCTGTTGAATTTGCTAACGAATACAATTCAACCAGATGCTGGAAAAATTATTAGAGGAGAAACTTTGAAGTTTGGCTATTATACTCAGGAAGGAATTTATATTAAAGAAGGTCAAAAAGTAATTGAAGTTATACAGGAGTTTGGTGAATTTATT
>CAJJAB010000102.1 GCA_905181895.1 Flavobacteria bacterium MS024-2A | reverse complement strand
AAACTTTTTATTCCGATTGAAAAATTAGAACCCAAAACAGGACAACTTCCAGATGTGGAAAAGGACAGGGGTGCACTTATACTTTACACTAGCGGCACTACAGGCTCTCCTAAGGGAGTAGTGACGACACACGCAAATATAGAAGCCCAAATTATTGCTTTGAGTCAGGCTTGGGAATGGACAAGTCGGGATCACATACTAAATGTACTTCCTATGCATCATGTTCACGGAATCATTAATATTATGAGTTGTTCCCTATGGAATGGTGCATGCTGCGAATTTCTGATGGGTTTCGATGCAAATAAAGTATTTGAAGTATTTGCTAAACAGCAAGTCAATGTCTTTATGGCTGTACCCACTATTTATTTTAAGCTCATATCCTATTGGAAAAAAAGAAATCAAATTGATAAAAAAATAATTTCAGAAAATCTAAAAGCCTTTAGATTAATGGTTTCTGGATCTGCAGCACTTCCTGTAAGTGTGTTAGAGGAATGGAAAAAAATAAGTGGTCATATTCTTTTGGAACGCTATGGAATGACAGAATTAGGAATGGCAATCAGTAATCCTTATCGTGGAAAGCGCAAACCAGGCTATATCGGTCAGCCTTTACCTGGAGTTTCAATTCGTTTAGTTAACGAGGTTAATCAAATTGTTGCTAAGGGTTCTCAGGGTGAAATTCAAATAAAAGGAGAAAACGTTTTTAAAGAGTATTGGAATAAACCCCTTGAAACTGCAAATAGCTTTACAGAAGATGGTTGGTTCCAATCTGGAGATATTGCAGTTTATGAACAAGGAGCTTATAAGATTTTGGGTCGGAATTCTATCGATATCATAAAATCTGGTGGATATAAAGTTTCTGCTCTGGAAATTGAGGAAGTTCTTCGTTCACATCCACAAATAAAAGACTGTGCTGTGGTGGGTATTCCTGACTTAGAGTGGGGTGAAATCATTGGTGCTGGTCTTATTTCAGCCAATAAATCTATTGACTTTGATACATTAAAAACTTGGCTAAAATCTAAGCTTCCTGGATACAAAACTCCTAAGAAATATATAAAATTAGAAGAACTTCCCAGAAACGTTATGGGAAAAGTTACCAAAAAAAAGTTGGTTACATTATTTAATAATTAAACAATAAACTAATGAAAATATATGGTGTGGCTTTATTGTCAGCTTGCTTTTTAATAGGTAAACTGACAGGTCGTTTTTTAGGACAGGTTTTAAACATAAATAGTGATATTGGTGGAGTTGGTTTTGCAATGTTTTTATTAATGGTATCAAGTTTATATCTAAGAAAAAAGGGATGGTGGGCCGAAGAGTCTGAAAGTGGAATTTCTTTTTGGAGTGCGATGTACATCCCCATTATAGTAGCTATGGCAGCTTCATTAAATGTTAAAGCGGCCATGACAGGAGGTGCTTTGGCCTTACTAGCGGGACTGTGCGCTACTGTCGCAGGATTACTTTTAGTTCCGGTAATTTCAAAAATTGGGAATCAATCGGAAAAAAATCAGGATGGAGATAATTAATCAGATTATTGATAAAAACGGATTAATATTTGCTTTCTTATTGGTGGGAGGTATAATGCTGTTTGCTAAGCTTTTCTCAAATAAAATTACAAATAACCGAATCCCAGATGTTGCTATTGCTATCTTATTTGGTTTAGGCTTAGCTTTTTTTGGAGAAAAAAAAGGATTAGCTGACATTCCACTATTTTCAGGCTTAGCTATTTTAGGAGGTTCTATGTTAAGAGATTTTTCTGTAGTCGCAACTGCAATGGGTGCAGATCTCAATAAGATTAGACAAGCAGGCTTAGCAGGTGTAATATCATTATTTGTAGGTGTTACAATATCATTTATTTTAGGGGTTATCATAGCATTAAATATGGGATATTCTGACGCTGAAAGTCTGACGACAATTGGGGCAGGTGCTTGCACATATATAGTTGGACCCATCACAGGTTCTGCTTTAGGTGTAAGCTCTGATGTAATAGCTATAAGTGTTGCAACTGGAGTAGTAAAAACTATTCTAACTACAATTATCACTCCGCTAATAGCCAAATTAATTAAATTAGACAATCCCCACTCAGCAGTAGTTTTCGGGGGACTTATTGGCACAACCAGCGGTGTCGTTGCAGGACTAGCTGCAACAGATGTTAAATTGGTTCCCTATGGAGCATTAACTGCGACTTTCTATACTGGACTAGGTTGCCTTCTTTGTCCTTCAATTTTCTATTTATTACTAAAACTGATTATTTAAGTCTAAATATTAATTAATATTTATAACTTATAAATAGAGTTCTCAAGGAGTGAAGAGAGTTTCACCCTATTAAATTAATTACAATGATTAAAAAAGTATTATTAGTATTAAGTCTCTGCCTTTTTATATGTCTAGGTTTTACATGTCAAAGCAAAAAAGAAGTTGTAAAAATGCATCAAGAAATAAAGAAACAACCTAATATTCTATTTATCCTTTTAGACGATATGGGCAAAGAATGGGTTAGCCAATACAATGCTGATGATATAGAAACTCCAAACATAGACCAATTAGCGAAACAAGGCATGCAATTTAAAAACGCCTGGTCAATGCCTCAGTGCACACCTTCAAGAATTACTTTTATGACCGGTCAATATCCTTTTCGTCACGGCTGGGTTAATCATTACGATGTTCCAAGATGGGGACACGGAGCTAGTTTTGATTCTGAAAAAAATCCAAGTATAGCCAAAATCATGAAGAAAGCAGGATATAAAACTTGTATAGCCGGTAAATGGCAAGTGAATGATTTTAGATTGCAACCTGAAGCTATGGTTACACATGGTTTTGAAGATTACTGTATGTGGACGGGTGGAGAAGGTGGCAATATAAAAAAAAGCGAGGATAGATATTGGAATCCATACATTCATACCAAAGGAGGAAGTAAAACTCACGAGGGTAAATTTGGTGAAGATGTTTTTACCGATTTCATCATTGATTTTATGAAGAAAAATAAAAATGATCCTATGATGATTTATTATCCTATGTGCTTACCTCACAAACCATTAACGACCACTCCATCAGAACCAAATGCTAACTCTAAAATGGATAAGCATAAAGCCATGGTGCGTTATGCAGATTTGATGTTAGAAAAATTAGTAACGGCTTTGGAAGACCTTGAAATAAGAGACAACACGATTATTTTTTGGACTACGGATAATGGAACTTCTGGATCGGTTGTAGGTCATATCAGCGGCAGAGCAGTTAGAGGTGGAAAAACGTATTTGACAGAGAATGGTGTTAATGAACCATTTATAGTGAATTGGCCAGGGAAAACTCCTTCTGGAGTGAAGACTAATGCTTTGGTAGATTTTTCAGATTTATTACCGACTTTTGCTGATTTAGCAGGCTCAGATCTGCCAAAAGAATATCAGTTCGACGGTAAATCTTTTAAGGATCTGATTTTAGGAAAACAGGAAAAAAGTGATAGAGATTGGATTTTAACGATGGGATCGCGTCCAGCTAAAATTGAAAATGGAAAAGTAGTTAATATTTATAAATTTAGGGACAGAGCACTTCGAGATGAAGAGTTTAAAGTATTTGTGGATACACTCAAACAGATTACAGAAATCTATGATTTAAAAAATGATATTGAAGAAGTTAAAAACTTAATTGATTCAAAACATGAAGAGGTTCAAAAGGCTTTGATGAAATTTAGAAAAATAGTAGACGTATTGCCTTCTGAGGATAATCAACCAAATTACACCAAATTATCAGGTTCTTTATATGACATATCACCAAAGGAGCTTGATAAAATTGTTGCAGGGAGAAACAAAAATAATCATGCACCAAAAGCAGAACCAAAAGCTAATGACGATTAATCTGTTTGTTTAACCTTATGTAAAAATTGATTCCCGCGAAAATTCTTCTTATCGAGAGAGGTTTTCACCTTTTAGAAAGAGGAGGAGAATAGATTAATACTAATACCCCCTTTTTATCCGATTCTCATATTCAGGACGATTACTAAATTCTTTTAAATAAGGTTCGTATCGAGCATCTTGCATCCAGAAATGAGGTTTGGGTTGCTCTAACACCATGTTTTCAGGATAATCTTTACCGTTAACACTATTGTTTACAGAAAGATTCCATTCTAGATATTTATCTTTTAATTTTTCAAACAAGTAAGGATTAGCAGTTGCAATATTATTAGATTCTTTTGGATCAATTTCTAAATCATATAATTCAAACTGCATTTCGTTTAAGCTTGTAGCTACTAATTTGAAATCATTATCAATTAAAGCTCCAGTGTTGTTAAACCTGAATGGAATATGAACTTCTCTTTTATCTATATTTGAATTAAACAGAGGCAAAAGACTTATCCCATCAATTGGAAAAATCATCTCAGATTTAGACAATCCAATAATATCTGCTATTGTAGGGAATATATCCATTGTTGAAGCTGGAAAATCGGTTACTTTGTGTTTGATCATTGAGGGCCACTCTATTATTGCAGGCACTCTTATCCCCCCTTCCCATACCGAGCCTTTATTTCCTCTTAGTCCACCTACTGTTGATGGATAAATACCTTTTAATCCTCCATTATCACTACAAAACCAAATGATAGTGTTTTTAGAAAGACCCTTTTCTCTTATTAGTTTTCTAAATTTACCTAAGTTACGGTCAAACGCAACTAACTCCCCGTAATGATTTTGACTTTCATTATCTAAATCTTTAAAAACACTTTTATCATCTTCATTTGCTGTCCAAGGATCATGAGGAGAGCCATCCCAAATGACTACAAAAAAAGGTGTATTATCCGCATTGTTTTTATCAATAAATTTCAAAGCTTCATTAAAAATGACTTTTGATGAACTACCCTTAAAATCAATAAACTTTCCATTATCACTCATTAACGGATTTACATCGAAAAAATTTGTTGTTGAAAACCAGTGATCAAAACCAAATTTTCCTGGATTATGATTATCGTCTTTTAATATTGGAACACCAGGCCCCCTTAATCCGTTTAAATGCCACTTCCCAAAATGTCCAGTAGAGTATCCTGCCTTTTTTAGCGCTTGTGCAATAGTTTTTTCTTGTGTTCGTAATGCATATCCGTGTGTTAAAACCCCTGTTCGATCATTTGACCTTCCTGTTAGTACTGATGCTCTAGTTGGAGAACATACTGGAGCTGAAGCATAAAAGCGATCAAATCGAATCCCGTTTTTTGCCATATCATCAAGATTAGGTGTCTTTAAAACAGGATGATTATAATAACCTGTCTGTCCCCAACCCTGGTCATCAGTCATGATCAAAATTATATTGGGTTTCTCTTTTTTTTCACATGAAAAAAAACAGGTAACTAAAATAAATAAATAAAACAGTCTCATATATAATTATTTTTTAGGGCGAGAGTGAATTTCTTTTGGTTCCCCCCATGCATTTGCATTTTCTATTTGTTTTCCTAACCCTAAAGGCTTTTTTCTAGCTTCGGATATACGATGTTTAATTATTGTTTTTAGAGAGTCTTTAATGTTTTCATAAGCTTTGTTTTCAGCGAGATTATTAAGTTCTACTTTATCAAATTTATGATCATACAACTCATAACCTAAGTAACCATTTTCTCCCCACTGAGTCAATCTATAACGATCTGTTTTTATAGAATATCCTTGCGTTTTGTTGTTATAAATAATTAACTCTGTAAGTGCACTCTCTCTTACTCTAGCAGAAGAGTCTTTTAAAAGAGGTGCAAAACTCATTCCTGAAACAAATTCGGGTGTATCAATTTTCAAAAGATCCATGAGAGTTGGATAAATATCTACTAACTCAACAGGAGCATTAATTATTTTTTCATTTTTATTAATTCCAGGGCCCGAAAGAATTAAAGGAACTCTAGTTGCATTTTCAAAAAGAGTTCTCTTTTGCCAATGACCATGCTCTCCTAGATGATAACCATGGTCAGAGGTGAAAATTACTATGGTGTTTTTATCTAAGCCTGTTTCTTTTAATTTATCCAAGACACGACCAACTTGAGCATCAACAAAACTAGTAGTAGCATAATATCCTTCTTTGATAGTTTTAGCTAGATTTTCGTCTAAATTTGTTTGTTCTTTTCGTTCTCTAAGACTGATCGCAGCTGGCTCAGGAATAGTTTTTAAATATTCGTCAGAACTCTTGGGAATTTCTATTTCCTCTGTTTCATATAAGTCATAATATTTTTTTGGTGCAACATATGGAGTGTGTGGACGGTATAAACCATATGCTAAGAAAAAATTTTCTCCACTTTTTGCAAATTTATCTAAAAAATTAATTGTTTCTGTAGCACCAATACCATCAGTTTGTTCTTCATCAGTTCCATCTGCTGCAAGCCAACTCAGTGTTCCTCCATAAGATTTCTCTTTGAGAGTGTTTATTTTATACTCTTCCACTTTATCTCGACCATAAGGATTAACGGTTTGATCCCAAGAGTAGTTGTCATCATGACCAGCAGTTCCAATATCTCGGGGGTTATGATAATGA
>CAJJAB010000101.1 GCA_905181895.1 Flavobacteria bacterium MS024-2A | reverse complement strand
ATGATCAGAATTCCAAGAATGTTCCGGCTTTACTCTTTCATATCTTCCATTTTTATTTAATTTTCTTTTTAGTCCATAATGTGAAAAATAATTTTGTGATTCTAAAACTGAAATACCATAAACACATGTAATAAAATACAGGAACATTACTTTTAAACCAAAAAAAATGAAAACACAATAAAACAAAATAAATGGTAGTAAAGTAAAAACAATCATTGGATTATATATTGTGTTTTTACCTTGAGCTATCAATCGATTTTTTTCTAATTTCCAGGTCTTGAAATATCCACCAATTTGAGATCGAATGGCAAAAAAGTAAAAAATATCACCTTCTTTTGCAGAGGTTAAATCATCTGGTGTAGCAACGTCTCTGTGGTGGCCTCCATTGTGATAAGGAATAAAATGGTTTTGAATGGAAGTTAAAAGCATTATATGGGCCAAAACTTGTTTTATTAAATGATCAGTTTTATGACCTAATTCATGACCAATATTTATTCCATTTATTCCGAGAATTGTACCCATCATTAGAATGTTAGCAATCATGTCTGAAAGAGGTAAAATCGGATTAGAGATGGTAATCAAAAATTGATATACAACAAAAAGATGAATAGGGACCGAAATGTAAAGGATCCAATCAAAGAAAGAATCTTTTCGAGATAGCTCTTTCTCAAGTTGATTTAAATTATGGGTATTTGGAGTAATTATCTGCTCAAATAAAGGGACCAAAACATATAAAAAAAACAAACCTAAATAGGCAATTATACCAGAAGAATTGAAAGTTATTAAACCTAAAATAGGTACAATATAAACTCCAAAATATTTTATTTTTGACATCATTTTTAGTTTTTATAAAGACTAATTGTGTCCTGATTTAATGTCAGGTGTTGATAATGTTTTCATTTTGAATATTTAAAGCAAATGTTTCTAATTAAATATCTTTTAAATTCAACTAGTCTTAACTCCAAATTATATGATTTCCTCTAATTTATACTTTTAACACTTAATTTCAAAAGTAATACTAAAATAGATTGCATTAATCTTAAAAATACAGTTCTTATTTATGAAAAGAATGGCCTTTTTTTTCATATTAGAGAGTAAGTTAAATAAATAGTATGCTTTTAGATGGAATCACATTTGCTTTTAATAATTTTGAGTTATGGAACAAAATGTTTTCGGAAAACCCCTCTTCTCCTGCTGCACGAATCCTGCTACTGGTTATTTTAGAGATGGTCTATGTAGAACACTTTCGCAAGATACCGGAACACATACGGTTTGCGCACTGGTCTCGCAGGAGTTCTTAGACTATTCGGCATCAAAGGGGAATGATTTGATGACGCCAATACCCCATTGGCAATTTCCAGGATTGAAATCTGGTGACAAATGGTGCTTATGTGTTTCGCGATGGCTAGAAGCCGAAAAAGCAGGTAAAGCACCATATATTATTTTGGAAGCAACGCATGAAAAAACATTGCAATATGCTTCATTAGAATTATTAAAGAAATATGCTGTTAAGAATTAATAAATATTAAAGAATACAAACGAGATCTGTGTAATGAATCTATTTCCAGAAATGACTTATTAAATAGGTTTAATAAGGTTTCCCGCAAAATCCTCGAAGACGATAATACAGTCAAGCGAACAATTTATAAGATAAGCCTTAGCGATAAATTAAATAATCAATTTTACTGAATTTTATTTTTTTCACTTGCACTGTAAGATTTATGACCAGTTGAACCTTTCCCAAGAATTTCGTGTCTATTTACTGGGATTTCAATTCGATGTTTTGCAATTACTTCTTTCAAATTAGGGTCATTAATTAAATTATCCCATTCATTTGGATCATTTTCAATTTGATAAATTTCTTCTGTTCCATCGTTATATTGAATAAATCTATATTCCTCTGAGACAATGGCATAGTTACCTGGACCAAAACTAGTACGGGCCATGTAAGGCCATTTTGACTTAACATTTTTCAGCAAGGGAACCAAAGAATTTCCCTCGAGCATGGGATCTGCTTCTGAGTTTGTTAATTCCAATAAAGTTGGATAGATATCCAATAGCTGAACTGGATTATCGCATACTTTCCCTTCAGGTATTTTTGGCCCAACAATTATTAATGGAACTCGAGTTCCGTCTGACCACAAACTCCGTTTGGCATATCGTTCTTTTTCACCAAGATGAAAGCCATGATCACTAAAAAGGACTATGTAAGTATTATTTCCATAATCCCCTTTATCGTAAGCATTGAGTACTCTTCCAATTTGCGCATCTACAAAGCTTACACAGGCTAGATAGGATTGCACTATGGATTTCCATTGGTCGTTTTCTTTAACCCATTCATGTAATGGAGAAACGTGATTCAGCCTAGTTATATTTATTCCGTAAGAAGGTATGTCTGATAAATCATCTGATTTAACTTTAGGAAGTTGGATGGTTTCAATGGGATACATATCAAACCACTTTTGTGGGGCAAACTGGGGAACATGCGGACGATAAAAACCTACACCCATCCAGAATGGCTCTTCCTGCTTTATAGCTAATATTTTTTCTGCCCAATCTGCAATTTGATAGTCTGGCATATCCTCGTCGTTTTCAGGATAAGCACCCCAGTCCCATAGTGAATGTCCTGGATAATCAGTTATTTTTTCATTAGGCATGGGTCCAAAACCACCAAAATTTCCAGCATAATTTGGTATATAT
>CAJJAB010000100.1 GCA_905181895.1 Flavobacteria bacterium MS024-2A | reverse complement strand
GAATGTAATCAAGTAAAGATGTTTTTCCATGATCAACATGTCCCATTACCGTTACAATTGGAGCGCGAGGTACTAAATCTTCTTTTAAATCAACTTCGTCGATTATATTATCTTCTAAATCAGCTTTTTCAAAAGATACTTCATAACCAAATTCATCTGCTACAATACTTAAGGTTTCTGCATCCAAACGTTGATTCATTGTGACCATAATTCCAAGACTCATACAAGCTGAAATAATTTCAGTAGAACTAATATCCATCATAGTTGCAACCTCTCCAACCGTAATAAACTCAGTAACTCTGAGTAACTTACTATCCGCCTCGATCTGCGCCATTTCCTCTTCAGTATTCTGACGGTGTTGCACACGTTTATCTCGACGATATTTAGCTCCTTTGGATTTATTAGATTTACCCTGAAGTTTCTCAAGGGTTTCTCTAATTTGTTTCTTGACGTCTTCTTCTGAGGGCTCTTCTTTTTTGACAACTTCTTGCCTTGGGCCTCTTCGACCGTTTTGCCTTCCAACATTATTAGTATTTCTAGAATTATTCCCTGATTTTGGATTTGGAGAAGGCTTTACATCTTTACTGATACGTTTTCGCTTTTTTTTGCGAGCATCTTCTACTGTTTTCTCTTTTTTGTTTACTTCCTCTAGATTAATGGTCTGGCCCGTTTTCTTTGGCCCGGATAATTTTTGATATTGAGTTTTTAAAGTTTCATTTTTTAATTCACCTTCATCTGGGATAGGACTATCAACTTGGGTTACTTTATTAACATCGTCAGAAGCTTTTGGTGAATCGGTTAACGAAGAAATTTCAATTTTCGGGTTTTCATCCGGGAGAAAATCCTCTTTAACCTCAGGAGTGACTATCTGCTTTTTAACTTCAGTTTTAGAGGGAGTCAAAATATTTTTTTGCTTTTTGCTTTTATCTTGCTTTTCCTTACCACCTAGAAAATCTAAATCAATCTTACCCAGTGTTTTTGGTTTTTCAATGGCGATTCGATTCGATTTATGTTCTTCTCTTTTAGCAATTTGATCTAAACGATCCTGCTCTTTTTTCTCTTGGATAATTCGCAAGTCCTCTTTTTCTTTGCGTTTTTCTTCGCTTACCTCATGTGATGCATCTTTTTTAGATTTATCTGTTACGAATTCGTCTAAAAGTGTATTATACACCTCGGTTGTGATTTTTGTGGTTGGACGAGCTTCAACATCCATTCCTTTTTGAGCTAGAAATTCGACAGCACGGTCTAAGGAGATATTTAATTCCCTTAAAACTTTATTTAATCGAAAACTCGGTTTGTCAGCCATATATTAATTTCTATTTACAAAAATAACAATAATTTTTGCAGTCTATTCTTCAAATTCTTCCTTAAGGATCCTAAATACTTCATCAACAGTCTCTTCTTCAAGATCTGTACGCTTTATTAAATCTGCCTTTTCTAGTTCTAAAATACTTTTGGCGGTATCTAGGCCCACCTTCTTGAACTCCTCAATGATCCATCCCTCAATTTCATCGCTAAATTCTTTTAATTCAATATCCTCTTCTGCTCCTTCTCTAAAAACATCAATCTCATAACCAGTTAATTTTCCAGCTAATCTAATATTTGCTCCACCTCTACCAATAGCTTTCGATACTTCTTCGGGATTCAAAAACACCTCTACTCGTTTGGTTTCCTCATTAATTTTTAATGAATTGACTTTAGCTGGGCTTAAAGCACGAGCAATAAATAGCTGCAAATTATTTGTGTAATTGATTACATCAATGTTTTCATTCCCTAATTCACGAACGATTCCGTGAATCCGAGACCCTTTCATCCCCACACAGGCCCCTACCGGATCAATCCGATCATCATAGGAATCTACAGCAACTTTCGCTTTTTCACCAGGTATACGAACCGCTTTTTTGATAGTAATAAGTCCATCGAAAACCTCCGGTATTTCTTGTTCAAATAATTTTTCCAAGAAAAGAGGTGAAGTTCTTGAAAGAATTATTCTAGGCTTATTTCCCCTTAATTCAACAATTTCAATAATCCCTCTTACATTATCTCCTTTTCTAAAAAAATCGCTTGGAATTTGTCTGTCTTTAGGTAATATAATTTCATTACCATCATCATCAAGAAGAATAATCTCTCTGCTTCTTATATGGTGAACTTCCGCAGTGTATAAATCACCTTCACGATCTTTAAATTGTTTAAAAATGGTCGTACTATCGTGTTCAAATATTTTAGCAACAAGATTTTGTCTCAAATATTGAATTGTTCTTCGACCCAAATCTACCAACTTCACTTCTTCAGAGACATCCTCTCCCACTTCAAAGTCTGGCTCAATTAGGCGTGCTTCTTTGAGGGTAATTTCTTGGTTTGGATCTTCTACCATATCATCTTCAACAACTATACGATTTCTCCAAATTTCTAAATCCCCTTTATCAGGATTAATGATGATGTCAAAGTTTTCATCTGACCCAAATTTACGTTTTAATGTATTTTTAAATACATCTTCTAAAATCACCATAAGGGTTACCCGATCAATTAATTTGTCATCTTTAAATTCTGAAAAAGAATCAATTAAGGCTAAATTTTCCATATTCAACTATTTTCTATTTGACAAGTACTTTCGAGATGCTAATTTCATCATACGAAAGTGTTTTCTGTTTTGTTACTGTTATTTTTCCTTTTCCTACCGGCTTTGCCTCTCTTTGCTTCCACTCTAAAGTAAAAGCTTCGTTACTCGCAGCAGTTAATGTTCCTTCTAGGGTACTGACTTCAGACAAATCCACCCGTAATTTTCGCCCAATATTTTTTATGTATTGCCTGCTGTTTAAAAGCGGGCTTCCGACTCCCGCGGAGGCAACCTCAAGTGAGAAATCATATTCCTCACGGTCTAAATTATGTTCAATTGCTCTGCTAATATTCATGCAATCCTTGAGGGTTACTCCCTGATCACCATCTAATGTGATATTAATACTATTGTCGCTTCCTATTTTTAAATCTATAAGAAATAACGATTCATCATCTCTTAGAGCAGCTTCCAATAATGTCTCAACTTTTGAACGAAAATTCATACAAAAAAAAAGGGGACTTATAGTCTC
This sequence comes from Flavobacteria bacterium MS024-2A, assembly GCA_905181895.1. GTDB lineage: Bacteria > Bacteroidota > Bacteroidia > Flavobacteriales > Flavobacteriaceae > MS024-2A. The sequence continues at coordinate 3,155 of CAJJAB010000100.1, read as the reverse complement.
CTCAAATATTATTAGTTTGATAATTTTGGCAAATATATGAATTTTACAATATAATATTACGCTTTTTTCCTGTTTTTTTCGCCTTTAAATCTCAGCTCAATGCTGACTTAAAGTGAGTTAAAACTGACTAATATTTTAACTCATGGATTTTTCAAAATTCTATTTTCTTCAAGAAAAATAGATCAGTGATTCTCCACCTCCAATGATATAAAATATCCCAGAAATCAATAAAGCCTTTTAGTTTGAATTACTGATGAAATATTACTTAATTTTGGAGTCTATGAAATTTGAAAAACGTACTTCTGGAATTCGTTTTACCAAACATAATTCAAAGATACAGTCCCCTTTTGAACGTCTTTTTGAGATTTTCAAAGAGTTAATTACTCATACTTCTGGCGATTTTGATGAAGCCATTGACTGGTTGCGTGAATTAGACAAAGAATACCACTTAACAACAGAGGACTATACTATTGCTGATTTTATTGAAGAACTCAAAAACAAATCTTTTATAGAACCTAAAAAAGGAACTGGAGGAAAAGGAGATGGTTTTTCATTAACTGCAAAAACTGAAAAATTACTCAGAGAACATGCTTTAAATCAAATATTCGGACAGTTAAAAAAAACAGGCTCTGGAAATCATAAAACAAATAAAGCTGGCCAAGGGCAAGATAATACTGGAGAATTTAAAGCCTATCAGTTTGGAGATGGATTAGAAAAAATAGCTATCACCGAAAGCATCAAAAATGCTCAAATTAGAGCCATGGGTAACGATTTCTCTCTTCAAAATGATGATTTGGTAATAGAAGATTCTTTCTTCAAAACTCAGATGAGTACTGTATTAATGATCGACATCAGTCATAGCATGATACTCTACGGTGAAGATCGAATTACTCCGGCAAAAAAAGTCGCTATGGCATTAGCTGAACTCATCACAACCCGATACCCAAAAGATACCCTTGATATTTTAGTGTTTGGCAATGATGCTCGTCCTATCGCAGTAAAAGACATTCCATATTTGGAAGTGGGTCCTTATCACACTAATACAGTTGCGGGACTTGAATTAGCAATGGACATGCTCAGACGAAAAAAGAACACCAACAAACAAATTTTCATGATAACCGATGGAAAGCCCAGTTGCCTTAAGCTTCCAGATGGATCCTACTACAAAAATAGTGTAGGACTTGACGAAACCATCGTCGAAAAATGTTACAATATGGCACAACAAGCTAAAAAAATTCACATCCCCATTACTACATTCATGATTGCTCAAGATCCTTACCTAAAACAATTTGTTAGAGAATTTACAGCTGCAAATCAAGGGAAAGCATTTTTTACTGGATTAAAAGGTTTGGGTGAAATGATTTTTGAAGACTATGAAAAAAACAGAAAAAAACGTTTAGAATAAATCGACTATAAACAATGAATATAAAAGAAAATACTACACTAGGTGCCTTAAAAAAAAGTGATTATACTCCTCAAACCATTCAAGAAGAGATGGCAAAAAATCTTCGAATGAAGTTGAAGAAGGGAATTACAACGTTTGATGGGTTAATTGGTTATGAAAATACAGTTATTCCAGATATCGAACGTGCCATACTCTCAAGTCATAATATAAATTTACTAGGTTTGCGAGGTCAAGCCAAGACTCGTTTGGCTCGTCAAATGACACAACTACTTGACGAATGGGTTCCTATTGTTAAAGGTTCTGAAATCAATGATGATCCGTTGGATCCTATTAGTAACGATGCTAAAGAACAAATCGTTAAATTAGGTGACAAAACCCCAGTGAGTTGGCTTCATAGAGATGATCGTTTTTTCGAAAAATTGGCAACCCCGGATGTTACTGTGGCTGACTTGATTGGAGATGTAGATCCTATCAAAGCTTCAAATCTAAAACTTTCTTATGCAGATGAACGGGTTATTCATTTTGGAATGATTCCTAGAGCACATCGATGTATATTTGTTTTAAATGAACTTCCCGATCTTCAAGCCCGAATTCAAGTTGCTTTATTTTCTGTACTTCAAGAAAAAGAAATTCAAATCCGTGGTTTTAAATTACGTCTTGCAATTTCACCACAACTAATTTTTACTGCAAACCCTGAAGACTATACTAATAGAGGAAGCATAGTTACTCCATTAAAAGATAGAATCGGTTCGCAAATTTTAACTCATTACCCACATAATAGATCAATTGCAAAAGCAATTACTACTCAAGAAGTAAAAATTAGTGATCTTCAAAAAGAGTGCATTAATATTCCTGAATTGGCAAGAGAAATTATTGAACAGATTGGGTTTGAAGCTAGAAAAAGTGAATATGTAGATTCTAAAAGTGGGGTAAGTGCCCGAATGAGTATTACAGCCATGGAAAACTTAATAAGCACGGCTGAAAGAAGACTTTTGATTAGTGGAGATATTAAAACGAGTATACGTTTGGTTGACTTTTTAGGAATAATTCCTTCTATCAACGGGAAAATTGAATTGGTTTATGAAGGAGAGCAAGAAGGTGCGGAACAGATTTCTTATCACTTAATCTCTGAGTCAATTAAAACTCTTTTTCCTGACTTTTTCCCCAAAATTGAAAAACTTGAAAAACAAGATGAAGAAGGTCCCTATGACGACCTTTTGGGTTGGTTTTTTCAAGATAACCAATTGTTTCTAGAAGATACATTAACAGAAAAAAAGTATCAAAAAACTTTAAAAGAAATTGCCGGAATTGAATCAATTATTAAAAAATATCAACCTGAATGTAAGCCCGAGGACCACTATTTTATGATGGAATTTCTATTATGGGGATTGGAAGCATTTAAGAAATTAAATAAGTACAGAACCATGGAAGGATTCCAATTTAAGGATTCTTTGGGTAGCTATATTAGTGGATTATAATTTAAACTTTCAGATAAATATTTTTGGTTTAAGTATCCAAAATTAACTGATGTTTTGGGTGAGTATAACGTAAAATTAAAAAAACCCCTCTATAAAGGGGTTTTTTATTTGCTGTTGTTGGCCCACTAGGGCTCGAACCTAGACTCTTCGGTACCAAAAACCGACGTGTTGCCAGTTACACCATGGGCCAAAAGCGTGGCAAATTTACATGAAAGTTTTTTTAAGAACAACTTTTTAAGGTAATTTAAACTTTAATATGACTAATCACTCTA
>CAJJAB010000099.1 GCA_905181895.1 Flavobacteria bacterium MS024-2A | reverse complement strand
TCTAAATTATTCATTTAACATAATTCTTATCTTTATTTTATTATTTGTATTTGTATTTGTTTAAAGAATAAAACTCTCAAATAAATTAAATGATTAATTCCAATTATAAAAACAATATTTTTAAAGTCATAAAATCATGAGCTATTAACTTAATTTATTTGTTCTTATGATATAGTTACAACTTGTTTTAATTTTTCCCAATCCAAATCACCAAAACTCCCTGAACTCATCATTACTAAAACACGCTTTGAATAATCTTGATTTAATAGCTTTTCCTGTAAAGCAGTAGCTTCAGTAATTATATTGAGTGATTTATGATTAAAGGCCTTCTTTATTATATTATGATCAATAGGGCCTTTGTCTTTTATTTTTAAAGCCTCTAAATCATAAAAAATTGTAGCCTCATCAGAGCAATTCAGGGTGTCTTTATACTCCTCTATAAAATTTTTATCCAGGCTACTATATGTATGTAATTCTAGGCAAACTTCAATTTTATGATTTGAAAACTGCTTTTTTACAGCTTCATTTGAAGCCTTAACTTTACTAGGAGAATGAGCAAAATCTTTAAAGAGAATTGATGTTTTACCTTTCGCAATTTGTTCCAGTCTTTTTGCTGCTCCAGTAAAACTTGGAATCGCTTCATAAAAGTCAGAGGCATCAACTCCCATAAGTTGAGCAATCCACTGAGCTCCTGAAATATTCATTAAATTATGACTACCAAAGACGGAAAGAGGAAAAATTCCCTCGGAATTATTTAAAAAAGTAGTTCCATTCTCTATGGTATGTTTCGGTATTTGGTAAGGAATTTTTTTTATTGGATGATTACAATTTTCAACCAAAGACTTCAATATTAAATCTTGATCGTTATAAATCAAAACACCACCTTCAACTATTGAGAAAATAAACTTTTCAAATTGAGAGATGTAATCTTCAAAAGTTGGGAAGACATTAACATGATCCCAAGCAATTCCACTTATTAAGGCAATTTCTGGTTTATACCACAAAAATTTTGGTTTTGAATCTATCGCAGAAGATAAATATTCATCTCCTTCCAATAAAACAAAATCATTCTCATTAGATAATGATAAGGTTTCAGGAACAGCTGGAACCGTTGCACCAACCATATAATCAGTAGCAACTTTATGATAATTTAAAACATGTAAAATCATTGCTGTTATCGAAGTTTTTCCATGACTACCCGCAATTACTACAGTTGATTTCTCCAGACACATTGCTTTTAAAAACTGTGGATATGATTGAATTTTTAATCCCAAAGATTGTGCATGAATTAATTCTGGATTATCACTGCTGGCGTGCATTCCTAGGATCACTACATCGATTTTACTATTAAGTTTTTCAGGATACCAACCCAAAGTTTGTGGTAACAAACCTGCAAGTTCTAAGTTTGTTTTGGAGGGGTTAAAAATAATATCGTCACTCCCAGTAATTTTATGACCCATCCGGTGCATTGCAAGTGCTAAACTGTGCATGGCACTGCCTCCTATAGCAATAAAGTGTATTTGCATCATAAATTAAAATCAAGTTAGGTGTTTAAAAGTTTCCAAAGTGCATCTTTTAACTCGATCAAATGATATTGTGTTGTACTTGATATTATTAGATGGGGAGTTTTATTAAAAAGCGTTTTCATTTCCATGGCATATTCTGCTTTAAGTTCATCATCTAATAAATCGGCTTTAGAAAGAACAATCATAAAGAGCTTATCTAAAAGTTCAGGATTGTACTTCACAAGTTCCTTTTGAAGGATGAGAAACTCATTTTTTAAGTTTTTAGTGTCGGCGGGTATGACAAAAAGCAAAATAGAATTTCTTTCAATGTGTCTTAAAAAATAATGCCCTAATCCTTTTCCCTCTGCTGCTCCTTCAATAATTCCAGGAATATCGGCCATCACAAAAGATTGAAAATCACGATATTCAACAATCCCTAGATTGGGCTTGAGAGTGGTGAATTCATAATCAGCGATTTTAGGTTTTGCTGAGGTTAGAGCTGCAAGAAGAGTTGACTTTCCTGCATTTGGAAAACCAACTAACCCAACATCTGCCAAAACTTTTAATTCCAAAGTTATTTGTAAAGTTGTTCCTTCAATTCCAGGTTGAGCATAACGAGGAGTTTGACGGGTTGAAGATTTAAAATGCCAATTCCCTCTACCTCCTAAACCTCCTTCTCGAATAATTACTTCTTCTTTATCTTCAGTAATTTCAAATAAGATCAAATTAGTTTCTGTATCACGCACTAAAGTTCCTACAGGTATATCGATAAAAACATCTTTCCCTTGTGCTCCACTACTTCTGTTTTTACTCCCATCTCCACCATGTCCGGCAGAAAAATGTTTTTTAAATTTGAATGTATAAAGTGTCCAAAGCTGTCTGTTTCCTCTAAAAATAATATGCCCTCCGCGACCACCGTCACCTCCATCAGGACCGCCTTTTGTTATATATTTTTCTCGATGTAAATGAATTGATCCTTTACCTCCATTACCAGAGCTAACAAAAAGTTTGACATAATCAACGAAATTTCCTTCTGTCATGGGTTAATTTAAACTCTCTATTAGTTTAGTCAAACGGGTAGTGATTTCCTGAATCGTTCCAATTCCATTGACACTATGAAATTTTTCCTGAATTTGATAATATATACAAAGTGGAGCTGTTTTAATGTTATACTCATCAAAACGATTTCTTATTTTAATTTCATTTTTATCGTCAATTCTTCCACTTGATTGTCCTCGTTCCAACAAACGTTCTACCAAAATATCATTATCTGCCTCCAATGCAATAGTTGCAGTAATAGACATATTTTTCGTTTTTAAAAAGATATCCAAAGCCTCTGCTTGAGCTTTTGTTCTGGGAAAACCATCAAAAATAAAACCTTCTGCATTAGGATTTTGGTCCACTTCAGCTTCCAACATATCGATAGTTACTTGATCGGGAACTAAATCACCATTATTCATATAGGATTGAGCTAATTTTCCAAGCTTAGTCTGATTTTTAATGTTATATCGAAACAAATCTCCTGTTGAAATATGTACCAAATTAAAGGTTTTTTTTAAAAAGGCTGCTTGAGTTCCTTTGCCCGCTCCAGGCTTTCCAAATAAAACTAAATTAATCATTGATTTTAATAATTTTAAACAAATATATCCATTTTAAGTGGCTTTTTTCCATTCCAAAAAACTTATGCGTATTTTTGAAAAAATGTTATAATGGGATTTTTTTCTGGCTCACAAACAATTGGAATTTTAGGTGGTGGTCAATTGGGTAAAATGCTAATTACGGCAACCAGCCAATGGGACATTACTACCAAAGTAATGGATTCTAACAATAAAGCACCTGCACGTATTACTTGCGATACATTCGTTGTTGGAGATTTAATGGATTATGACATGGTCGTCGAATTCGGAAAAAATGTTGATGTTCTCACTATAGAAATTGAAAACGTTAACACCGATGCTCTTGAGGCTTTAGAGAAAAAGGGAGTGAAAGTTTATCCTCAGGCTAGTGTTTTAAAAATAATTCAAAATAAGTGTAATCAAAAACAATTTTACAA
>CAJJAB010000098.1 GCA_905181895.1 Flavobacteria bacterium MS024-2A | reverse complement strand
ACTCATTGTATAATCTTCAAGGCGCTTTCCTTTCCAATGGTAGAATAAAAAAAGGGGTAAATAAATAAAAGCCCCACCTAGAACTGTAAATCCAATGATACGCTCTCCAAAGCTAAAGTCAACTTGATTTTTGTAATACATTCCCGTTAATAAGGCGCATATTAGTATGAAAAACAACATCCTTAAGACTATTTTCATCAGATTAAATTATTCTTTTTTGTAAAGGTAGATTTAAGAGATAATTCTTCAAACTGAACTTGACTTATGGATGCCGGGGCATCGATCATAATATCTCGTCCACTATTGTTTTTTGGAAAAGCAATAAAATCACGAATGGTTTCCTCACCTCCCAAAATAGCTACTAAACGATCAAGACCAAAAGCGACTCCGCCATGAGGAGGTGCTCCAAATTGAAATGCATTCATCAAGAAACCAAATTGACCTTGGGCTTCTTCCTCAGTAAAGCCTAGTAAATCAAATATCTGTGATTGTAGAGCTTTATCATGAATTCGAATAGAACCTCCACCAATTTCATTACCATTTAAAACTAAATCATAAGCATTGGCTTTTACGGCTCCTGGATTGGTTTTTAATAGCTCGAGTTGATCTAGTTTAGGAGAGGTAAAAGGATGGTGCATTGCGTGGTAGCGTTTGTTTTCTTCATCCCATTCTAACAAAGGAAAATCCGTTACCCACAGCGGAGCAAATTCTTCTGGATTTCTTAATCCTAAGCGTTTTGCCAGTTCCATTCTAAGAGAACTCAATTGAGCTCTTGTGGTATGAATTTCTCCAGAAAGCACTAAAATTAAATCCCCTGTATTTGCCTCACATCGTCTTGCCCATTTGGCTAGATCCTCAGCTTTGAAAAATTTATCTACAGAAGACTTGTAACTTCCATCTAAATTACATTTTACCCAAATCAACCCTTTAGCTCCAATTTGAGGACGCTTTACCCAATCAATAAGGCCATCAATTTCTTTTCTTGTCATATCAGCTGATTGGGGCACGGCAATTCCAACCACTAATTCTTGACTGTCAAAAACTTCAAAACCCTTGCCTTGCGACAAGTCATTAAGCTCAAAAAAAGTCATTCCAAAACGAATATCAGGCTTATCATTTCCATAGGTTTTCATAGCCTCCTCATAGGATATTCTCGGGAATGGTTTGGGCTCAATGTTTTTAATCGTTTTTAATAAATGTTGGGTCAATCCTTCAAACTGATTTAAAACATCTTCCTGGTCAACAAAGCTCATTTCACAATCAATCTGTGTAAATTCGGGTTGACGGTCAGCTCTTAGATCTTCGTCTCGAAAACATTTTACAATTTGAAAATATTTATCTATGCCTCCTACCATCAACAATTGCTTAAAGGTCTGCGGAGACTGAGGCAAGGCGTAAAATTGTCCCTCATTCATACGAGAGGGAACAACAAAATCTCTTGCCCCTTCCGGGGTAGATTTAATTAAATAAGGGGTTTCAACATCAATAAAACCTGCATCGTTTAAATAATTCCGCACTGCCATTGAAACTTTAGAACGAAACATCAATTTTTCCTTTACAGAATTTCTTCGAATGTCTAAGTAACGATATTGCATTCGCAACTCTTCCCCGCCATCTGTTTTGTCTTCGATAGTGAAAGGAGGATTTTTAGATGTATTTAATATAGTCAGATTTTCTACTAAAACTTCTATATCTCCTGTGCTAATAGCTAAATTTTTAGATTCTCTTTCAATTACTGTTCCTACAACTTGTATAACAAATTCTCTTCCTAATCCTTGGGCTTTTTTAAATATATCTTTTGAGGTTCGTTCTTCGTCAAAAATCAATTGCGTTATACCATAGCGATCTCTGAGATCTGTCCAAATGATGAATCCTTTATTTCTGTTTCTATGAACCCAGCCCGCCAGGGTCACGGTTTGATTTAAGTATTCAAGGGAGAGTTCTCCACAGTTATGGGATCTATACATAATATATTAATGTACTGTAAAATTAAAAAATCCTAAGGTTCAAACCTCAGGATTTTGATTTCTTTATAAAACTCTTTTAAGCCAAAGCTTAAATGAATAAACTATTGAGAAGGTAGATGGAACAATGACCAAGGTTAAAAAGGTGGCAAAAGTCAATCCAAATATAACTGTCCAAGCCAATGGCCCCCAGAAAACAACGTTATCTCCACCTATATAAACCTTAGGATCCCATTCAGATAACAATGAGAAAAAGTCAATATTTAAACCAATTCCTAAAGGGATAAGTCCTAAAACAGTTGTGATGGCTGTAAGAATTACCGGCCTTAAACGAGCTGTTCCTCCCTCAACAATAGCTTCAGTAACCAGCTTTTTTCCTAATAACTCTCCTTCTTTAAGCTTTTCAGATTGACTTTTTCGATCGATTAGTAATTGGGTATAATCTAAAAGGACGACTCCATTATTCACAACAATTCCAGCCAATGCAATAATTCCCATCATTGTCATTAAAATTACAAATGGCATTTGGAAAGCCATTAAGCCTAAAAATACACCTGTAAAACTTAAGAAAATAGAGAGTAAAATAATGACTGGCTTGGAGACGGAGTTAAATTGAAAGACTAATAAAAGCAAAATTAATCCAAGGGCACTAGCAAGGGCTTTTGTCAAGAAACTCATGTTTTTTTCTTGTTCTTCAATTTCTCCAGAAAACTTAAAATTAACACCATTGGGCAGCGAATATCCATTCAGAGCTTTTTTCACATTACCAACTACTGCGTTTGCATTATATCCTGCAAGAACAGACGAATATAGAGTTACAACACGATTAAGTTGTCTGTGTTTTATAGCACTGAAACTGGTGCTTTTTTCTTGTTCTATCAAGGATGAAACGGGGATCTCTTTGATACGACCATTTGCAGGATCTCTGAAAATGATATTTTGATTGAATAAAGCATTTTTATCATATCGATTTGCTTTATTAAACCTAACATTGATATCATAGTCATCACCATCTTTTTTAAAAACACCAGCTTTAGAACCAAATAGAGAGGTTCTCAACAGCTGACCAACTTGTCCTGCAGAAACTCCAAGTTCTCCTGCCTTTTGCCTATCCAAAGTTAGCTCAAGGCCAGGCTTATTTTTATTTACGTTAATTTTCAGCTCCTCAACACCAGAAATATTTACTTTATTTAAATATTCTTTCATTTTCTCTGCAGTCTGTATTAGATCTAAATAGTCTTTTCCATTAATTTCTATAGTTACAGGATATCCTGCTGGTGGTCCCTTTGCATCTTTTTCCACGGAAATAGATACACCAGGGAATTTTCCAATAAGTTGCTTTTGAACCTCTTTTCTAAAAGATTCACTAGAAACACCTTGACGGAATTTAAACTCTTGCATGGTCAATGTAATTTTACCTTTATTTGGTAGTTCATTTGTATTTCCATTATCTATCTCTGGATTTCCCGCACCCTCACCGACTTGAGCCACCATTGACTCTACAAGAATATTCACACCAGCCCTGTTATAAATGTCACTTTCGATTACAGATAAAACTTCTTTTTCAATACGTTTTGTTGTTTCGTTTGTTTTAGAAATTGCTGTGCCTTCAGGGTATTCAATAAATATAAAAATCTGTTGTGGCTGATTATCTGGAAAGAATTCCACTTTAGGAGGAAAAATACTCATCAAAGCAAAAGAAGAAAATAAAAGCAAGAATGTACCTCCAAGAAACATAAAGGGCTTATTGCCACTAAGGGCATAGGATAAGAAGCGTCTATAGCCATTTTCAAGACTTACCAAAAAGTTATTTTGAAAGGATAATGCCATTTTTTTGATAAAGAACTTATAGAGCCAAAATAACAGAGGAACTAATAACATAAGGTTTCCAAAAACACGAATATTTGGAGATCCAAACAACAGAATGATCCCTAGTCCTCCCATAAAAATAGTAATTCGCCATAAACTTTTTGTACTAATTTCCCGGTCGCTAATCTCCATAAATTGAGATACAAGCATGGAATTAAAAAAAACAGCAACCACTAGTGAAGAGCCTAGTACCACTGAAAGAGTGATTGGGAAATATATCATAAATTCACCCATCAACCCGGGCCAAGCACCCAAAGGAAGAAAAGCAGCAATAGTTGTTGCGGTTGATACTATAATAGGGAAAGCAATTTCTCCAATCCCAGATTTGGCGGCAGCAATTCTAGACATCCCTTCTTTTTCCATAAGTCTATAAACATTTTCTACTACCACAATTCCATTATCAACCAACATTCCTAACCCCATTACAAGACCGAAAAGCACCATTGTGTTGAGGGTATACCCCAAAGCAGATAAAATCATAAAAGACATGAACATTGACATTGGAATAGCAAAACCAACAAATAATGCATTTCGAAAGCCCAAAAAGAACATTAATACTGTTACTACTAAAATCACACCAAAGATGATACTATTGACTAATTCGCTTACTTGGTTTAGCGTTAAGTTGGATTGATCGTTTGAAACCTTAATATCAAGATTAGACGGCAATCCGATTTTTTGGGGTTGAGCCACTAATGCTTTAATTTCTTTCGAAGCAATTACTAGATTTTTCCCCCCTCTTTTCACAACATCAAGTAAAATGGCCTTATTTCCAAACGAACGCGCAAAAGATGTTTTCTCTTTTTCTTTAAATGAAATTTCAGCAATGTCACCTAAATAAACTGGCCCTCCATCTGTTTTAACCACAAAACCTTTTAATGTTTCAGGATCTTTAATCTCTCCTGTCAAACGTAATGTTCTTCTTTGACCACCACTTACAATGTTTCCACTTGAGATGGTAGTGTTTTCTCTCGAAATAGTATTTAAAATGTCATTGAAAGAGACTTTAGCCGCAGTCATTTTGTAAATATCTACCGCAACCTCTACTTCAAATAATTGAATTCCTCGAATATTAACCTCTTTGATTTGTGGTAATTGCTCGATTTGACTTTCTAGAAGTTCAGCATAAGTTTTTAATTGCTCGATTGGGTAGTCCCCATGTAAACTTATATTCAAAATGGGTTGTAATTCAGAAAAGTCAAGTTCAAAAATAGTAGGTTCTACTTTAGCATTGTTAAAAACAGGCCAGTCTGCCCCTGATTTAATTCCATCTACTAAATCTTTCACTTTTTGCTTAGCGACATTAATAGGAATATTTTCATCAAATTCAACATCAATTACAGAAAAATCTTCCGAAGAAGTCGATCGAATTTCAACCAAATTTGGAACGCCTTTTAACGCTTCTTCCAATGGGTCCGTAATGGTTCTTTCAATGTCTTCAGCTGTATTGCCTGGATATATTGTACTTACGAAAACTTTGGTATCATTGATTTCGGGAAAGGCCTCGCGAGGCATATTAAAATAAGAGCTAATGCCTAAAATTAAAAATATAGCCATAATTACATAGACAATTGTTTTATGGTCAATAGCCCATGAAGCAAAAATAAATTCTTTAGTTTTTGATTTTTTCATTGATCTTCCCATTATTATTTAATTAGGGTTACTTTTTGACCATTTACCAGAAGA
>CAJJAB010000097.1 GCA_905181895.1 Flavobacteria bacterium MS024-2A | reverse complement strand
TTCATGTCATAAGTATGTGGCTTTTTGATAAAAGCCAACTCTTTACTTAAATCATTAAGAGTAAACAGGCGCTCTTTTACAAGACTAACAAGACCTTGATGATTTTTTGAGGAATATTCTTTTAGCTCTTCTTTAACATAGTCTAAGCCAACTAATTCTTTGGATTCAAGCAAATTTATTTTTTTATGGTTAATCCATTTAGCTTTTTCATAATCAAAACGAGCTCCCCCTTTTTGAATTCCAGAGAGGGAAAATTTACGTTCTAGCTCTCTAAGGGTAAATAATTCTTTTTCAGTTCCATCGTTCCATCCCAAAAGAGCTAAATAATTAACCATTGCTTGAGGTAAAAACCCCATTTCTTTGAATCCTAGTGTTTGTTCTTTCCAATTAAGTGGAAACACAGGAAAGCTATCTTTTTCACCATCCCTTTTGGATAACTTTCCTTTGCCATTTGGCTTTAAAATTAAGGGCAGGTGCATGAATTTCGGTATATCCCAACCAAAGGCATCATAAATTAATTTATGCAATGGTAAGGAAGGCAACCATTCTTCGCCACGAATAACACAGCTAATTTTCATTAAATGATCGTCAACAACATTTGCAAAATGATACGTTGGCATCCCGTCGCTTTTCATTAAAATTTTATCGTCTAATTCATCTGTTACAACACTGATAGTCCCCCGAATTTCATCGTATACATTTACTTTTTGCCCCGAATTAATTTTTAGCCGAACGACATAATTACTCTTTAAAGCTAAATCAGTTTCTTCTTTATTTAATGATAAACTGTTTTTAAAAGACATTCTATTTTGAGCTCCATACTTAAAAGAGTTACCTTGATTTTCCGATTTATTCCTCGCATTATTTAAGCTTTCGTTAGAATCAAAAGCAAAGTATGCTTCGCCTTTTTCTATAAGTTGGCTAATATATCTTTTGTAAATACTTTTACGTTCGCTTTGACGATAAGGGCCATAATCTCCTCCATTAAACGGACCCTCGTCTGGAATCATTTCACACCACTCTAATGCTTCTTGTATATATTCTTCGCTACCCTTAGCATATCGCTTTTGATCTGTATCTTCTACACGAAGTATAAATATTCCTTTTTCCTTTCGGGCATACAGGTAGTTAAAAAGTGCGGTTCGAAGGCCGCCAATGTGTAAGGGACCAGTTGGGCTTGGAGCAAAACGAACTCGTGATTCCATATTTTTTTTTTCAAAGATAAAGGCTTCTCTTTGATATTCATTACCGAGCCGGACAAAACCTGTATATTTGCAAAAAACAGATATATCATCCGATTTAACAACATACCCTCATTTTTAGACGCCACATTAATCTCAAATGTTATTAGAGACTATATTGTCAAGTCTAATTATTCTATTGATAAGTTGGTCTATAATTTTGTAACACAGAAAGAGATGTTAGAGATGAACAAAAAATTTTTAAATCATTCTACACACACCGATATAATTTCTTTTAATTATACTGATGCAGAATCGCTTAAAGCCGAATTTTTTATTTCTTTATGGGCAATAGAGCGTTCAGCAGAAGAAGAAAAGCAAAGCATTGAAAATGAGTGTATTAGAGTTTTAATACACGGTCCCTTGCACTGTATGGGGTATAATGACACATCTCCAGACAAAAAAAAAGAAATGCGAATCCTCGAAGATGATTTTATAAGAATGTTCCACGTGAAACAAAGACAACATGTTTGACACGACCTATGATGTAATTATTGTTGGCGCTGGCCATGCTGGATGTGAAGCCGCAGCCTCTTCAGCTAACCTCGGCTCGAAAACCCTCTTGGTCACAATGAACTTACAAACCACGGGTCAAATGTCCTGTAACCCAGCTATGGGTGGAATTGCTAAGGGTCAAATAGTCAGAGAGATCGATGCTTTGGGAGGTTACAGTGGTATCATAACTGATCGTACAGCGATTCAGTATAAAATGCTAAACCAATCTAAGGGCCCAGCAATGTGGAGTCCCCGGGCACAGTCAGACAGAAGCTTGTTTAGTTTGGAATGGAGGTCAATGTTAGAGCAAACTCCTAATCTTGATTTCTATCAAGAAATGATAGTTGACTTAATAATAGAACAAGATCAAATTAAAGGAGTAGTTACCGCTCTAGGGTTAAAAATTTATTCTAAAAGTGTTGTGTTAACCAATGGTACTTTTTTAAATGGGCTAATTCATATTGGAGAGAAAAATTTTGGCGGTGGCCGTGCAGGTGAAAAAGCATCAACAGGACTAACCGCAGCACTTGAGAAAGTAGGCTTTCGTTCCGGTAGAATGAAGACAGGCACTCCCCCGCGTGTTGACGGACGTTCCTTAGATTATTCAAAAATGAAAGAGCAGCCTGGCGATGTTAATCCCTCAAAGTTTTCGTACTCAGATCTAACAAAACCATTGACACGCCAATTAAGTTGCCATATCACCCACACTAATATGGATGTTCACGACATCCTACGCTCAGGTTTTGACCGTTCACCAATGTTTAACGGTGCCATCCAGAGCAAGGGACCACGTTATTGCCCATCTATTGAAGATAAGATTGATCGTTTTAGCGATAAGTCGCAACACCAGATCTTTGTCGAGCCAGAAGGGTGGAACACGGTTGAAGTGTATGTAAACGGCTTTTCAACATCTCTCCCAGATGATATTCAATTTAAGGCCCTAAAACTTGTCGCAGGCTTTGAAAACGTAAAATTCTTCCGTCCAGGATACGCTATTGAATACGACTATTTTCCCCCCACACAGCTATTCCACAGTTTAGAAACAAAGAATATTCAAAATCTCTTTTTTGCTGGCCAAATTAATGGAACCACAGGTTATGAAGAGGCAGCCGCTCAAGGATTAATGGCAGGAATTAACGCTCACTTAAAAGTTCACGATAAGCCACCTTTTGTGTTGGGTCGTGAAGAAGCTTACATGGGCGTGCTCATTGATGATTTAATATTAAAAGGCACCGAAGAACCATATAGGATGTTTACTTCAAGAGCCGAGTATAGAACACTTTTGCGACAGGATAACGCTGACGAGCGCTTAACACCCAAAGCCTTTTCCCTAGGACTTTTGGGAGGCGACCGATTAAAAAAAGTGGAGCACAAGCAGAAAAAGAAAGAGGGTTTAATAGGGTTCCTTAAGAGCACTAGTTATGAGTTAAATACAGCAAATACAATATTGTCTGAAAAAAAAGCTGAAACCGTTAATCAAACTGATAAGATATATAAATTGCTTTCAAGGCCATCAATAACAAGAAAGGATCTTCTTTGTTTTGATTCTGTTGCATCTTATCTTTGTGATTTCGAAATTGATGATACTGTTTTTGAGCAGGCAGAAATCCAGATTAAATATGCAGGTTATATTGAAAAAGAAAAGCGTAATGCCGATAAATTAAAACGTTTAGAAGGAATTTCTATTCCTAGAGGTTTCAATTTTGATGTTTTAGCTTCGTTGTCTCACGAGGCGAAAGAGAAGTTGAACAAAATCCGTCCCGACACCATTGCACAAGCATCTAGGATTAGCGGAATTAACCCAAGCGACATTAGTGTCCTCTTGGTATCAATGGGACGTTAAATGGTTTCACGTGGAACAACATGATTTTCTGTTTAAGGCAAAAGACGAGTTGGTCTCCAAAGAAGAGTTTAACATCTATTGGAGTAAAGATAATGACTATGCTTTTACTGAGCTCCCAAAAAGCACAATACTAGATAACTATTACAAATCAGAGAAATATAGCTCCCATAAAATTCTCAAGAAATCTCCGCTTGATTTTATATATGCCCTTGTTCAAAAGCTTATGTTATATTATAAAAAAAGCTTTATTGTAAAAAGACAGGATTGTTACGTGCTTGACTATGGTTCAGGCGTTGGCGTTTTTGCAAATTTTTTAAAAAAAAGAGGTTTTTCTATTAAAACAGTTGAACCAAACAAAGGCGCAAGAAATGAATGTTTAAAAAAAGAGTTAGAATGCTATAAATCAGTTGATTACCTTCCTAAAGAAAGATTTTATTCAGCAATAACCTTGTGGCATGTTCTAGAGCATATACCAGACTTAAATAGAGTCCTTGTAAAGCTCTATTCGAAGCTTCAGCAAGAGGGAGATTTAATTATAGCGGTTCCTAATTTAAATAGTTATGATGCTAAACACTATAAATCTGACTGGGCAGCGCTTGACGTCCCCCGGCACTTATGGCACTTTACTGATTCAGGTATAATTAAATTGGTTGAGAAATCGGGCTTTATTCATATATCAAATCATCCGTTATGGTTTGACGCATTCTATATTTCTTATAAGTCTGAAGCACAAAAAAGAAGTTCCTTTCCTTTTTTAAAAGGATTGATAGTGGGCTTTTGGTCTAACCTTAAGGCGATTAATAATGGTCAATACTCTTCAAAAATATATGTTTTTAAAAAAACAAATTAGCTAGAAGCCTTGTTTATTAAACGGGTTAATTGTAATCCTAGTTCTGCAAAGACCATTTTTGGGTTTGCGTTTCTTGATATATGGTAATGGCTTGTTTCAAATAAAGAAACTAGATTCTGGATATTTTCACTATTAATGAATGGGGCAATATTTTTTAAATCAAAATTATTTTTAGAGCGATAATGCACAAGATTTTGCAAAGAATAATTTAACAGAAAGGCATCTCTAAAAAATTGGGTTCCATAATTTAAAAAGCTCATTTGGGTTTCCCTTCCTAAAACACTTAATTCATTAGACCATTCCATTAAATCAATAACAATACTTTTATTTCCCTTAGCTTTAAAAGCCGTTCGCAAACCTTTTATAAGAATAGCTTCGTGTTCTTGAACATCCGCGTCAAACAATAGTTTTTGAAGACGGCCATAGTCTCCCTCTGATTGAGAGATTAATAGGTTCTTATCATTCATTTCATCTGGTAATGAAGCCTCTAAATCTTTATTTAGTATAGGAGGAAAATTTATTTGTTGGCAACGAGAAATAAGAGTAGGCAAAAGTAATTCACGGTCTTCTGCAAGTAAAATAAAAAAGGTCTTTTTAGGAGGTTCTTCCAGAAGTTTCAAAAAGGCATTTGAGGCTTCTTTATTCATTTTGTCAACGCCCCACAAAACACAAACTTTATTCTCTCCTAAATAAGGTTTTAAAAACATTTTTCTATGCAGCTTTTCAATTTCGCCAACACCTATAATACCTTGTTTATTAACAACATTAATAGCTTCAAACCAATCGTTATAATTACCATAAGGCACTTCATTTAAAAAGGCAAACCATTCAGAACTATAATCGCTTGAATAGGCCACTTTTTTGGTATCCCTCTTAACTACTGGATAAACAAAATGTAAGTCAGGATGCTGTGTTTTTTTCCCCAAAGAATGCATTGAGGAAGTCTCTGTTGTAGCACCCAGAAGGGTTAATGCAAATTCTAAGCTTAAGGGGAGTGAACCATGACCAGATAACCCCACAAATAGCTGAGCATGAGGAACTTGATTTGTGGAGATCAGTTGCTCTAACTGCCGTTTAATATTTTCTTGTCCAACTATATTAGTCCAAATCATGGGATAAAGATACACTTACTCTTGTTTTTTTTAAATTCTCTTATCAGATCTTTACAAAATAATCTAAGGAACGAACGTCATTATTGTATTTTTGACAAAATTTTATAAAATGCGCATTTTAAATCAACAGAACTTCAAGAACCAAAGAGCTATTGTTCGGGTCGACTTCAATGTTCCTTTAAACGAAAAATTTGAAGTCACTGATCGAACACGAATTGAGGCAGCCAAATCCACGATTGATTATATTTTAAATAAAGGAGGAAGTTGCGTTTTACTTTCTCATTTAGGGCGTCCAGATGGACGTGACCCCAAATTATCATTATCTCATATTGTAAAAACAGTAGCAGAAGTTTTAGACAGGCCCGTTAAGTTTTGCTCCACATCTGTTGGGACAGAAGCAGAAGCAGCATCTAACGGATTAGATCAAGGGGAAGTTTTATTGATGGAAAACTTAAGGTTTCATAAAGAAGAGACTTCTGGGGATGTCATCTTTTCAGAAAAATTAGCACGCTTGGGAACAGTATATGTAAATGATGCTTTTGGAACAGCACACAGAGCCCATGCTTCAACTACTATTATTGCCCGTTTTTTTGGAAAAAACAAATGCTTTGGGAGCCTTTTAGAAAAAGAAGTATTAGCGATAGAAAAAGTTATGGATCAAGGGGAGAAGCCCATTTTAGCTATATTGGGAGGCGCAAAAGTATCCTCAAAAATCACGATCATTGAAAGTCTTTTAGAAACAGTGGATCATTTGATTATTGGCGGTGGCATGGTGTATACCTTCACAAAAGCACTTGGAGGTAAGGTGGGAAATTCAATTTGCGAACCCGAATATTGCGATTATGCACTTGAACTATTAGAAAAAGCTAAAGAAAAAGGGGTTCAAATTCATTTACCCGTTGATGTTTTGGCTGGAAATGATTTTAGCAATAATGCTAATCAACAAACCTTTGATGTTATGAATATTCCTGAAGGTTGGGAAGCAATGGATTCAGGACCTGAAAGCCAAACGATATTTCATGAACTTATAATAACTTGTAAAACTATTCTATGGAACGGACCAATGGGAGTTTTTGAATTTTCAAATTTTTCAAAAGGAACAATAGCCGTCGGGAATTCTATTGCTAAAGCAACATATGAAGGTGCTTTCTCACTAGTTGGAGGAGGTGACTCAGTTGCAGCAGTAAAGCAGTTCGGTTTTGAAAATAAAATGAGCTATATTAGTACAGGAGGAGGGGCTATGCTAGAAAGTTTGGAAGGAAAAACTCTCCCTGGAATTGCAGCTCTTAATGAATAAAATGAAACGCGCTTTTTTACTTTTTCTAGTTTGGCTTTCTTTTTCTTGTAAAAATGAGGCTAATAAAAACAGGTCTTACGTTCCAGAATCAAGTGGAAACATTAATTATGTTACTGTTGTTATGTCCCAAGGAGATTGGAATTCTACTTTGGGTGAAAAAGTAAAAGAGGGCTTGCAAAAAATTTATGAGGGCCTTCCTCTAGATGAGCCCCAGTTTTCATTAGTTTATATGAACCCTAATTCATTTTCAGGCTTTGCCAGACAAAATAGAAATATAGTTTGGTTTAGAAAAGATTCTCTTGAAGGATTTCGGATGAGTCAAAATCAGTTTGCGAAACCTCAGATATTAGCAACAATAACAGGTATTGACGTTGAAAGTCAGGCCTTTTATTTTAAAGAAAACACAGACCTTCTTAAACGTACGATAATTGAAAACGAACGCAAAGAGAAGTTAAGAAGAATTATGAAATCCCCCACAACTGAAAAAACATTACTAAATCGTTTAGGGATTGAATTAATCTATCCCTCTGCCTACAAAACTTTCAAAGACACAACTAATTTTGTTTGGATACAAAAAGAGGTTCAAAAAGGACATTTAAATATTATTGCTTACACACTGGATGAAAAGGCATTAGAGGGAACCCTAAACAAACGAATTTTAAATATTCGAGATTCAATTGGGAAAGCATATGTGCCGGGAAGACTAAAGGGAAGTTATCTAATTACAGAACGAGCCTTTAGGCCCTATTATTATCGCACGGAATTGGATGGTAAACAAGCATATTTAACAAAAGGCACATGGGAAGTTGCCAATGATTTTATGGCTGGTCCTTTTGTAAATTATATGATTCAAGATACAATTAACAGGAAAATATTAGCGATAGAAGGGTTTGTATTTGCCCCAACAGCAAAAAAAAGAGACTACATGTTTGAATTAAACACGATAATTAACACACTAAAACAAGTAGATTAATCTTTTTTTTCGTCGCCCCCAGGAGTTTCTTCCTCTTTGGTTGCGTTTTTAAATTCTTTAATTCCGCTTCCCAATCCTTTCATTAGTTCAGGAATTTTTCGTCCGCCAAAAAGCAACAAAACTACTGCGATTATTAAGATTATTTGTGGTCCTCCAATCATGCCTAAAAATGTTAAAGCCGTTAGCATTTATCTTATTTTAAACAAATGTACAGAAATATTTAGTTTGATTTACATCAAAATGAAATGAGGATATTTTCTCAGATAAAGGATTCCGTATCTTTGTTATCTATTATGTCAAAACAGGAACCTAAAATTAGACTTTTTCTTAAAAAACTATTCAGTTCATACAGGATGGTTATTATCAATGAGGAGACATTTGAGGAGAAGGCACAGCTCCAGATCTCACGGTTTAGTGTAATTTTTGGCGGGGTCACACTTATCGCTACTCTTGGTCTTGTAATTTTTATTACTATTTCACAGACTTCTATTAAAGAATATATTCCTGGATATGATTCTTCAGAATTAAGAAAAAAAGCAACTCAAAATTTATTTACAACAGACTCATTAATAACACTTTACAATCAAAACATTCAATATTTAAATGCTGTTCGAGCCGTAATTTCGGAGGAGATATCTTTTAAAGACGAAGAGCCTTTAAACGAGACTTTATTAAACTCCTCAGAACAGAATTCAAGTCTTGTTCCTGCCATTATAGAAGATTCATTATTAAGAGCGTTTGTTGCAAATGAAGATAAATACAATCCAAAGAGTAATAATAGTTCTTCGGAGTTAAATGCACTTTTGTTCCCCCCAGCAAAAGGGCCGATTTCCCAAGTGTTTAACCAAGAGGAATCTCATTTTGCGGTTGACATTGTTTTAGATAAAAATACACCAATAAAAGCAATCGCAGACGGGACAGTGATTTTTGCTGAATGGACAGCCCAAACAGGGTTTGTAATTATCCTAGAACATGCCTCAGGATTTCTCTCTGTTTATAAACATAATGCCGCACTTACTAAATCACAAGGAGATTCAGTTCTTGGGGGGGAAGTTATTGCCAGTGCTGGAAACACAGGAGAATTTAGCACTGGATTTCATTTACATTTTGAATTATGGATGGACGGTTATGCACTAAATCCAGCTAATTTTTTTAATTTTTCTGATTAATGATAAAATCTATAGGAGCCAAAATATATGCCGCTGTAGTGCATCGAAAAAACCAGAAATGGATTAAAAATCCGATTGAAGCTCAAAAAAAAGTGTTTGAGCGATTAATGAGTGAAGGGACAAAAACGCGTTTTGGAAAAGAACATGATTTTATAAAAATCAAAACAGAAAAAGACTTTCAAGCATATATTCCAGTTAGAGATTATGAAGGGCTAAAAAAATATATCGATAAAGTTTTGGAAGGAGAAACCAACGTGCTTTGGCCTGAGAGGCCTCTATATTTTGCCAAATCAAGCGGAACGACATCAGGAGCAAAGTATATCCCAATTACTAAAGAATCATTACCACAACATATTAGGGCCGCAAAAGAAGCAATTTTGAATTATATTTTCAAAACTGGTAATGCCAGTTCTATGAATGGGAAGCATATTTTTCTTCAAGGAAGTCCCGTTTTAGAGAATGAAAAAGGTGTTGCTTTAGGGCGATTATCAGGAATTGTAGCTCATTATGTACCCAATTATTTACAAAAAAACCGCCTGCCAAGTTGGGAAACTAACTGCATCGAAGATTGGGAAACAAAAGTAGATGCAGTAGTTGGCGAAACTCAATCAGAAAACATGACGATAATTGGAGGCATTCCCTCTTGGGTACAAATGTATTTTGAGCGATTGATAGACAAAACAGGAAAGAATATTGGCCAATTATTTCCCAACTTCTCGCTTTTTGTTTATGGAGGAGTAAACTTTGAACCATATCGAGGAATTTTTAATAAACTGATTGGACGCACTCCTGATAGCATTGAGTTTTATCCAGCCTCTGAGGGATTTTTTGCTTACCAAGACGATCAAGATGATAAGGGTTTATTGCTTTTAGTTGATCATGGAATTTTTTACGAATTTATAGAAGCAGATCATTTTTTTGTTGAAAAGCCAATTCCCATTTCTCTTAAAGAGGTAAAGTTAGGAGTAAATTATGTAATGATTATTTCAACTACTGCCGGGCTGTGGAGATATAATATAGGTGATACAATAATGTTCACAAACCTTTCACCTTATAAAATAATTGTAAGTGGACGAATTAAACATTTTATTTCGGCTTTTGGGGAACATGTAATTGTAAGTGAAGTTGAACAGGCACTTCAATTGGCCGTTGAAAAACAGAAGGGTAAAGCACAAATAAGAGAATTTACAGTGGCCCCACAAATTAATCCAATTAAAGGATTACCCTTTCACGAGTGGTATATTGAATTTGATATTGTTCCCAAAGCCCTTGAATCTTTTGCTTTAGAAATTGACAAAGCAATGCAAGAGAAAAATATTTATTATAAAGATCTAATTGTTGGAAAAGTTTTAAGACCCCTAGAAATACGACCAGTTGTTTTGGGAGGATTTAAAAGTTATATGAAAAGCATTGGAAAACTAGGCGGGCAAAATAAAATTCCTAGGGTTTCTGATAACAGAAAAATCGTAAATCAACTAGAAACTATTTTTGTTCAGAAAGCAAATAAGAGATGAAAATCAAGAAGGTAACCTTGGTATTTACTATTAAAAATACTTTTGTCTTAAAAGATATAGCTTTATTAAAGTCATTGGGATATTCAGTCCTTTTAATTCATTCTCCTCCACATAAAGACCCCTTCCGTTTTTTTTATAATCGCATTAGAGAATTTGTATTATGTTTTTTTTATGCTTTTCAATCTCAAGCAATAATAAGTTGGTTTAATGATTATCATACCTTTTTCCCTTTATTATGGGCAAAACTTTTTGGTAAAATAAGCACAATTATTGTTGGAGGATATGATGCCGTTTCAAGTTCAGAATTGGAATATGGGATTTTTTATAAAAATAATTTTAGACAAAAACTTGTCCGTATAAACTACAGGCTTTCTGATCATATTTGGGTTGTAAATAAAACTTTAGCAAAAGGGTGTGAAAAAGCAAAAGCCGATTCAAAAACATATTCAGGAATTTTAACTTTCATCCCAAATCTTAAAACACCAATACTTGAAGTCCCCACAGCATATGACAGTACTTTTTGGAAATTAGAGGAGTTAAAACAGAAAAAGACCGTACTCACCGTTGCTAATATTTATGATGAGCGAACTTTTAAACGCAAAGGAATTCCTTTATTTATTTCTTTAGCGAGAGCACTTCCCTTCCATCGGTTTACGATAGCAGGGATTAAACCGCTTAATCTAAAGCTTGATAATCTCCCTAAAAATATTCACCTTTTGGAAACGCAAACAAGAAGGGAGTTAAAGGCTCTTTATAGCCAAAACCAATTTTATTTTCAAGGGTCCAAAATCGAAGGTTTACCTAATGTCTTGTGCGAAGCCATGCTTTGTGAGTGTGTTCCAATTGGGAACGCTGTTTTTGGTATTCCAGACGCAATTGGAAAAACGGGATTGCTTTTTGTTAAAGAAACGAGTATAGATATTTTAACAGGTTTTTTAAATAAAAATCCACAAAGGATGGGATGTGAAGCAAGAAAACGAATTCAAAAAGCCTACCCATTGAAAAGAAGAGAAAAAGCATTTATTAAGATGTTAAGTAAAATCAATGACTAGAAAAGCAGCCGTTTTAGCTTATCCAAATTCCAATAATTTGGGAGATTATATCCAAAGCATTGCAGCAAAGCAATTGATTTGTAAAGAGGATATAATTAGATTAGACCGAGATCATCTGAACATTTATTTTGGAGAACGCGTAAAACTATTAATGAACGGATGGTTTATGGAATCTTCTACCCATTGGCCCCCATCCAATCAAATTACACCGTTATTTATTTCTTTTCACCTTAATCCCACTGCAGAAAAAGGAATGTTAACCCAAAAAGGAATTGCTTATTTTAAAGCACACGAACCAATAGGCTGTAGAGATCTACACACACAAAGAATATTGGAATCCAAAGGAATAAAAACTTATTTTTCAGCCTGTTTGACCTTAAGTTTAAAAAGAGCAGATTTTGTTAATATTAAAAAAAAGAGAAAAGGGGTTGTGGTAATTAGCCCAATGGAGCGTTTATTACCAGAACTTCAAACACTTTCAATAACTAAATCAAATGGCCTTTCCAATATTTTGATTCAAATACTTAAATTTCCTTTAAAATATTTTTATTACAGAAAAGCGATTTCTCGATTAAAGAGATATTTGGACCACCAAGAAGATCAAGTAGTTTGGCTTTCTCAGTTGATAGATCGAAAAAAGCTTTCTGAAAAAGAAAGAATTGCAGCATCAATTATACAACTAGAGATAATGGCAAATGCACGATTAGTTATTACTTCAAGGATTCACTCTGCACTTCCCTGTGTTGCTTTTGAAACCCCGGTTCTATTTCTTTCGGATGGACTTGAACATCTAAATCAAAAAAGCCGCTTAGAGGGCCTTGAAGAATTTTTCCCAATTATTAATTCAAGAGAACTATCTCAACTAGATCCAAAACTTCCCAAAACCAGAAAAGCACATTTACCTTATGTTAAAAAATTCCGAAAAGAAATAAGCACATTTTTTGAAGATTAAAAAGGGCGAAGAAATTGAGATCAATGATTAGTGATTATCTTTGATAAAACTATTTTAAATGAATGTATTGGTATTAGGCGGAGGTGGTCGAGAACACACGCTTTGCTGGAAGATTAAACAGAGTAAAGATTGTGAAAACCTTTATGCGGCTCCTGGAAATGCAGGAACGTCAATCTGCGCGAAGAATCTTTCTATAGAAGTAAATGATTTTAAAGAAATAAAAAAGGCAGTCATAAAGCATCGTATTCAGATGGTAATTGTCGGCCCTGAGGACCCTTTAGTAAATGGAATACACGACTTTTTCATAAATGATCCAGAACTCTCTTCAGTTGGAGTTATTGGGCCTCAAAAAGAAGCAGCAACCCTAGAGGGAAGTAAAGCATACGCCAAAGCCTTTATGATGCGACATAATATTCCTACTGCATCCTACGCAGAATTTACTTCTGAAACACTTGCGGAAGGGTTGGCATTTTTAGAACAAAGTAATTCGCCCTATGTATTAAAAGCAGATGGTCTTGCCGCAGGAAAGGGAGTTCTTATTATTGAGGATTTAATAACCGCGAAAAAAGAATTACGCGAAATGCTTTTGGAAAATAAATTTGGAGTAGCATCTAGTAAAGTGGTAATTGAAGAGTTTTTAGCTGGAATAGAATTATCGTGTTTTGTCTTGACTGACGGAACTTCACACCTAACACTTCCTATGGCAAAAGATTACAAAAGGATTGGAGAAGGAGACAGGGGATTAAATACTGGGGGAATGGGAGCGATATCGCCAGTTCCATTTGTTACGGAGGAATTTAAAGAAAAAATCGAAAAACAAATTATAAAACCTACAATTGAAGGCTTAAAGAAAGATAAGCTTCACTATAAAGGTTTTATTTTTATTGGTTTGATTAAAGTAGGTAGTGAGCCTAAAGTGATTGAATATAATGTTCGCTTGGGAGACCCTGAAACAGAAGTGGTTATCCCACGAATAAAAAATGATTTTTTAACTATTTTACAAGCGGTAAATGAAGAGCGCCTCAATGAGGTAAATTTGGAAATTGATTCTTCTTTTGCCGCAACTGTTGTTGCTGTTTCTGGCGGCTATCCGGAGGCCTATGAAAAAGGGAAAATTATTAAAGGTTTAGATCAGCAGGGAAAAAACATGATTTTTCATGCAGGAACTAAACAAGAGGGGGATCAAATAAAAACTTCAGGAGGTCGAGTTATGGCCATAACATCTTTTGGCAAGGATCATCAAAACGCTGTAAAAAAAGCATATGAAGTTTTATCTAAAATTAATTTTGAGGGAATAAACTATCGAAAAGATATTGGGTTTGATTTATAAAAAAGAATGCGCAGAGGTTTCTTTTTTTTCTTCTCCGTTTTTGTTAAATAAATTAAGTTGAAAAACCCAATAAATTAAAGCTAAAAACCCGATAATTAAAAAGACCCAGTTTACTGAGTTAGCAAGGGTCCAACTACTATTTTCGAGTTGGCGTAAAAAGGCATAAGGAAGGAAAAGAATTTCTTCAAACAGCCACGCAATTCCTTCAAAAAAAGCTTTCATAAGAGATTTATTTATAAATTGATTTAAAATTCACATAAACATGTTTGTAAAGATATTTAAAAGAGTAAATATTCAAACGGTAATTACTTCTTTTTTTTTGGTCTTTTTTGCAAGCCTATTTATTAATTATTGCATAAGTTTCGGAGTAATATCTCAAGAATTGGTCTTCAGGACAATTTGGACGACTTTTTTATTTATGGGATTTGCTGTTTTTATAGCCCTTATAGAGGCTAAAAAGCTGAATACTGTATTTGTTGCGATTCATTTGCTTTCTTTTCCTTTAATAATCCTTCTCTATAGTAACGAAGGAGGTCTTAATGCCCAAAAGATTATGTATGGAATCGCTTTATTATTTGCATTAAATATTTACACTAGAGAGTTTAAACAAAAACAGCCTACTAAAGAGATTTTTATACTCGGAGTTATTATTTCAATCATTAGCTTTTTCAACTACAATTTCGCACTCTTTTATATCGTTCCAGCATTATTTTTTATTGAGCCACAATATCGAAGATTAAGAAATGTAATTATTCTGTTAACCGCCATATTGTTTACCACTCAATTTTTAATGATAGGATCTAAATTCTTCACAGGAAATTTTCTCTATGAAAATATCAGCTTAGCCCAAAGTAATTTTCCGGAGACATTAAGTAATAGAAAAGCAGAGTTTCTTTGGGTTTCTGTAGTAATTATAAGCTTATTAATTGCGGTTTTTTTTAGACCGGCACAATATAGATATATAGCGGGTAAAAATAAGGTTTTTAGATCGCTTCAATTTATGTTGGTATGGTTAATAATTAGCATTCTTTTTAGATACCTAAATTTATATCAAGGGAACGAAAAGTGGGCTTTGAGTTTTATTCCAACAGCATTTTTTATTGGTCTCGGACTGGATTATATTAAGAATAAGCTTACAAAAGAGTTAATCATTATAGCAATTATAATCTTCGCTATCTTTTTTAACCTTTATCAATTCAATTTAATTCCCTTTTAAAAGGGAAAAGCTTTTTAGACATCATCAAAATCAATATTAATTTCTTGCGTTT
>CAJJAB010000096.1 GCA_905181895.1 Flavobacteria bacterium MS024-2A | reverse complement strand
TCCTTTGCAAAAGCTAATATTGGTCTTTTTTTAGCCATTTTTTTTTGAATGAATAATTAATACGTCTGTGGGTAGTTCGGCTAAAATGTGCTCTAAGTCTCTTGGAAAAAAACGATGGTAAAAACGCTGTTCTTCTTGAGCATTCATAACCAATAAATCAGCTCTCACAACCTTGGCGTAATGACCGATAGAATATCCCCTTCGGCCAAAAACACTTTGTGTTTCATACTTTAACCCGTCAGTAACAGAATTAGGAATTTTTTTAATAATATCTGTAACACGTATTTTTTCTTTTCTGTCAATTTTTTCTTTACGAAGGGTTGCTAATCGTAAACTTCGATCATCATTTACCGATACGGCAACACGAGACTCACTAATTTCTTCTACAACTGTAATTTTGTCTGAAGCCAGGGCTTTGCCTACATGAAAAGCAGCTTCCACTGTTTCTTGCGTTTGGGGACTGTCAAAACCATTGACAACGATATGTTTACAAGGACTCCGATCAATAGAAGGTTTTAACATTAGCAACACAGAGCAAGGCGCTTGACGAGTCAGTTTTCGAGCAATGGAACCAAGGTAATATTTAACAACATTTTCTCTTTTAAGTGCCCCCAAAAGCAATAAATCAACATCAAATTCTTTACACGCCCCTGCTAAAGTGGTTATGGGGTCTCCCTCTTTCCAATAGGTTTGGACTTGATCTGATTTTGTTTGACACGCCCTTAAGAGCTGCTGAAATTCAACTTCTTTCTTTGGTGTTTTTTGACCCACGTGCACAAAAATGAGAGCTGCGTTAAAATATTGAGCTAAGCGTGTTGCCTCATAGACATTTGCCCTGAGAGACGGGGAAAACGCAAAGCCAAACAATAGTGTTTTAAAGGGCTGAAACAACATAATATTATTGTCAATTACATTTTTTGAACGAACTGTGTTCGTTAAACAATGCTTCTTTTTTTGATTTTATATTCGATTTCCTTTGAACCGTTAGTAACACGAATGTTCTTGACAACGGTCCCTCTTTTTAATGTTATTCCTGCACCCTTGACTTTTAAGTCTTTAGCGAGTTTTACAGAATCACCATCCAGAAGGGAATTTCCATTGACATAGGTTACATTTATCCGGCACATTTTCTCAAATATACACTGAAAAAGAGAAAGGACAAAGAAGCAGGAAACCTAACTTTTTATGTTAAAAAACAAGAATCGTTATTGCTTTTGAATCAGCGAGATTGTTACTTGCTCTTCAAGTAGTTTGGCCAAAGTGAATGCAGAAGTGCTTATAATTTGATTCATGTTTTCCATGTTTAACTTTTCAGCCTCATCTCCAGCTTTATGATAGAAATCAAAATTTTTAAAGTCAAAAGAAGAAAGCGTTTGAGCGGGTACGTTAAAAACTTCATGAAAAGCATAATTATCAGAACGTTTAAATAAATTTAATTCTTTGGCTTGAGGGAGGAATTGAACAAAATCAGATGAAATCTTATTCATTTCATCTGCCATATTTGAGCGTTTATACCCCGTTAGATACACTTGGTTTTCTCCTGAAGTTAATGTCGTCCCAATCATCTCAAAGTTGACCATATAAGCCAAGTCTACCCCTTCTTCTATTATGCGCTCTGCCAAATGATATGCTCCTTTTAAACCTTTTTCTTCATCTGCAAAAAGCGCGATGATAATATTTTGTTTCCATTTGTACTGAGCTAAAAAACGAGCAATTTGAATGACCGCAGTCGATCCTGCGGCATTATCATTGGCACCATTGTAAATAATATCTCCTTCAGTTTCTTTGATACCCAGGTGGTCTAAATGCGCACCAATCATAACTGTTTTTTGTTTTGGTTTATAATTTCCAATGTTCCCGACAATATTATAAGACAGAACGCCCTGTGTGACCAACGAATCTTTATACTCAGGATAAAATGGCGTAATACGGTTTTCTTTAAAATAGGCTATCACAAAATCAGCAGCTTTGAAATATCCACCTGTATTGGAATCTCGCCCTTTCATCTCATTACTGGAAAGAGTAAATAAAATGGATTTTGTTTCTTCAAGGGTAATTTGGGAGCGAATTTTTTTTTGATCAAAAACAATAGGATCATTACAATTATAGAGTGTTAAGGAAAAGAGGGATAGTAGGATTAATTTCTTCATAGACAAAAAGCGGAAGGGTTAAAATCTCATTTTTAATAAGTCAGGCTTGAAGCCAAATTTTTCATAGGCCTTTACGGCACTTTCATTTTTGGCATAGACATCCAATTGTATTTCAAGTATATTTTTGTTGTGTGCCCACTCCAATAGTTTTTTGATTAATGAGCCATTAATTCCCTTGCCACGATGTTCTGGGATAACATACATAAAACCCAAATAAGCATACCGCTCCGGTTTTTTATACGCAACAGATTTTTTAATTTGCGCATAGCCAGACCCTACGATATTCCCTTTAAATTCAGCTACATAAAGCATTGCGTCAAGACTTTCTATGAAATGTTTGATGTCATAATAAGAAATTAAACCTTCCTTTAAGTTTGAAGCAAAAGGCCGTTCATGTTTTATAAGCGCCTGTTCAAATTCCATTAAAACAGGGAGATCACTATGGACAGCTTTTCTTATGCTGAGAGCGTTTTTTTGTAACATAGAAAAAGTTTTTAAAGCCAATTCTTTTTTTGAAAAGGCTTTTAAGTTTAAAAATAAGCAATAATGGTCTAATCGTTTAATTTCAAAACGGCCATAAATGCTTGTTGAGGAATTTCTACATTTCCAATTTGACGCATTTTCTTTTTCCCTTTTTTCTGTTTTTCAAGGAGCTTTCTTTTTCGTGAAATATCACCACCATAACATTTGGCAGTTACATCCTTTCGTAAGGCCTTAATGGTTTCTCTAGAAATAATTTTAGCTCCAATAGCCGCTTGAATAGGAATATCAAACTGTTGTCTGGGAATTAGTTGACGTAATTTTTCACACATCTTTTTCCCAATATTATAGGCATTGTCTGTATGAATTAATGCAGACAATGCGTCTACAGGACTTGCATTTAATAAGATATCGACTTTAACTAATTTTGATGGGCGTAAGCCTGTCGGAGCATAATCAAATGAAGCATAGCCTTTGGAAACAGTCTTGAGGCGATCATAAAAATCAAAAACAATTTCAGCTAAAGGCATATCAAAACTCAACTCTACTCTTTCGGGTGTTAGATAAGTTTGATTTGTTATTTGCCCTCTTTTTTCAATGCAAAGGGACATTACATTTCCAACAAATTCAGATTTGGTAATTATAGTTGCCTTGATATAAGGCTCTTCGACACGATCCAAAAAAGAGGGATCAGGTAGATCAGAAGGGTTATTCACCATCAAAATTTCATTTGGGTTTTTTTTGGTGAACGCATAATATGAAACATTAGGAACGGTTGTAATCACTGTCATATCAAACTCTCGCTCTAAGCGTTCTTGAATAATTTCTAAATGAAGCATTCCCAAAAAGCC